>JAWUXT010000147.1:0-43685 GCA_034111205.1 Paraglaciecola sp. | reverse complement strand
ATTATTATTACTGCGAACGGCCCGTAAATTGACATCTTTGAAGTCATCAACCGCCTTTTGGTCGGGTAAAGAGTCACCGATACTGGCCCCATAAAGTTCGAAACCATCATTTGAAAAGGTCATATCGCAGGTTTCAGTACTGCCATTAAAGCAGCGTAAGTCCACGTTTGGATTAGCACTGGTTTTAGAGAAGTTCACGCTACGCTCATCGGTGATACTCAAAGTGATGGGGATGTCTGTACCCGCCGGAATGGTTATTGCATTGCCGCTCATCCAGCCATCACCCGCTAGACCCAAGTCTGACAAGGTTATGGTCGTGTCCTGATCGTATGAAGTGTCACAATTTGAATCTGCGCAGGCTTTGATGATGGCGGTTTCAGCCTCACAAGTAAAACCTTGAGCATCATGCTCAATACGATAATGGTCTATTTGGGGGGTAACAGCACATTGTCCAAACTTTACTTTTTCGTTAAGAGCATCGTGACGCAGAATTTCATAACCTGAAGGCGGGGCATAAGTGCGGATATCATTGGAAATAGAAATTTCCAAATAGTCACCACCACCCTGTTCAAATAATATTGCGGATATATCAAACACAGAGTCTTGAGTTAAGGTAAAAGACCCCCCCGTATTTGAATTGCCAGTTGGGGTTTCAAACCGTAATTCATTGCTTGCACCGCCTTCTGAAGGGCGGGTTTTGTTAAATGTGACAGTGTCACCATAAAGTGTATCTATAACAAAACTAAAACCGTCATCACTTTCAACAAAAATAGTGTAATCACCTGCTGGTAGACTGAGCGTTCCTGAAGTATGCACTAAAAAATGGTCACCACTGACACCCGCATCAGCACCGGGATAAGGTAATGTGCCTGCAAATTTGTTACTTGCGCCACCAAAGTCAATACGGTCAACTGAGTTTGAACCACTTGCAGTGACATTATAAGTGTCACTGCCTGTATTTATTGAACCAGTCGCAGGCGAACTTGCAGTTAGCCATGCAGCATGAATGGCTAACGCTTCACTTGTTGTATATACTTGAGAGGCACTGCTACCACCGCCACTACCAATTTTAATACCAACGGCGTTTAACGTGCCACAGGCAATTATGGGGCAGGTACGCGCAGTGCCATCGTAGTTGTTACCTGCATTTTCGTTATTGTAAATGTTAGAAATATTCGCCGCTGTGAGTGTCGAATCGAATATTTTTAGTTCATCTATTTCGCTCTCAAAATATTCATCATCCCAGTTTGAGCGACCAATATAGTTAATGTTACGAGTCACATTGGGCGGCTGACATGCAGTGGTACCGGATTTTATCGCGGCGCCATCGCGGTATAAAACCACAGTGCCATCAGATGCGACAGCCACTGCATAGTGGTGGCGACCAGATACAATACCGTGATTGGCTTGAATGTTACCGCAACTAGCACTGCCATTGTAAATTACGAAGACTAAATGGTTAGAAGTTCCTTTACGTGTGAAAACGATATTGTTGTTTGCTGCGCCATTAGCAAAATCAAAAATTCTCTCCCATTCATTAGTACTGCCAAAATCAACCCATGCCATTGCTGAAAAACCACTTGAGAAGTCGGTTGATATTGGCGGCACTACAAAGTGGTCATTCACACCGTCGAAAGTAGCGCCTGTGCATAATTGTGCATCTTCGCTAAGCGTTCCGCCAACTGACTGCCCGTTTAGGGAATTAATACTACTGTCTATTAACTCACCTGCCGTGCCATACCAACTTAGTTCATCAAAGCGGTATTCTAATAAAGGTGCGAATACGTCGCACATACCCATAAAGTTAGTATCCGCAATTTCACCGCTTTGATAGGTGATGGTAGAATCCGAGCCTAACTGGATGTCGGCGGCGCTGATTGCACCAAATGCGTAACTGCTGGAGTCTAGTATTAGATTTCCTTCCACATACAAGCTACCAGTATACGTGCTGTTGTTATTAAAGGTGACATCAGACAACACATACATCACCAATTTGCTTGCATCACCCGTATTATTATTTGACGGCGAATTAATCAGGCCAGGAGAGGGGAAAGTGAGGCTTTGGTTGACATAAATAAGCGCGGTACCCGAGCCTTGCACAATAATATCTGCTTGACTCCCCATGGTAAGTTGATTGATCCAGTATATGCCGCCAGCTTGCAGATATAACGTGTTTTCAGAGCCCAACACCAACGTATCTACCCAATACTCATTGGGAGTAGCTGGCTCATCGGGATCACAGTGAGAAGGAGTTGCTGAAAAAGTAATACTGGCTCTTGAAGCGTAACCGGGATTGATATCGTTGAATTCAGTACCACAAAAGCTGCCACTGCCCACAACGACTGCTTCCTTCCAGTTCACAGGAACATCATCTGAGCTAGAAGTGGTCTGAAAGGTAACATTCGATACAGCATTTGAGGCTATGCCTGTTGCTACGCAGTCTGCCGTGTCACAGGTATTGACGTTTGAACCACCATTTTTGCTAACGTCATTGGTTGCAAGCTGATTGTCATCACTCCCAAACAATTGGCTATTGTATCCAAAAGATATTGTCCCTCCGAGACTGTGTGTGGATACCCCATCAGGAAATACGGCATCACATTGATTTGGGGCAGGCTCACTAGCACCACAGCTATAATAAATATTGGCATTATTTTTTATTTTTAACTTATCTCCGGCAGAGGCGGCTCCATTGAGCACTGTGGTATCTTTAAACTCGACTTCGTCTTGTGAATAGACAAGACCGTTGATTTCTGTACTGCCTTTGAAATGGAGTTTGCCATAAGCATATATCAATAATTGGCCTGCATTACCATTAATGTTGATACGAGTATTGCCTTCAAAGTCGCTATGGTCCCTTAAAAAAATACGCACCTCTCCTGAGCCAACTATATTGATAATGGTATTTTCATAAGTTTCAATTTCTTCAATATAATAATCTCCTGGGGTTAAATTCAAGGTTGCGTCATTACCATTTTCTAGAACATTTATTTCCTTGATTCGGTATTGGTTATGCTCGCTACTAAAAGTCAGTATGCCGCCGTTATTAACATTGATGGTGCCAAAGTTATTTCCTGTATAAGGGCCTGAGGTTCCACCTACTGTGACTGAAGAGGAATCGACATCGACGTTGTTGTTATCATTTGTACTCTCTATGAAATCACCTAAATTAAGGGGGGCTGTCGCCGTACCCGAAATTTGACACGCCCCAAAACCATCACAGTTTAGCTTTTCTATATCTTTTTCTTTATTTGCGGCTAGAAAACCATCAGGATTGTTATATATTGTTGGAGAGTCACCAATTTCTATTTTACCGTTACCATGGGCAGTTGCACCATCTACGAAGGTAGTTTCACAGTAGTCGCTAATCGCTGCATAAACGTTTCCACTTAAACAGACCAACAGGATAGGCAGTATTCGCAAGTAAGTCAGTTTTTGACTATTGTAATGCATCAAAATTTATCTCCTACTGACCAGTCTCTATCTGCTTGGTAGCAACGGGTATTTTCAAAACGGTAATAAGTATATGTTGCATAGTCACTACACTGGAGAGTTTCAAACTCATGGCCAAACTTAAATAGACCAATTATAAAGGAGATAAGTATTTTCACGGCTATTCCCCCTATATCATCGCATCAATATACACAAAACGTGTCACGTTTATCTTACCCGCGGTGCATTGCCCGGTGCTAGTAAAGGTCAAATAGGTAAATGCTTTGCCGCCGTCTGTAATGGTCTTAGGTGGGGTTTCTGCCACACTGTAACTACAACTTTCTAATCCAGCTACACCACTAAGATTTTTGGCAACAGGGTTGCTGCAGCCTGCACCAAACTTTGCTGCCACGGCACACTCTATGCCAGATTTGGCTGCGTTTATGGCTCTTTGCCCGAGTACCTCATGAATAATCGTTTCTGACGTCGATGACAACAGCCGTGTCATGGTGAGCCCTAAAAGGCCTAAAACGATAATAACAAATAGGGCTATTACTAGCATACTGCCACGTTGTGAACCGGGTGTTGCTGTTAAATTTTGTGGGTAACATCTAAGGTACATTTGGAATATGTACCTCGTTAGAATAGTTAATGATTTCTTCGTTTCGCTCAAAGGCTAATAAAATATTCACTAAGCCATTTCGAGACAAGGTTGCTTCGTATACTCTAAAAGGCGCTTCATTTGACTGAGTAAAATCATTTTTAAGGTTTTCGGCCATTAATGTGCCAAAAGAATAAACGGTTTGTGTTGTGTTGATACTATCCTCTATGCGATATATCTCACCACTGGAATGGGCGCAATAACTCACGGCTGTTCTGGCTATGTATAAACGTGAGGCAGGTGAGTGGTCTTCAAAGGCGCCACTGACGGTTAATTTAGCAATACCATTAGGATCCACATCTTCGTTGCAGTCCTCATTAACATTCACAGTGCAAGCTGTGATGACTTTTCGTTTGTTGTTGTTTACGTCATAGACATCGACGTTTGATGTGGGATAAACAATGGCAAAATCATTGGTTTTCAATCTGAAATTGGCAGCATTGTTAGCAAATTCTACTATGCTAGCCGTTGTCGATAAAGCGGGCAAAACAGATAAGCTGGTATAGAAACTGACCCATGCTGAAGGCACAAATTCAAGGCACTGGATACTGCCGGCATTATTGGCTTTAACACGTACGCTATTGGGGATCGCTATGCGTAATTCGCGATTGATACGTTCTACCACAAAACGACTATCTCCCAAGAGCTGATCACGCTCAGTAACATCAGCATAAATTTGTACACCGGTACGAATAAAGCCTGATATACCCACCGACACCACACCTAAAACTATGATCACAGTTACCAGTTCAATGAGTGTAAACCCTTTTGCTGTTACATTGGTAATGCTTGTCATCAGTAGTTACTCCGAAACGATGAAAATATAATATCTTCATCGTTGGGAGTCGTGACTGTCACGGTAATTAGCTTAGTGTTACCCACCACTGTATCTGCTGTGCCATCCATAGCTGCGTCATAAACAACACTCACATGTAAACTAAACCCTTGATATAAATTGCTGCCATCTAGCACCGTAGTTTCATCTAAACTATTTTTTATATTACCGTTAGACACATTGAGGCCATGATAATCGTCTACATCATCAAAAGTAGTGCGACTTTCACTGTCATCAGGGCCTAAGTTGATACTGCCAATGCAGGTTGCATTACAAAGGGTTGCACCACCAGTACGATCAGACTTTTCATCAAAAGACTTACTGGTAATTTCATTCATTAGGGATTGGCCTAACTCCGTCGCGCGCACTTGAAATATTGGGTCAACACTGCGTATTGCTTGGGGCACAATTAACGATGTAAACAGTACTAAGGCAATAGAAAATACCACTATGCCAATCACCAGTTCTATCAAGGTAAAACCCGATACTTTATTAGCAAGCATGAATATACCCCTGTGACTCAATACATACCGATACCGCTGACTCACCTGTTAGGATAATTTTACATTGGGTGCTACAAGTGAGCTCCCCAATCGCATCAACAGGTTGCCCCAAGCTATTAAAAGCGATGAAATTAAAACTGGGTGGTGTTGAACTGGATAGTGTTGACAGGCTAACATCAGCACCTGTCATTTCAGTAGCGCTGGTGGTCAGGTATTCGGCATTGGTAAAATCAATACTAGTTTGACAGGTATCAACAGAGGCACCCGTTGTATAACTTAGAGTCGGTGGACCAAAGGCTGGGGTAGCGCTGTCAAAGTTGATTTGAAAGCAGTATTCATCTCGTGTGTCGTGCATCGCACGAGTTTGCATATTACGTAGGGCAGATATTAATCTTGCTTGGTAAGTGTATTCCGAGAAACCTGAGGTGCCAGAAAAACGACTGAAAACAGTAACACTCAAAATACTGATCAAGATAATCACGATTATCAGCTCTACAAGCGTAAAACCTTTTTTTTTGAATGGGCAACTTTGTCTATTTAACATAATGCCCACTTTCGGATGATACGACTCATACATATTTAGACGTGGGAGCATTAACCCCCCACGTCTAACACTTTAACCTTGGGATTAACAACCGCCAGTTGAGGTTTCTACTGTAGCAGGTGAAGTGGCGCTTGTTGCTTCTGTATACACAATCAGGCACCCGGTGTCAGATAATGGTGAATCGGAGTAGTCAAATGCAGTATCGACAAAGCCATAAAATCTAATAACAGAAGTTAAATCACCTGGCACCCCTGCGGCACCGGCTCCACCGGTTCCAGACTCAAAAACTGGAAGCATGTCTGAACCTATATCTAACAAGGTTGTTAAATCTACACTGTCCGCTAAATACCCAAAGACTACAGCAGTAGTGACACCATTAACCTGCACTGAGCCTGTACTCGCAGTTTGACTTGCAATCAAAGATTTAGCATACACAATTGAGCTTACAGAATTCACAGCTCCCTCGACTGCCTTTACTGTACTACTTTTCGCATCAGTCTGAATATCAATAAATTTAGGTGCAGCGGTTACCGCTAATATACCTAATATCACGATCACTATAATTAATTCGATTAATGTAAAGCCACGTTGTTGTTGTTGTTGTTGTTGCATATTAATACTCAAAGGGTTGCTTATAGACCTAGGGCCTGATTTTATTAAATCTAATGGAAACATTGTATAATTAAAACTCCCTTAGACACTCGTTATTTTAGATATCCTTATTCATACCTGAGTATGTTTTTTGAGCTGAGAGCCGACCACCGACCACCCGCTTTTGCTTTTTGCTTTAACTTGAGGTACGTCGCTAAAAACCTGTAGCTGCTAATTATTACTAAATACTATGACTTGGCCAATCCGTGGGTCGTAGATAAAACCATTGCCGGCTAAGTTATCAGTTGGCTCTGTAGTACGATTTTTGACAGTCTGAGTAAGGTAATAGTAACATACATCATTGCCGCCCGAGCCTATACCTGACCTAACATTAGTAAAATAACGGAAGTCCTCAAATGGGCGATCGTTCCAATCAGAAGATATAGTTGGAGCACTTTGCATGATCAAGTTAAAAATACTCTCGCAATCTAAGGTGCTCATTTGGTCATCTTCACTGCTGCTGTCGGTATTTAGTTGACCTGTGGGATAACCTGTATCTTGATCAATGCCTATCTGGATGCTTTCAATGGTAACAAACGTTAAATTAGTACCGTTATTTTCTTTAGGGCGACCCTCTAACTCCCATTTTGCGCGAACTAACCCTACACCAGTAGCATAACCGCCAGCTACACCGTCCACAGTTGCATCTTCAGCATCAGCAGTAACATCAAGTAAACGTGGTAAAGCAGTTGCTGCTAATAAGCCTAAAATAACTACTACAATAACCAATTCAATCAGGGTAAATCCCGAATCGCTCTTTTTAGTGTTAGCGCATTGTATTCTGTTAAGTTGCGTGTTTTTTTCAATTGTACCGTTCATTTTGCTCATGGTTTTGTTCCTAAAAGGTTTTTACTTGTGCTATTTTTAACAAGTGAGGTCATTGTTTTACCTTTAATACTTGACCCGAAAACACCCTGTATTCGAAATATGGGCCAGTGGATAATCGGTATCGACAAACAGAGTCTAGTGCATTGTTACTTAGTTTAAGCCCATCATAATATTCAGCAAAAACCTTAAAGCCATCTATATCCATAGGAATATTTAACACCATATTCCATATGTCTGCACAACCCTCCGAGGTTGGTTCGGCTTTTGGCCAACCTAGGTGACTCATGAAGATAGGCTTTCTTTCTGTCTCTACTAAGTTGTTGTTTTCCCCTAATCTATTTGCATAAGTGATTAACATAATGATCTGGGGCCGCCCTTCACCCTGCCACTGCCAGTGTGAATTACTCACGCTGGTAGAAAATTGCTCCGCCAAATTTTCTAATGCGACGCGCCTAAGGTTGGTGGAACCATCGTTTAAATACACGATAAAACCTACCATCAAGCTGACAAATACCACTACTACAGTGATGTTGATAAATAGGCCCCGATTGCGTTCTTCTGCTGCTTGATTTCTTTTCATAATGTTAGCCCTTAATTGCTCCCATCATATCCCACATTGGGGTGAAAATGCCTAAAGCCAATATTAATACCATGCCAGCCACAATGCTAATTAAGATAGGTTCAATTTTTGAAGTAAGACTTTTTAAGTCGTAATCAACTTCTCGCTCATAGAACTCCGCAACCTCAGCTAATAATTCGTCTACTCGGCCTGTTTCTTCACCTACATTGATCATTTGTAAAACTAAGGGAGTAAATAATTTACTGCTACTGGCTACCCTAGACAAGCTTTCACCTTTTTCGATATTCTTACGCATACTCAAAATACGCTCGGACATAAAGGCATTGTTGACTGCCTCTGCCACTAAATTAAGCGCTGAGGTCAATGGCACACCAGAGACTAACATCATAGAAAAACTTCGGGCAAATCGGCCTAATAAAGTACGCTCAAAGATGCTACCCACTATAGGTAAATTTAGTTTGATTTTGTCCCATTTATAACGGCCATCTTGGGTGCGTAGATATCTCACTATTGTGAAGATTGTAAGCCCAATGGCCATTAATAAATATGGCCATTTAGTAATGAAAAAGTCAGAGGTGGCCAGCAATATACGAGTCATCAGCGGCAATTCGGCACCAAAAGATAAAAACATATCAGCAAAAATAGGAATGACCACGATATTCATGATCACAAAAGCGATGACAATGGCAATCATCACAAACATAGGATAACGCGTCGCCGTTTTAATTTGTTTTCGCGTTTCTTGGTCGCGCTCTAAATAAAATGATAACTGCAAAAAAGCGTCATCTAACTTACCGGTATTTTCACCAACATGTACAATGCTGACAAATAATCGGCCAAATACTTGGGGATGTTTATTTAAAGCTGAAGATAAGGTGCGTCCACGTTCAAGTTGATCTGCTACATCATTCAGAGCCACAGCCATACGTTTGGAATTTGTTGTATCAGCTAATCCTCTTACCGCACGTAGAATTGGGATCCCAGACTTGGCTAAAGAATACATTTGCCGAGAAAATATCACTAAGTCATCGAGTGTAATTTTGGGTGTAAAAAACGATGTTTGTGAAATCTCATTAGCCTGCTCTTGACTATTTTCGATGATTTCTATCGGGGTAAAACTACGTCCAGTTAAAATTTGCGCCACAGTTGAAGCATCAGGCGCTTCTAGTACTCCTGTAGCCAGTTCACCGCCGGATTTTCTGGCTTTATAGCTAAACTGTGCCACCGTCACCTCCCGGTGGTTGATCCTTTGGCTCTAATTCAAATGTAAAGCCAGATGATTTAGGTGATGCATCACTTGGCGTTTGATCCGTATTTTGTGCTATCACTGACTGCGTTAACTCTTCTTCAATAGTGTCATTAATATCTGTTTGAGTGATTGCTCGCTCATCGGCTACTATTTCAATTAACTTAAGGACTTCATCTACCGAAGTTATACCCATCTTCGCATACATCAGCGCTACCTTGGCCAGTGGAATAAACCCCGGGCTTTGTTGAGCTGCTTGAGAAAAGGTGACAGTGTCGTTTACTTTTAATGCGTTCATCATGCTTTCGGTCATTTCAAGCAATTCAAATACGCCTATTCGCCCTTTATAGCCTGTTTTGTTACAGCTTTGACAACCTTTCCCACGCTTAAATTTGATGGTGTTAAGATTATTATCTAAGCTGTTCATCCATAATAATTCTTCGGTATTGAGTTGATAATTCTCACTACATTTTTCACATATTTTACGTATTAACCTTTGTGCTATTACTGCACGTAATGAACTGGCGACTAAATAACCGGGTGCTCCCATATCCAATAACCTTACTGCGCTACTGATCGCGTCGTTGGTATGCAAAGTTGATAGTACTAAGTGACCTGTCAATGCGCCACGTAACCCAATCTCAGCGGTTTCATGGTCGCGCATTTCGCCAACCATAATAATGTCGGGATCTTGGCGCAGTGTGGTACGTAATATTTTTGAAAAACTGAGACCAATTTTATTATTAGTTTGTACCTGGTTTACTCTTGGAAGCCTATACTCCACAGGGTCTTCAACAGTAATGATTTTTGTTGCGGCTTTATTTAATTCACTTAATGCGCCGTACAAGGTTGTGGTTTTACCAGAGCCTGTGGGACCAGTTACTAAAATCATGCCATGTGGACGACGTAATAAACGCCTAAAACGGGTCAATAAATTATTTGGCATACCGGTTTGGTCTAGGGTCAATATACCGGCAGATTGATCCAACAAACGCATGACAACAGATTCGCCGGCTTGGATCGGCATAGTTGAAACCCGCACATCGACAGTATGACCGTCGATACGCATACTTGTTCGGCCATCTTGGGGTAAACGTTTTTCTGATATGTCCAGTCCTGACATTAATTTGAGCCTAAGTACTAAGGCCGACGCAATATTTTTTTCTTGGATCACGTTTTCCTGTAAAACGCCGTCTACTCGCATCCGAATACGTAACGAGGCTTCGTCAGGTTCAATATGGATATCTGAGGCTTTGGCTTGAATCGCATCTTCAAATATTGATTGCAATAACCTAGCTACGGCTGTGTCTTGCTCGCCTCCTAAGACAGAGTCAAAATCGAACGCGGTTTCATCTTGATATTCTTCAGCCAGCTCTTGGGCAAAAGAAGCAATTTCCTCGGTACGACGATAAAAATTTTCATAGGCTAGGATCAGTTGTGTATCGCTAACTACAGCGACATTTATTGGTTTGGGTAATAATCCAGATAAAACATCAAGCGCCGCTAGATCTGCTGGGTCGCTCATAGCCACTAGTAAGCTGTCACCATTGTCTTCAAGTACCAAAGCTCGGTACCGGCGAGCTTGTACTTCAGGTAACAGATTCACTGCGGCTACCGACACATTATGTTTACTGATGTCGACTAAAGGTACTTTTAAGTGTTGTGACAAAAACGACAGCAGCTGGTTTTCGGTCACAAGACCCAGCTCTACTAACATAAAGCCCAGTTTTCGGCCTGATTCCTTTTGTGCAGTAAGTGCTCGTATTAACTGTTCTTCGCTGATGATACCTTGTTGAACAAGTAAATCGCCTAGGCGTATTTTGACTTTAGGTTTCATGGTGTTCCCGCTAATACTGTCATACGTTGTTGAATAAATTCGTTTACTGAACCTTGTAATTGGCCAAGTGAGCTTGCCTTATTGTAGGACTTTATCGCCATATTCATTTCACCCAATTGATCTTCAGCTATCGCTAAACCCAACCACCATTTTGCATTATCAGATTCGATGTGAGTCAGGGTTTGATAATCCTTCTTCGCTAGCTTTGTCTGCTTTAATTGCTGGGCTAAAGCCGCGCGATAGGCTAAGTATTCGGATTGGTTGTTTCTGCTAGGCTGAAATTCAGCCAATATATTCATGGCCAGTGAAGGTTCATTTTTAACCATATATAATCGTGCCAACATCAATCTCAGATCACTTTGGGTCGGATGTAACTCAATACCTTGAATGAGTAGCTGTCTAGATTGGGTGTAGTTGCCCTGAGCAAAAAGCAATGACGCTAATTTTTTTCTCGCTTTAATATTATCTGGTTCAGTTTCCAATAATTCCTGTAATAAGGATTGTGCCAAGTCGACATTAGCATTATTGAGGCTCTCGGCAATGCGTTGCTTTAAACTGCTGGTACTCTTTTCCTGACTGCTGCCAGTCATACTAAAGCTTGATGTTTCTGATGGGGCCTCTTGGATCTTGAGCTCTTTGCTGTCTTGGGGGGGTAGTTGTTTCTGTGGGCTGTTTATATTTTGTAAAGAAAGGGGCGTTTCTGTGGCCAATTCAAGTTGATTTGGCAATAGTTTTTCGTCAGCTGCAACCTTCATTATTAAGGTAACGCCTGTATCCGCTATAGCCAATACATTCGTATCTTTGGAAGGTTGCGTTGCCACAATTTGTGGCTGAACTGGGCCTTTTCCTTGGTGCGTTTCTGTGAGAATTGCCATTTTTTTTATGGGTGATGTAGGAGACAAAGGTTGCTTATTTACAGTGGCAGTAACGTCAGTACTCTTACCTACACCAAACATCTGTCTTTTATCTGTTAAGGCAAAAATGATAGCTGCAATAGACAATATTAAGAGTACTAAAATGATTAGCTTTGATGGTTTTTTTTGGGGTGCATGGTAATCAGCATTTATCTCGTCAGTTTGATACTGACGTGCTTCTAAATCCCTGAGCATTTTGTTCACTACACTCATAAAGAAAACCCCAACCAGCTAAAATAAGCAAAACTTAAAGCTAACATAACAATTAAAACAGCGACACTTGATATGAGTAAAGTGTTGGTAGTTTGAGTAGCGGCTTCGGTATCTTTTATGGCTAGTTTCACATGTGATGAAGTGATTTTTTGCAAGCCTTCGCCATAGGCTAGCATTAAAGCTTTGTGGCATAACACATTTACTATTCGTGGAGTGCCTTTACTGGCCTTAAAAAGTAAAGAGCAACATTTCCGGTTGAATAAATCTCCTCCACGATACCCCGCTACATTCATTCTATGTTTTACATATTGATACACCTGATCAGCATCCATCAATTGCAGAGTATAGGAAAATGTCACTCTTTGTTTTAATTGTCTTAATTCAGGCAAAGACAGCTTATCGTTTAATTCTGGCTGGCCAAACAATACCACTTGTAACAGTTTACGTGATTCGGTTTCTAAATTAGTAATCAACCTAAGTGCTTCAATACTTTCTACGGGTAGCGCTTGTGCTTCATCAATGATGAGCACGACCCTTTTGTTTTCTTGGTGGATATGTATCAGGCGCTGTTGAATACGCTGTGTAAATTCCTGTTGATCTGAATGATCTGTTAACTCCACGTTTAACTCACTCGCTACTGCTCGACGCAGTCCCCATGGGTTTAAATATGGATTAGGTATATAAGCGGTGACAAAGTGTGGGGGTAATTCGTTTAACAATTTACGACAAATTAAGGTTTTACCTGTGCCCACCTCACCGGTGACTTTAATAAAACCTTCACCGGTTTTGAGTGCAGTCAATAAAACTTGAATGGCTTCTTTATGGCTGGGCAGGCCAAAAAAATAACTGGTGTTAGGTGTTAATGTGAAAGGTAATTCTTTAATACCGTAGTGCTGTAGATACATGATTTAGTCCACGTGCAGCCAATCTGCCATTTGATCTCTGCTACGTTTTAATTCCTGTCTCCAAGTGTCTTTACCCACCACAGTTGGTTTGATTAAAATCACCAATTCTTTTTTGATTTCACTGTTTCGTTTATTTTTAAACAGGTTACCTAAAATTGGAATATCACCAAGTAAAGGTGTCTTTGATTCAGATTCAGAAATAATAGTTTGCATTAATCCACCAATCACCACTATCTCACCGGATTTAGCTCTAATGACAGTATCAGACTCGCGAATATTACTTTGAGCAAGAGGCAGTACAAATTGTTCTTGATTTAAGGTAACGATTTTTTCTTGTTCTTGGGTTTCAATTACCGAAGGGTGCACATGCAATAATACCATACCGTCTGCATCTATCTGTGGTGTCACATCTAAAGCAATGCCTGAAAAGAAAGGAGTCAACTCAATATTGGGCACTACAGAAGTGGTACTGCTAGATATAGTACTTTGGCTAGACACATCGGTAACAAAATATTCATCATCTCCCACTTTAATCACCGCTTTTTGATTATTTATCGCGGTTACTCGTGGGCTAGATAACACTTGAACATTGCCTTGGGTAGAGAGTAACGACAATACCCCAGAAAAGTCTTTATTGATAAACGATAAGCTAGTGACGTTACCTAATGCGGCACTAATACTATTGCCAATTGTGCCCGCTGAGTTAGAGAATTGAAAATCAGTTGAACCACTGTTAGCTAGAATTTGCCCCCAATTGATACCTTGTTGATAACCATCATCAAGTGCTACTTCTATAATTCTGGCCTCGAGAATCACTTGTCTTTGAATGATTTCTTCAGATATATCTAAAAAGGCTTTAACGGCCCTAATTTCTTTAGGCATTGCACGCACGGTTACCAAACCAGCTTGAGGCGTGACCATCACGCTTTTGCCTTCTCCTTTGCCAAGCATAGATTCTAACGTTGCTAGCAGTTCAGCCCAAAAGTCTGTTTCGGTGCGAGTGGAGATACTCGTACCGTTGCTATTACTCCCTGAACCTATGTTATTGCTGCCACCCGAATTACTAGAATTACCACTGAAGCCATTTTGAGAATTATTGCCACTGATGTTGTTTCCAGACTCTTGTGAAACACCACCTGAAGTGATGCTTGTTTGCGTTGAGCCATCTCGTTTCATTAGCAGATAATTAATTGCGAAGGTTTCAGTGCGCATGCCAGCAGGAAAAATACGATAGATGTTTTGTTTCCGTTGAATTTCATAACCGTAAAGTTCAGCTACTAAATCGAACACATCTGCAAGTAACACCTGTTTTAAGTCTAAAGATATTTCCCCCGTCACTTCAGGATGGATAGCAACACTGTATGGTGTGCCTTTGACTATGCTACTAAAAAATGCAGCCGCATCTACTTTTTGTGCATTAATATCATATTTTGATTCACCGAAGAGTTGGCTGAAAGTATCGCTTGGATTGGGTAACAGGGCTTGGTTGATTTCGTCAGGGACAATTTGTAAAGGCCTGCCTACCTGGGATTGATTATCTACCAAAGGTTGACTATTTTTTTTGTCTTCGTTTTCATATTCGGCAATAGCAGAATCTAAGGAGTGAGCCACTGCTTTAGTTTTTTGCGGACTTTGGCATGAACATATAGCCAAGGTTATGCTCAAAATTAGTAATTTCTTAAAAACCATTATTTGCATCTTTTTTAATGTTGTTGTTATTGACAAATAGTGTCTTCTCACCATCTGAACCGTCCAATACCACGTGATTCATACTGATTAAAATCACTTTATATCCTTGTACTTGTTGCCCTTCTGCAAAACTTATCCCATTTATGATAGCTTGCTTATTTTGATTGTTATGGATGATTGCGGTTAATTTTAGCGCCGTTGTCATAGCAGTTGTTGAGTCTTGGTTAGTATTAAATATCAACTTATCTGGGTTGGGTTTTGTCGGATCTGTCAATGTTTCTGCTTGTACGTTAGCCAAGCCGAAGAATAATAGTATTAATAACTGTTTCATCTGCCCCTAAACCCCTATAAAAGCTTTGTTGGTACTGAGTGTGTATATTTCTAACTCAACACTTGCCGTTGGGTAATCGCCGACTAGGTAGTCAAATTTTTTCCAGTAAAATTGCCATGGTAATGATTCCAGTTTTTCTAAGTATCGTTGAATATCGAAGTAGTTTCCTTCAAAAACGAGTGTGACACCGTGGCGATACAAACCAGCTATTGGCTCTTCGCCATCTTTACCCTCTTCGGGTTGATTTAATAATATGGGCAAAGGTGCAATAGATTGTAATTCGATTAACTTTAATCCTTTGCTACCAGCTAATACACTTTCTAACATATCCGTCATTTTATTAGCGGGGACTAAATTGTCCGTTTGTGCCTTTACCTGATTGCTAATATTTTGAATCTGGCGTTTCAGTAAATTAATTCTTTCACGTACTGGGCCGTTTGCATCATCCTGAATTTTTTCAGTCAATTCAGCCACTTGGCCTACTAAAACTGTGATCTCTGTTGCGTCACCCATGCTGTTTTGTCGTAATTTTTCCGAATGGTTAAACATGGGCTCTAATAAAAAGGTGTACATCATTAATATCACAACAGCCAAGCCACAAAACAAAATTAAAACTTGTTCACGTAAACTTAAATCGAGGAATTTAATCGATAGTTTTTTGTATTCCTGCTCCAAAGAATTACTCATTATCCAAGCCCTTTTTATTTGTAGACTCTTTGCCTGTTGAAATAATAAAATTGAGTTGTTGCTCAGAGTCGCGATAGAGCCTAGTGTCGGAAAATTCTTGTCCTCTAAAATAATCAGTTTGACCTAATGAGCTAAGCCATTTGGGTACTACGGCAGAATCTGTCGCAGCGCCTTCCATTACAACACTTCTACCATTTAAGTTTATATGGGTTAACCACAGCCCACTTTGGTGGTGATTGGCAAGATCTATCATCAGTTTCGAAAAGCTGTTTGATTTCAGCTCCTCGTGACCAGATAGTTTACTTAATAAACGTTTTTTAAGTCTCATAAGTTTTTGATTTTTATCAACTTGCTTAAGCAGTGTTGGATCAACTTTCTGGTCGTCTATAACGTCTTGTAGCTCTTTGACTAATATTATTTGCTGTTGTTTATTTTGTTCTAGATTGGAAATTTCAGATTCGAGCTGTTGTTGTTTAAATGCCACATAAAAGTACAATAAGCTGCAAATAAGTGCCGCAAATAGCCAGCTCACAATAACACTAGGTAAAGTTAGCAGACGTAACGTTGGATGAAACTCTGGACGATAAAAATTAACGGTATTTTTCATCAGGCAGTCAAACTTGTGCTATCAATTGCTGCACCTAAGCTAGCAAAGCTTGATGGGGTAATTGGCATACTATCTTCTGTTATCACATCCGGTATGAATTTTTCTACAGAAACAAAGATTACTTGTTTTATCATGTTGGCGAGTGGATCTTGATGAATGGTATCTAAAGAAATATAGACTTTTTTTACAGGTGCTTGTCGTAACTGGCTCTCAAAATAATCCATGGAGCGTTGAATTTCTAGACTTAAGTTATCAACTACACCCATTTTTAATTCTTCTTGTGAAAAGTTAGCCAGGTTTTCATAACCCCGTAAACGTCGAGAAAAGAACAATTGGTTACGTTTAACAATGTTCAAACTAAGCTGTCCACCCAACTCTTGTTTTAAAGTGATAACAGCGTCATCACTGGGTGTCAAAAGATTACAGATTGCCAGTTCTTCAACACCTATGATGTTGAGTGCTAAACCTGCTTTTAATACACCATCGCGAATTTCTATCACGTCTCGCTTGCTTACAGCAACCACATTTAATTTTTTGATAGAAGATGCAACAGCTACAGGGGAATCAAAATAATCAATGACAAGTTCGTTATCACTGAATAATTGCTCTTTAACCGTCCATTGTAAGGCTTGGCTCAACTCTGCGTCTTCTACAGCAGGCCTATCGAGTTGTAAAAATTGATACTTTGAAATAGATAAGGCGATATTACATTGGGTATTTTTCAGATTATTCGTTTCGACGTAAGTTTTGAGAGTAGTTTGCCAATTTTCAATTGGTGCAGAGTGTTGCTTTACCCAGTTAAGTTTGCCCTTGACTTTTTTTAAAGTAGAAATGTGAAAATCGTCAACTCCAATTTCGATCCCTACGGAATGAAATTTTGAGGCCTTTTTAAATCGACCTTTAATAAATTCGCGCCAACCAATTTGCATGTCATAGGCTTTATCACTTTAAACTGACCCTATTACAGCAAAAAATCACTAAAAGAGCTAGTTTTATATGACCCATGCATGGGTACCGTTTATTTACTAAACTCAATGATTTAAAAAGTAAAAAAGGAAGCATCGTAAGCTAAATAATATACCTAAAGACTAATTTAAGCCGTGTATTTAATCCGCAGTGACTGAGCTTGATAACTTTCAACATACAGCAATTTAATGCGTTGTTGTATCTAAAATATTTTATATTTAATACTGTCAGGAACTTGAGATATCACCCTAGATGATTCATCTTCGATAAAGAAATAACGGATACCTTGTTTTTTGGCTTCTGCCATAACAGTCGCTATACCCAAATCTCCTGTGCCTAAGACTACATTGATATCTACCACTGTGTTGCCCAGTCATGACTTACGGCTAATGACAAATTTACTAACATTAAATTAACATCTATAGTGCCATTTATTTGGTGGATTTGAGTAGAACAAATGCCCTCTTGTATGCAATAATTTCGGCGTGGTCCTTTTAATAGTCGTTATTATATGTCCGAACATAAAAGTCTTCAGCAATACCCCTTTTTACAAGATGTGATTGGTATTCAGCAAATTCTTAGCATGTTTGATTTGCTAACGGATGTGATTTTTTGGATTAAAGACACCGATAGTCGGGTGGTCTATGCCAATAAAATGTTCGTTGAGCACATTGGTATGCATTCACTTAGTCAAGTTTTAGGTAAGTCAGATTTAGCATTTTTCCCACCGCATATTGCCAAACAATTTATCACCGATGATAAAAGTGTGATGAGCGGCAATGTGATCACTGACCGTTTAGAATTGAATATTCTTAAGTTTGGCGAATTTGCTTGGTTCTCAACTTCGAAGCGGCCTCTATTTGATAGTCAAAATACTATCATCGGTTCTTATGGTTTTACCCGCTTGTTATCTAAGGCATCACAGGTTTTATCAAGCATTGATGCGATAAAGGCACCAGTAGAATATGTGCGAGAAAATTTTCATCGAGACTTAAAAATTGAAGATTTAGCTAAACTTGCCTTTATATCAGTCAGCGCCCTAGAAAGACGTTTTAAAAAGTATTTGTCTAAAACCCCTAAACAATTTATCAACGAAATTCGATTAGAAAATGCCCGGAGGATGTTAATTGAAACACGATTACCCATAGCTGACGTGGCTTATAGGTGTGGTTTTTCTGAACATAGCTATTTTAGCCGCCAGTTTCGTTTGATGTTTGGTACTTTGCCATCTCAATTAAGAGAAAACATGCAACAAAACACAGTTGATAATCAGTTAATGTGAGCACTGACTCAGTCAAGTCAGCATTGACTTTAATAAATATTATGGCCTATCTGATGAAAACTTTTTTACATCTTGTGCGTAGGAATGCCAATTATTATGACTTAAAATGAATCCATTATTTCATCTTAAACTTTTACCTTCGGAGATTTTTTGAAACTAAATATTAGTTACCTCATTTTAATACTATTGAGTACATCGGTTTTTAGCCAAGAACAACCCACAGAGAAGATTACTGTGACAGCCTCACGAGCTAGTCAAAATGTGTTGGATGTTGCTGGAAATATCAGTTGGTTAGACGATGAAAGTTTAAGATTGATAGAACAGCAACATATCAATCAAGCTATGGTGCGGATACCGGGCGCTTGGATCAGTCGAGGCAATGGTCAAGAACACCTAACTGCTATTCGTTCACCGGTGCTAACTGGTTCCGGTGGCTGTGGTGCAATCTTTATTGCTCAGGATGGTATTTCGTTACGTGCCCCAGGATTTTGCAACGTAAATCAATTGTTCGATGCCAATACTGAACAAGCATCCTCGCTTGAAGTATTGCGTGGCCCTGCAAGCACTATGTATGGCTCTAATGCAGTGCATGGAGTAATTAATGTGCTGACTCCTAATCCTTTTGATACCGAGCAATCAAGTGTGTCTTTGAGTCTGGGTCCTCATGATTACGCTCGTGGCATGTTTAGTTTGTCGACAACGAGTGAACAACATGGTTTTTTGTTATATGGCAACGTCACAAAAGATGCAGGATATTTGCAGGACAGTGGCTACGACCAGCAAAAAGTGAATCTGATACATCAATATAAAGGCGGTAAATGGCAGATTAGAAATGTACTAGCGGTCACTAATCTGAACCAAGAAACAGCTGGCTTTATTAGCGGATTCGAGGTTTATAAAGATGCGTCGCTTAAAAGACAAAATCCTAACCCTGAAGCGTTTCGCGATAGTCAGTCGATGCGCGCTTATAGTCAAATCAGTTATGTTGAAAACGACACCACAAGCTTTACCATTACGCCCTATATAAGGTCGACAGATATGCAGTTTTTACAGCATTATCTTCCTTGGCAACCCATCGAAGATAACAGTCATTCGAGTGTTGGTGTGCAAGCACAGTTCCAAAAGGATTACGGCGACTTGATTTGGTTGAGTGGCTTTGACGCTGATTATACTCGAGGGCAATTGACTGAGACCCAAGCAGATGAGTTTTCACCTACTTTACCCGCTGGTATTCATTATGATTACGAGGTGAATGCAAGTGTCTACTCTCCTTTTGCTCAACTCCAGTGGACAGCAACACAACAGCTAATGCTCAGTGCTGGGGTTCGCTATGAACACACTAAATATGATTACGATAACCGATTGAGTGCCGGAAGTGCATGCGCGCAAGGTATCGAAAATTGTCGATTTACTCGTCCTGAAGACCAAATAGTTGATTATGATGAATTGTCATATCAAGTTAATGCAAATTACGCATTAACTAATAACAATCGACTCTACGCTCAATATTCTACAGGATACCGAGCACCTCAAACCACAGAGTTATTTAGGCTACAAGCTGGCCAAACAGTGGCAGAACTTGACGCTGAAAATCTGAATTCGGTTGAATTGGGTTTAAGAGGCAAGACTGAATCGATATTTTATGATGTCACCTTATTTTCTATGCAAAAAGATAATTTTATTTTTCAAGATACTGATAGGCAAAATATCAGTAACGGTGAAACCTCTCATCGAGGAATAGAGCTGGCGCTAAGCTATCATTGGCAATATTTTTATGCGTCTGCTAACGGTACTTTTGCTAAACACCAGTACGATTCAAATCTGACACTAAGTCAGATTGACATTAAAGATAATGAAATAGATACGGCGCCAGAACATATGAGCAGTGCACAACTCGGTTGGCGCGCTGATTCAGGCAGTTTTATAGAGTTGGAATGGGTGCACCAAGGTAATTATTATCTTAATCCAGAGAATAGTGCTGAATATAGTGGCCATAACTTACTTAATTTGCGAACTGGTTGGGCATTCAATGAAACATTAAATTTCAGTGTCAGAGTTAGCAACCTCACGGATGAAGATTATGCCGAAAGAGCCGACTTTGGTTTTGGCAGTTACCGTTATTTTGTAGGCGAATCTAGGGCCGTTTATGCCACGGTTCGATACCAATATTAGGTATCAATAAGAAATTTATTAGATAATCCCAACTAGGGGTTATCTAAATTGCTTAGTGGCTCAGGTTCATGAATAAAGCTGCCTTGGGCGAACTCGATACCCAGTTCAGTCAAACTTTTAGCAACCGACTCTTGCTCTATATGTTTAGCAATCATAGTCTTGCCAGAAAGCTCTGCCACTTTCATAAGCATTTCGCAGAGTATTACATTGGCTGGATTGTTGGCATAATAGCGAATAAAAGAACCATCTATTTTTAAGTAATCGACGTTCAGTTCTTTTAAGTACTGAATAATAGTCGTTTGCACACCAAAATTATCAATACAAGTTTTGCATCCTAAAGCTTTCAAACGAGTTAAAAAAGCGCGTGTTCGGTCAATTGAAATCAACGCATCAGGTTCAGAAATTTCAAAACATAACAGATTTGGATTTATCGCTGTGCCATCCAACAAATTTTCAAGTGTGATCAAAAACATCGGGTTGGCTATGGTTTCTGCGGTTAGATTGATTGAAACATGGCTAAATTTATTTTGTAGTGCTTGATTGTGCTGCAACCAATTTAGAGCTTCTTTCACCACCCATAGATCAATTTTACTCTTTATTTTATTATGCTCAGTAAACTCAAAAAACTCGCTTGGTAATATCCATCTATCTGAGAATTCGCCTTTTAATCTTAATAACATTTCAATAGACGGTAGCTTTCGGGTTGCTTGTTGTAAAGGTTGAACCTTTTGATAAAAAAGTGAGAATTTATCCAAATCTAACGCTGATTCTATGCGGCTAGCTAAATCTTGATTCGCCTCTAGAGTTTCCTGTTTAACAGCGTGGTCTTGGTAATTGACAATAGAACCCATTCCTTCCCCTTTGGAAATAATCGATGCATGTATCGCCTTTGACGTTATTTTTCTTGCACTTGAGTCATTGTTGTCAACCATGCAAAAACCTACACAGACACCAACTTGAACAGTCTGTTCTTTCCACTTAACCGGAAAACCGCTTATGCAATCAACTAGGCCTCTTGCAATTGATTTGGCAGAGGCTGTGGTGGCTTGTTTCAAATACACCGCAAACTGGTCTCCGCCAAGTCTACCTATCATTGTTGCTTGGCCAAGCTGTGATTGTAATAATTTACTGATTTGAATAAGAATGTAGTCACCTGCATCCCAGCCAAATCTTTGATTGATTACTTCAAACTTAAATAAATCCAAGAATATTAACGCACCGTTTTGTAGCTTAGGGTTACGTTTGTCTAATAGTTCTTGCAAGTCGTTTTCAAAGGAGACCCCACTGGGTAGTTGTGTCAAAAAGTCAGTTCCAACCTCATGTTTGAGACGACTTTCTAGTAACTTTCTTTGGTTGATAACGTGATTGAGTTTTTTGTTTGAATCAGTTAAGTCTTGGGTTCGGGCTTGTACTTTGCTTTCCAGATTCTCGTTTGCTTGTTGCACCTCATGCACCAAACGTCGCATTTTTAAGTGAAATTGAACGCGTACAATGAATTCTTTTTGGTTGAAGGGTTTTAATACGTAATCGGCGCCGCCTAATTCAAAGCCTTCTTCAAATTGCCCAACTTTGCCGGTTAAAAATATTATCGGGATGGTAGATAAATGAATGTCAGCTTTAAATTTTTGACATGTTGCAAAGCCATTCCATCCATTGGGCATGTTGACATCTAGAACTATTAAGTCAGGTTGAAAACTGAAAGCGAGTTGGAAGGCTTCTTCACCGCTAGTGACGGTATTCACGTCATAACCTTTGTTTTCTAAAACGAATCTAACAATTCTCAAAATTGCAGGTTCGTCATCAACTACAAGAATTTTTTCTTTCATTTTTTTTTCGTCCATAATCTAGATAAAATGTCAGTCTAAACAAGCACTCTATCGAAACCGCTTAGTTTTGGATTATCGCCGATTTCTCAGAATAAGATACATGTTTATAATATTTGCAGTCTGGTCGGCATAGATACTTAATGTAAGTTATTCTAAACAACTTAATTGAATTAAAAAAGCCCTGAATAAACAGGGCTTTAATGGGTTTTACATTTACAATGTAAAGGTTGAAAACTAGAAGGGAATATCATCATCAAAATCAAAGTCTGGTTCAGCCATAGGAGCAGGTTGTCCTTGAGCTGGTGCTTGGTTGAAGCCCTGATTTGATTGTTGTGGAGCACCTTGAGCTGGAGGCTTTTGATATTGCTGCCCTTGCTGAGGTGGTTGTTGATAATTTTGCTGGGGTGTCTGTTGATAACCTTGATTTGATTGTTGTGGAGCCGCAGCAGGACGTTGCTGACCTTGGAAACCACCTTCAGACTGACCGCCACCCTTACCGCCTAACATTTGCATAACGCCATTGAATGGGTCTAAAACTATTTCAGTAGTGTATTGATCTTGGCCTTCTTTGTTCTGCCATTTGCGGGTTTGAAGTTTACCTTCAATATACACTTGGCTGCCTTTGCGCAAATATTCGCCAGCAATTTCAGCTAACTTACCAAACATGGATACGCGGTGCCATTCAGTTTTTTCCTGCATTTGACCACTTTGATCTTTCCAGCTTTCTGATGTGGCTAAAGTTAAATTGGCAACGGCTTTGCCATTTGGGGTATATCTTACTTCAGGATCTTTACCCAAATTACCCACTAAGATTACTTTGTTTACGCCTTTGCTCGCCATTATTCCTCCTAATTAATCTTTTAAATTCAATACAAGCCGAGCTTGTTGAATATCGAAATTTTGTTCTGCCTTTAGGTACATAACTTGTTCATTCGGAACAACCGTTATATCCACCACACCTTCTAATTCGGAAAGCTGCTGTAAAGCCAGACTTGTTGTTTGTGTCGTTGTTTTAAGTGTATAACGTTTCAGTCGATTCGTCGCCTGTAAACCTCTAATCAACAACAACCAAATACAACATAAAATACTGGCTAAACCAAAAACCCATTGAATGCCTAATAGCTCGCCGATACTGCCGGATAACACACCACCAATAAAGGCACCAAAAAACTGGAAACTGGCATACACCCCCATGGCTGACCCTTTTTTACCCGCTGGGGCAATATTTGAAACCATGGCCGGGAAATTCGCTTCGAGATAGTTAAAGCAGGTAAAAAATAAACTGACCAATAATAGTAAGTATATAATTGAATTTTGTCCGAATATCAGCAATGCAAAGACTATTGCCAAACCTGCGACACTGAACTGCATAACCGCTTTTTTTCGCTTGGATGCTAGGGCCATCAGGCCAATAAGACCCATTACTGAGGTAATTAATACCACTGAATATGCCTGCCAATGAGAGGCTAGTGGCCAACTTAAATCAACTAAAAATACAGGTATCTGCACAAAGAGAAGGGTGATCAGCATATGTAATAACAACACGCTAACATTGAGACGTATTAATTGGGGGTGTAAAAACAGGTTTTTTATATCGTGTACAATTGGCAATGTGTCGCCTTTAGGCGCGATGTTTTTTGCATTGGGCACCACAAACAAGACCAAAAATATACATAAACAAGCCAATATACCGGTCATCAGAAAAATACCGCTGAGACCAAACTTACTCGCAATAATAGGGCCTAACAGTAAGGCCAAGTAAAAAGAGAAGCCAATAGAAATACCTATCACTGCCATTACCTTTGGACGTTGGCTTTCACGGCTTAAGTCTCCGGCTAATGCCATGATCGCTCCAGCAATGGCACCAGCACCTTGCAGAAAACGACCCACTACGACCCACGCTAAACTATCAGCGGTCGCCGCCACAATACTGCCAATGGCAAAAATAACTAAACCACCTGCAATAACTGGCTTTCGACCAATTTTATCTGATAAAACCCCCATTGGAATTTGCAATAACGCTTGAGTCAAACCGTAGCCACCTATTGCTAGCCCGACAAGAAAGGCTGAATAATCTGGATAGGTTTTAGCACTAATGGCTATGACTGGCATCACCATAAATAAGCCGAGCATGCGAAGCACATACACAAAGGCAAGAGAAAAAGCGCTGCGGAGTTCGGTAGAATTCAAAATGGAGACTGTCTAATAAAAAGTATAAAAAATACGGCTGAAAAGTGCCAAGAGTCTAGCATGTTTTTTTAATGCCTCACACAATTGGTCGCTTTGTCTTATGCTTTTATTGCCTATGACTGACTCGTTTTTTGCTTGCGGTTTTTGAGTAGCGGCTCGATTATTTAAAAGTCCTTGTGCCAATGAGTGTGATTATTGTGGTTTTACCATGAGCAACAAAATCAAGCGTAATATATTAAGTGCAGATGAGATCCAGCAAGAAATTGATATTATTAAAGGCTGTGGGTTCGACTCAATATTATTGGTCTCTGAATAGTATGAAAGCAAAGTAGGAGTCGAGTACTTTGCCGAAGTCTTACCGCAAATCAAACAACATTTTAGTCATCTAGCCTTAGAAGCTCAGCCATTGGCCACAGATGAATATCAAAGGTTGGCCCATCTTGGTTTGGATGCGGTAATGTTATATCAAGAGACCTATCATCCTGTCACATAAGTTAAACATCACACCCGCGGCAAAAACAAAATTTTTAATATCGCTTAAACAGCCCTGATAGGTTAGGTCGAGCAGGTTTCGACAAAATAGGTTTGGGCGTATTGTTACGCCTAGATGACTGGGGATTAGATGCATTGCTGCTGGGTCATCATTTGGCTTATTCAGAGAATCACTATTGGCGCAGTCAATACAGTCTTTCGCTGCCTCGTTTGCGGCCATGTACCGGTGGGATTGAACCTACGTCACCCATCTCTGATAAAGGATTGGTCCAAGTTATTTGTGCTTTTAGATTATTTAACGAGCAACTTGAAATAAGTGATGAACGCTCGGTAGTACAAGTCACCGAGGCAATAGAAAACAGCGGTCACACTGCGGTATTTAAAGACTAGCAAGCCGATTGGAAGTCTAGCGCCATTTAAGAATAATTTAATGGATAAACTCCTTGTATTCAGATAATGGTCGTAGTGCCTATTTGCAGAGTATGTAATAATTGTTCTTTTGCGGCACAACTGGTTACCAATGGATAGAATAGAAGTACGTGGGGCTCGAACTCACAACCTGAAAAACATCAATTTAGATATCCCCAGAGACAAACTGACGGTGATCACCGGTTTGTCAGGTTCAGGTAAATCTTCTTTGGCTTTTGACACTTTGTATGCAGAAGGGCAAAGACGTTATGTAGAGTCATTGTCAGCTTACGCTCGTCAATTTTTATCCATGATGGAAAAGCCTGATGTGGATCATATTGAGGGTCTATCGCCAGCAATTTCCATCGAGCAAAAATCTACTTCGCACAATCCACGTTCTACTGTGGGCACCATTACAGAAATTTATGACTACTTGCGTTTGTTGTATGCACGGGTAGGAGAGCCCCGTTGTCCTGAGCATCATGCTCCATTAGATGCACAAACAGTCAGTCAGATGGTTGATCGGGTATTAGATATGCCAGCAGATATTAAATTGATGTTGCTTGCTCCTGTGGTTCAAGCTCGTAAAGGTGAGCATCTCAAAACCCTAGAAAATCTCGCCGCGCAAGGTTTTATTCGGGCCAGAATAGATGGCAATGTATGTGATTTGTCGGATCCACCTGACCTCGATTTACACAAAAAGCACACTATTGAAGTAGTGATTGACCGTTTTAAAGTGCGCGAAGATTTAAAACTTCGTTTAGCTGAGTCTTTCGAAACAGCCTTAAACTTGTCTGGCGGCACCGCAACCGTTGCTTTTATGGACGAGCCTGACAAGTTAGAGTTGGTATTTTCTTCTAACTTTGCTTGTCCACACTGTGGCTATAGTATGGCTGAGTTAGAGCCGCGGTTATTTTCTTTCAACAACCCTGCTGGTGCCTGTCAAAGTTGTGATGGTTTGGGGACAAGGCAGTTTTTTGACCCGCATCGCATTATCACTAATGAAGAAATTAGTTTATCTGGTGGCGCCATTCGGGGTTGGGACAAACGCAGCTATTATTATTTTCAGATGTTGCAAGCTGTGGCTGATCACTACAAGTTTGATCTGACTGTGCCTTTTGCAGAGCTCGATGAACAAGCCAAAGATATTGTGTTAAACGGCAGTAAAGGTACATCGTTAAAGTTTAAATACATAAACGACCGTGGCGACATTATGGAACGCAAACATCCATTTGAAGGGATTATCCCAAATATGGAGCGACGCTATAAAGAAACTGAATCCAATGCGGTACGGGATGAGTTATCCAAGTATTTAAGCCAGCAACATTGCTCAACCTGCTCTGGTTCACGTCTTAGATTAGAAGCCAGAAACGTATTTATTGGTGAAACACCACTTAATGTCATTACTGATTTGTCGATTGCCGACGCTTTGAAGTTTTTCGCAAATCTTACTTTAACCGGTAAACGCCTAAAAATAGCAGAAAAGATCTTCAAAGAAATCAATGATAGATTGACGTTTTTGGTGAACGTAGGTCTAAATTATTTATCCCTTTCACGCAGCGCCGATACGTTATCTGGTGGCGAAGCTCAGCGTATTAGGCTCGCTAGCCAAATAGGTGCTGGGTTAGTTGGGGTTATGTATGTACTTGACGAACCTTCTATTGGTTTGCATCAACGTGACAACGCAAGGTTATTGGAAACCCTGATCCACTTACGCGACTTAGGTAACACCGTCATCGTGGTTGAGCATGACGAAGATGCGATTCGTGCAGCCGATTTCGTGCTGGATATTGGCCCAGGTGCTGGTGTACACGGTGGCGAAATTGTGGCTCAGGGCACTATAGAAGATATTAAAAAGAGTGAACGTTCGCTAACAGGCAAGTACCTGTCTGGTAGAGAAAGAATTGAAATACCAGCTAAACGAACTGAAATTGATCAAGACAAGTGGGTGGTGCTAACGGGTGCCACTGGTAATAACTTGCAAGATGTGACATTAAGAGTACCACTAGGATTAATGACGTGTGTGACGGGGGTATCAGGCTCAGGTAAATCGACGCTGATAAACGACACTTTTTATCGCATTGCCCACAGAGAATTAAATGGGGCCACTACAGGGGAGCCTGCACCTTATAAAACCATCACTGGTATGGAGTTTATGGATAAAGTGGTGGATATTGATCAAAGCCCTATTGGCCGAACACCCCGCTCGAATCCCGCTACCTATGCAGGTATTTTTACGCCGGTGCGTGAATTGTTTGCTGGTACACAAGAAGCCAGATCTCGTGGTTATAAACCCGGACGGTTTAGTTTTAACGTCAAAGGTGGACGCTGTGAAGCATGCCAAGGCGACGGCGTGATTAAGGTTGAAATGCACTTCTTGCCGGATGTATATGTGCCTTGTGATTTATGTAAAGGTAAACGTTACAACCGTGAAACATTGGAGATTCAGTATAAAGGATTGAATATTCATCAGGTGTTAGATATGACAGTAGAAGAGGCTCGCCCTTTCTTTGATGTTATCCCGGCTATTGCCAGAAAATTACAAACTCTGATGGATGTGGGCTTGTCTTATGTACGTTTAGGTCAAGCTGCAACGACGCTGTCGGGCGGTGAAGCGCAACGCGTTAAGTTAGCCAAAGAATTATCCAAACGTGATACCGGTCAAACCCTGTATATTCTGGATGAACCAACAACAGGTTTACACTTCCACGATATTAAACAGCTACTGAATGTTCTGCATAGATTACGTGACCATGGTAATACAGTGGTGGTTATTGAACATAACTTAGATGTGATAAAAACGGCAGATTGGGTTATCGATCTTGGTCCTGAAGGTGGTTCTGGTGGTGGTCAAATCGTGGCCCAAGGAACCCCTGAAGATATTTGTAATGTAGAAGAGTCGCATACGGCACGCTTCCTTAAACCATTATTGCAACAGCAGGGATGACATTGCATGTTTAGTGAAGAGTTTAATGTTCGTTTTTACGAAACAGATGCCCTAGCTCATGTAAGTAATACTGTGCTAGTGGGTTGGTTTGAAAGCGGCCGTGAACCTATTTTTAAACTATTTAACCCTGAGTTAGATTTGCAAAATTGGTCGCTCATTTTGGCAAGTTATAAAGTCGATTTTTTAGAGCAGATTTATTATGGGCAGAAAGTACAGGTTAGAACATTTATCAGTCGGATAGGTACTAGTTCTTTTGATGTATATCAGGAGTTGTGGCAGCAGCAAAAAAAATGTGCAACTGGAACCACAACTATGGTGCATTTTGATTATCAGACAAAACAAGCTGTAGCAATAAACAAAAGTATAAAAGCCGAGCTTTTGGCCAATAGCTACTCTGAGTAGAAATATTTTTTATCGGTTAAATTTAGTTTTATACTTTAAATTGTTTAGCTATGTCTTCTAAGTGTTTAGCTAATTGCGCAAGTTCTGAGCTTACTGATGCGAGCTTTTTGGAACTTGCGGCCGTTTCTTCAGTGCGGCTATGGATTTCGTCAACATTCTGCATTTTCTAAGTTTCCATATCGCCTGTGGTCACGGCACTACTTAACGTGTCTTTGACGCTTTCCATTTTGACCAATGCACTTTTGGTGACATCTAATGCGGGATATTGCACTTTAATCACCTTTATATTGTGTCTTCGACTTTGTGTATATAAGTAACGCACTTCATCTGAACTTGGAAATCAGTATAGACAAATTCTTATTGCTAAGTTACGAGTTTAACCATCATAGGGACTGACACTGAGACCTACTAATGAATATCCAACGGTCGCCAAATCACCTTCCCACCCTTTTGTGGTTAGGGTACCGGTGACCCAAACTGCGTCATATAGATTATCTATCGGCACCGCCTCTGAAAGCTTCACGTAAACTATTTGATTTGCTGGTGGTGGTGGCACATGAATACAGGCACCAAAATACGGAACTAACAAAAATTCGGTGGTTGTTTCGTTGTCACCTTCTAAAGGAACAACAAATCCTGGTATTTTTACTAGTTTGCCATTTAGACTCTCGACGATGGGCGCATCTAGTCCCATTTGCAGCATACCGCCGTCGTGACTCAAAGGAGTATCGGGAGTTTGATAATCTGGCGGCACCATGTCTTCCCAAAAAAGCTCTAGTGGTTCTTTGGCAAATATTATCTGGCTGAACAAGAATAATATTAAGCACGTTGGATTGATTATTTTTATCATAAGTTCTTATTTGCCTGAATTTGATTGGTCCAATATAAATGATTTTTGATTAGTTCGCTTTAGACATTGTCGTTTGTATGCCTATGCCCTTTTACCTTTATTAAAAGGGCTGTCATGTTTATGGGTCTGTTGGGAAAATAACCCCAGTTTGAATACGCACATCAGTCAGTACTTTTGCCAACGTTAGGGATCGAGTTTTAGATTTTGTATCAATTTTATTTATGATTACTTGGTCAGCAAAAGCGTTTGCTTCATAGAACATTCGGTTTTCTTTTTGCCCTACACTCAAGTCAGTAATATGTCCATTGCGATCGATTCTACTCACTTTATTACAAGTCGAAATCATCTCAATTTGTAGGCACGCTTGTTCACCTTGAATTTCACTGGGTAAGAATGAATTAGATGTTTTTGAGTGCATTAAAACAGCATCAAATCCATTATAACCTAGAATGATGCTGCCATTACCATCGACCCCAGATTCTAAAATATGTGCAGTAGCATAAACCGATTTAGGCTCGCCAAATAACTCTATTGCCGCACCTAAACAATAATAACCAATATCCATTACTGATCCATTTGAGAACGATGGATTAAATGTATTGGGGTTCTCACCTCTTAAAAATTTTGGATACCTAGAAGAGTATTGGCAGTAGCTAAACATCACTTTTCGAAGCGATCCAATATCTCTAATATTTTCTTTTAAAACAGCAAAATTGGGTAAAAACGGCGTCATAAATGCTTCAAATAAGACCACGTCATTTTCTTCTGCAGTTTTATACATACCTTTTGCTGAGGTATAATCTGAGGCTAAAGGTTTCTCACAGATGACATGTTTGCTGCTTTTCAGCATTTGAATTGATTGATAATTATGAAAAGAATTTGGGCTTGCAATATAAACAGCTTCAAATTCTGTTGAGCTTGCAAATAGCTCTAAGTCATCAAAGATATACTTCACATTATATTTGAGACCAAAATTTTGCGCTTGCTCTAAAGATCGCGAGTAGACGGCACACAATTCAAACCTACCCGTTTGTAAGGCTCCTTGAATAAAATTATCTGTTATCCAGTTTGTCCCAATTACAGCAAGTTTAATCATGGTTTATCTCTTTTTTGTTCTATTACCGATAACTCCCATAAAAAAGCCGGTTAAAAACCGGCTATTAAAAAAGTGAGATGTGAATAAGTTTTACTAAAAAGCAGGTTTGTGTTCTTCTGCTTCGTATAACTTAACACTGTTAACTAACTCGGCTTTAGCCGCTGCTGCGTCTCCCCATCCCTCAATTTTCACCCATTTGTTCGGCTCTAGGTCTTTGTAATGTTCAAAGAAATGTTGAATTTGATGCTTAGTTAGTTCAGGAATATGATCAATATCAGTAATGCCACGATAAATTGTTGATAACTTATCTGCAGGTACGGCAAGGATTTTTGCATCTATACCCGACTCATCAGTCATTTTTAGTACTCCAACTGGGCGACACTTAATAACTGAGCCAGCTAAAAGTGGGAAAGGCGTCATAACTAATACATCAGCTGGATCGCCATCTTCAGACAAAGTGTGTGGAACATAACCATAGTTAGTGGGGTAATGCATACAGGTTGCCATAAAACGGTCAACAAAAATGGCACCAGATTCTTTGTCCACTTCATATTTAACAGGATCAGAGTGAGCAGGAATTTCGATTATTACATTAATTTCATCTGGTAAATTTTTACCAGCGGGTACGGCGTTAAGGCTCATAGTAATACCTAAAGTTGTTGAATTTTATAGCGCAAGATTATAGTGCCTTGAGACACAAGATGAAACTCAACAAAGTGATTAAAATGCAGACTAAGTACAATTACTGATTAAAACTTGAACTAAATATCAAATTCTCGTTATAGTTGCATTGAAATTGTAAATAAATTGTAAATAAAACAATAAAATAGCCACGTACTCATAAATGTCGTTAGTAATGAGAGGCTGGCGTAAATGGTTTGCAAAGCCTACTCATTTTTGAATTAATTCAAGGTGGTGTGTTTTGTGTCATTGTTACATTAACTCAGGGAACTTTCATGACTGAACTATTCTACTTGCCACCTATCTTGGGATTTGCGGGCTTAATAAGCGCTTTTTTTATCTATTTAATGATTAAAAAAGCACCTGTTTCTAATCCGTCTATTATCAAAATAGGTGATGCAATACATTCAGGTGCAATGGTGTTTATGCACCGCGAGTATAAAATGTTGTTCCTTTTTGCTTTAGTCGTGGGTCTCGCCTTATATTTTTCTTTAGGTCAATACACCACTATGGCTTTTGTTGCAGGGGCATTATGTTCTGCTTTTGCTGGTTATATGGGCATGTTTACTGCCACCAAGGCAAATGTGCGAACCACTCAAGCCGCTCATGACGAAGGTCCGGCTGCTGCGCTGACTATCGCTTTTATGGGTGGCTCTGTGATGGGGTTATGTGTCGCGTCAATGGGGCTCTTGGGTTTAGGATCTCTGTACTGGTTCTTTGGTGGTGATCCGGCCACAACACACGTCATCCATGGATTTGGAATGGGCGCTTCTATAGTTGCATTGTTTTCAAGGGTAGGAGGAGGAATCTTCACTAAAAGTGCAGATGTTGGTGCTGATTTAGTTGGTAAAATTGAAGCCGGTATTCCTGAAGACGATCCGCGCAACCCCGGTGTAATTGCTGATAATGTCGGAGACAATGTAGGAGATGTGGCAGGCATGGGTTCAGACATCTTTGAATCTTATTGCGGCTCAATGATTGCCACGATTGCCATTGCTTCGACCATGGCTGTGGGTTTACTCGGAAGTCGTGAGTCTTTAATGTTCTTGCCGTTGGCATTAGCCTCTACCGGTTTGTTGTGTTCGGTTGCAGGCATAGTCATAGTTAAATTGTTATCAGCCAGTAAACCTGACGTGGCTTTGCGTGCGGGTACGATGTCAGCAGCAGTGATATTTATCGTTGTGGCTTATTTTGTGGTAGCTAATCTAGGTGTGAGTGACCATGTGTGGTGGGCGGTTGTTTCTGGCGCTGCGGGCGGAATTATTATTGGTTTAGTGACTGAATACTACACCGCGTCCACACCGGTACGTAAAATAGCTGAGGCAGGTGAAACTGGCCCTGCGACTGTTATGATTACAGGGCTTGCAGTAGGTATGCAATCAGTGGTTATTCCTGTGCTGACCATTTGTGCAATAATTTTTGCTTCTACGCAATTATCCGGTTTATACGGGGTCGGCATTGCTGCTGTTGGAATGTTAGCAACCGTGGGCATTACTATGGCAATTGATGCTTATGGTCCGGTGGCTGACAATGCTGGGGGCATAGCTGAAATGGCTGGACTGGGAAAAGAAACCCGCGCTATAACAGACTCTTTAGATGAGCTTGGCAATACCACCGCCGCTATTGGAAAAGGTTTTGCAATAGGCGCTGCTGCATTGGCTGCTTTAGCTATTATAGCCGCGTTTATCGAAACCCTTACCACTAAATACCCAGACTTTACTTTGAACTTAGGCGATCCTATGGTCTTAATCGGTTTATTTATTGGTGGCTTGCTGCCATTTTTAATTGCCTCTATTACTATGACTGCGGTAGGTGATGCTGCATTTGAAATGATCCAAGAGATTCGCCGCCAATTTAGAGAGATTGAAGGCTTAATGGAAGGTACTGCTGAGCCTGATAATGCTCGTTGTATTGATATCGCTACTCAAGCTGCGCTGAAAAAAATGATTTTACCCGGTGTTATCGCGGTAGGTGTGCCACCGTTGATTGGTTTTGGCTTAGGTGCTTATGCACTAGGTGGGATGTTAGGCGGAGCACTGTTAGGTTGTGTTTTACTCGCGCTGATGATGGCGAATGCGGGTGGGGCTTGGGACAATGCTAAAAAGTATGTAGAAAAAGGCAACTTAGGTGGTAAAGGCTCTGACACTCATGCGGCTGTGGTAGTCGGGGATACAGTAGGCGACCCATTTAAAGACACATCTGGTCCTTCTATGAATATTCTAATCAATGTAATGGCGATCGTAAGTTTAGTGATCGCGCCGCTGTTATAACCAAGATACATCTGGTGCATCTATGTATGAATATTTTAATTAACGTAATGGCGATCGTAAGTTTAGTGATAGCGCCGCTGTTATAACGTTCAAAATAAAAAAGCCTCGGGAGAGGCTTTTTTATGGATTATTCAGGGCTAGGCATTAATTTTTATTGTTGTAGCTTAGACAGGTTTCAACTTCTTCTTTTGAGCCTATTAATACAGGTACACGTTGATGGATTTCAGTCGGCATCACTTCCATTATACGCCCGGTGCCTGTTTCAGCTAAACCACCTGCCTGTTCTACAAGAAACGCCATGGGATTGGCTTCATATAACAAGCGTAATTTACCGGCTTTGCTCGGAGCACGCTTGTCGTACGGATACATAAATATACCGCCACGAGATAATACTCTGTGGATATCACCAACCATTGCAGCAACCCAGCGCATGTTGTAATCTTTTTCTCTAGGACCTTCTGTACCAGCCAATAAATCGCTAATGTATGCTTGAATGGGTGCTTCCCAATGACGTTGATTAGATGCATTAATTGAGAATTCAGCCGTTTTCTCAGGCACTTTGACATTGGGTGTGGTTAACAAAAAACCGCCATGGGTTTTATCTAAAGTATAAAGGTGAGTTCCACGCCCGGTGGTCAGAGCAAGCATAGCGGAGGGACCATATAACACATAACCGGCTGCCACTATTTGTGTACCAGGTTGTAGAAAAGCGGAAGGATCATCTGGCTTCATCCACTGTGGCGCGTGAGTAATTGAAAATATTGTTCCAATTAAGCTATTGATATCGGTGTTAGATGAACCGTCTAAGGGATCAAAACTGACTAAATATTTGCCTTCCGGATTACAAGGCACAACGTCGTCTTCTTCCTCAGAAGAAATCGCTTTTACATAACCTGATTCACTCAAAATGTCTTTTAGGATTTGGTTCGAAATTACATCTAACTTCTTCTGCCTTTCGCCTTGAACATTGTCACTTAAAGTTGAACCTAATACACCGGCTAGGGCACCTTGACTGACCCTAAAAGCAATTTCTTTACAACCTGCTAATAATGTTCTTAGAAGCAGGATTAGCTCCATAGGTGCACCATCCTCTTGAAGTTGCGAGTTAAGTCTTTTCATTATGCGTAAATACCTTTTAGTTATATGGCCTTAAAGTTGTAGGCTTAAAGTTGCAGGGGTGAAGCACGGTTTTTATTATTATAAATACAGCAAGATAATTATACCTTCAGTATACGATAAACTCAGTAACCGAAACATATTCTTTATAACCTAATTATAAATAGGGCTCTGCAATAGCCGTCATAATTAAGTATTTTTTTGCATTGTTGATTGGGTTACCGATCTTTGTTCTGGTAATCTATTAGTCTAAGACATTTTGAACGGCAATCTATGCATCTACATATTTTAGGTATCTGTGGCACTTTTATGGGTGGCATTGCAGCTATAGCTAAAGAGCTAGGGCACGAAGTGACAGGGTCTGATAGTAACGTTTATCCGCCTATGAGTTCGCAGTTAGAGTCTCTGGGTATCGAGTTGTTTGAAGGTTACGATGCCAAACAATTTAAAAAAGAACCCGATATTGTGGTTATAGGCAATGCGTTGTCCCGGGGTAACGAAGCGGTAGAGTATGTTTTGGACAGAAATCTGCCTTATACCAGCGGTCCACAGTGGTTACTTGAAAACGTGCTTAAAGATCGTTGGGTATTAGCTGTATCGGGCACTCATGGCAAAACGAGCACCTCCAGCATGTTAGCTTGGATATTAGAATATGCAGGTTTAAAACCGGGGTTTTTGATTGGTGGGATCCCTCAAAACTTTGATGTGTCTGCGCGTTTAGGTGAAAGTCCATTTTTTGTTATCGAGGCTGATGAATACGACAGTGCGTTTTTTGATAAGCGCTCTAAGTTTGTGCATTATCGTCCCCGCACTTTGGTGATGAATAACCTTGAATTTGACCATGCTGATATTTTTACTGATTTAAGTGATATACAAAGACAGTTCAACCATTTATTAAGAATGGTTCCTAACAACGGTTTAGTGCTGCTGCCCAAGTCTGATAATAACCTACGAAAAGTATTAGACATGGGATGTTGGACTCCAGTACAGTTTACAGGTGGTGATTGGCAAGTACAAAACAGCAACCCCGAGTGCAGTGAGTTTGAAGTTATGTTCAAAGGGCAAGTTCAAGGCAAAGTGCATTGGGAGCTAATGGGTGAACATAACGTTAATAATGCGTTGATGGCGATAGCCGCGGCAAAACATAGCGGTGTTAAAAGCGACTTGGCAGTTGCAGCGTTAAATCAGTTTGTTAATGTAAAACGCCGCATGGAAGTGAAAGCGATAGTTAATGGCATCACTTTATATGATGATTTTGCGCATCATCCTACTGCTATTGCCTTCACTATTGATGGACTCAGAGCAAAAGTAGGCAATGGCCGAATTTTGGCAGTATTAGAGCCTCGTTCTAACACCATGAAAATGGGGGTTCACAAAGATACACTTGCGGCTTCATGGTCAGGTGCCGATCAGGTGTTTATTTTTGAACCATCAAATTTAACTTGGTCAATGGATGATCTACTGGCACAGAGCAACGTAACAGCCATGTTATATAAAAATATGAATATGTTGATTAAATCCATTATTTCTTACGCTAAACCAGGTGATCATATTTTGGTGATGAGTAATGGTAGTTTTGGTGGTATTCATGAATTGTTGACAGAACAATTAGCAAAAATCTAATTAAATAAGACTTAGATAAAGAGTTATTCAGAATGAAATTAAATAAACTGATGATTGGTGTAGTTGCGGCAGCAATAAGTTTTCAAGCATTAAGTTGGGGGCAAGTTGGACATCGTGTAACAGGGGCGATTGCAGAGCAATATCTAACACCTGAAGCACAACATGCTATTAGTCAATTGTTAGTCAATGAAGATTTAGCAGAAGCCTCGACTTATGCCGATGAGATGAAATCAAATCCTATCGAGTTTTGGAAAAAAACGACTAACCCTTGGCATTATGTTAACGTGTTTGACGGAAAAACATATTCAGACGTAGCACCGCCTCCTGAAGGTAACGCGGTGACTGCTTTAGAGATGTTTGCTAAACAGCTAAAAAGTACACAAACAAGCTTTGCAGATAAACAACTCGCGCTGCGATTTATAGTGCATATTATTGGTGACCTACATCAACCCTTTCACGCTGGTAATGGTCTTGATAGGGGAGGTAACGACGTTAAGCTGAAGTTTTTTTGGGAAGATTCTAACTTACACCGAGTTTGGGATTCAGGATTAATTGACAGGCAAAAATTGTCCTATACAGAATGGACTACAATCTTAAGCCGCAAAATTTCTGAGCAACAGGTTAATCAATGGATGGAAGTCGATCCTAAGGTGTGGATAGCTGAAAGTGCGAAGGTACGCGCTAGTGTTTATCCTGAAAATGAAAAATTATCCTGGGATTATCAATATCAAAACCTACCAATTGTAAAACAGCGTTTACAAATGGGTGGTGTAAGAATTGCTGCTTATTTAAATGCTTTGTATAAATAACTGAGCGCATGCAGAGTTTGACTGAAAATAGGCCTACATCACTACCGAAAATACTAGCTGGGCCTATTGTTCGGCGAGCAAATGCAAAGCAAATTTGCTTTTGGTTGATAACCAATAAAGATTATAAATTTTCTGTTAAGTTATTTAGTCAGCAACCACAGACAACTTGGTTTGATGCGCAGCTAGATGAGCAACAACTCTGCCAAGTTCAAGTAGGCACTTATGCTTTTGTCAATTTGCTTACCCTAGAGCCTAATGTCGAAATATCATCTGGAAGTCGGGTGAGTTACGACATCAGCCTGCTGGACAAAGATGGCAGCAAAAGTCATCTATGTGAATTACTGCCTTCATTGCTATATTCAGGTCAATTTTATCCTAGTTTTTTGATCCGCAGGCAAATTAGACAAATGTTACACGGCTCTTGCCGAAAGCCCCACCATGATAGTAACGATGGCTTAGTCATCGTTGATCAACAAATTGAGTTGGGATTGACAGGGAAAATTGAGCCGCCAGACTTGTTAATGATGTCTGGTGACCAGGTTTATACTGATGATGTAGCAGGACCAACACTGGTGGCGATTAAACAGACTATTGATTATTTGGGTTTGTTTCATGAAGAGCTCGAAGGGTCGACTATAAGCAATAGCCGAGAGATATTTGAACATAAACACTGCTTTTATCAACGTCCCGAGCTACTGCCAGATGATCCAAGTACAACCAATACCTACAGTCAGTTTTTTGCAGGTAAGCGTAAACCTATTTTTACCTCGGTTAATGCTAATAACCACTTAATCTCGTTTGCTGAAGTGATGGCTATGTATATTCTCACTTGGTCTCCTGAAATGTGGCAGCGGGTGCATATCAGTGATGCGACAATTCCCGAACCTTTCAAACAAAAATTTGCGAAAGAACAGGTTATCATTGAAAATTTCGTTGCTGGTTTAGATAAAGTCAGAAGAGCTTTAGCCCATGTGCGGGTATACATGATTTTTGATGACCATGATGTTACTGATGATTGGAATTTAACCCGTGGCTGGGAGGATGCGGTATACGGTAATTTGTTTGCCAAACGTATAGTGGGTAATGCGCTGGCAGGATATTGGTTGTGTCAGGGGTGGGGCAATGACCCAGACAAGGTACAACCATTATTTGAATCCTGTCGTGGGTTTTTTACTGAAAATGGTGTCATTCAACACAATTTGCTGGTTCAAAATTTGCTTGATTGGGAACATTGGCACTACTGCCTAGAAACATCGCCTAAGCTGGTGGTATTGGATACACGTACTCAGCGTTGGCGTTCCGAATCAAGTTTAAGTAAACCCTCAGGTCTTATGGATTGGGAAGCTTTGTGTGAATTACAGCAAGAGTTAATCGGCCAAGAGGCTGTTATTCTGGTTTCAGCTGCACCTATTTTTGGTGTGAAGTTGATAGAAACTATACAACGTATTTTTACTTTTTTTGGAAGAGCCCTGACCGTCGATGCAGAAAATTGGATGGCACATAAAGGCACAGCCAGTGTGATGCTCAATATTTTTCGTAATCGCAAAACCCCACCGAACTTTGTTATTTTATCAGGTGATGTACACTATTCATTTGTGTATGACATTACCCTAAGATTCAGACATAACAGCCCGAATATTACCCAGATAACCAGTAGTGGCATTAAAAACGAATTTCCTGATAGGTTGTTAAAGTGGTTCGACAGGCTTAATCGCATATTGTACAGCAAATATTCGCCCTTAAACTGGTTCACACAGAGGCGAAATATGGTGGTTAGACACCGCAAGCCAAATGCTCACAAACTGACCACACTATCAAATGGATCTGGCATAGGATTACTTAAAATAGATCAGGCTTGTAGTAAAGTTGAGGCACAGCAGCTGTGTGCCTCAGGAGAGATCGTCACTTTTACTAAAAAAGACTAAGTGCTTATTTATTGGTGAAAAGGTTTGCTCAATTTGTGCACCGCATCAATAAATACTTTGGCATTGTCAGGCGGTACATCTAAATGAATGCCATGCCCAAGATTAAACACATGGCCATTTCCTTTACCAAAGCCATCTAAAATAAGTTGCACTTCTTGTTCAATACGGGCAGCGGGTGCATACAACATAGATGGGTCCATATTACCTTGCAGTGCAACTTTGTGCCCGATACGTGCTTTTGCATCAGCTATGTCAACGGTCCAATCTAGACCCACAGCGTCACATCCTGTTGCAGCGATAGATTCCAACCACAAACCGGCATTTTTAGTAAACAAAGTAACCGGTACTTTACGCCCGTCGTTTTCGCGAGTGAGACTATCAACAATTTTATGCATGTATTGCAGAGAAAACTCTTGGTAATCGCGACCTGACAATACGCCGCCCCATGTGTCAAACACCATCACTGATTGAGCACCGGCGGCAATTTGTGCGTTAAGGTACAAAATTACTGAATCAGCTAGCTTATCGAGTAATAGGTGTAATGCTTGTGGCTCACTAAAGGCCATTTTTTTGATTTTTGTGAAAGCTTTGCTTGAGCCGCCTTCAATCATGTAAGTAGCCAGCGTCCAAGGACTGCCAGAAAAACCAATTAAAGGCACTGTGCCATTTAAATTTTTGCGAACAGTGCGAACTGCATTCATCACATAACCCAGTTCTACTTCGGGATCAAGAACGGGTAATTTTTTAATATCAGCCATACACGTTAATGGTCTTTCAAATTTTGGGCCTTCTCCAGTCTCAAAATATAAACCTAGTCCCATCGCATCAGGAATAGTCAAGATGTCGGAAAATAATATGGCCGCATCTAAATCGAACCTACGCAACGGCTGAAGTGTGACCTCGCAGGCCAATTCAGCATTTTTACAGAGTGACATAAAGTCACCCGCTTCAGCTCTTGTGGCCTTGTATTCAGGTAAATATCGACCTGCTTGGCGCATCATCCATACCGGTGTAATGTCTACAGGTTGGCGTAACAATGCTCGTAAATATCGGTCGTTTTGCAATGGCTGCATTGATTTCCTCAAATTAGAAGTAACTTGCCCTGCTAGTCTAAGGGCTTAAAAAGGCCTGTATTGTAGCGATTTTATTCATTGATAGAAGGGTAAATTGGGCTATATCTAGCAAAAACTTGCATTTTAAGAGTTTTCTCTGTTATAACAATGTTGCGAAAGCAATTAAAACTAAGAATCTCGCTAACGAGACCAAGACGCTAAAATATTCAAGCCCCACTTATGTGGGGTTTTTTATTTCGATTCAAATAAGCAGCTAATATTCTAAGAAGGAGTTGACACAGTGATGTTTTTCTTCAGTTTTATTTCTTCGAGTGTATGTTCAATCAGTCTTCCAGCAATCGATTGTTTGGGTGGAATATTGGGTAATTTCTCTGGGTCAAACCAATATGCTTCAAGTATTTCTTTGCCGTCTACTTTTATTTCCCCTGAATCAAAATCTGCCAAGAAACCAACCATTAAAGAGTGAGGGAAAGGCCAAGGTTGGCTTGAAAAATAACGCAGATTTTTAATCTGTATGCCGACCTCTTCAAATACTTCTCTGTGAACGGCCTGTTCAAGTGTTTCACCACTTTCTACGAAACCGGCCAAAGTCGAAAACATTTGCCGAGATCGTTGAGGTTTACCTTGAGCTAACAATATTTTATCGTTGTGGCGGATAGACACAATGATACAAGGTGAAATTCTTGGGTAACAGCGGTGCTGGCATCGTGAACACTGCATAGCCATTTCCCAATCTATTTGTTGCATAGAGCTACCGCATTGACCACAAAATCTATGTGTGCGCATAAATAGTGCAATTTGCCATGCTCTAGAAGCAATACCAAAGAAATTAGTTTGATTCTGCATTAATAAGGCACGCATACTGACAAGGGAAAGTTGTTCGTGTTCAATATGTTCATTGCCCATATCAATCAGGAAGCAAGGTAAGTCGCGATAACTACCTATTCGAACAATTTGATCCTGGTAGGCATGGGCAAAACTGAGTGTCTCCCATGTGTCGATCATTAGTCCTGCGTTTTCAGTAAATTGAAAAATTTTTTCACCGCTAAAAATTAACCAAACAGCTTTTGTTTCGGCGGTTACCGATATATTTTGTTCTATCATAAAGTTACCAAAATCAAATGTTCTAACTTAATTTAACACAGTAAAACGCAGCACAGAAATATAGTTTGATAGGTATCGAATCATTAATATTGTCTAAAGTAGTAGCGTATTACAAATATTAAATGCTTAAAATAAGCAACCTATAAAAAATAGTGTTATTATTAGATGCTTTTTTTGGAAGGAATAAATGTGACTGATACTTGCCAACATTCTATTGCGGATCAGGTGTACAAAGCTAGGCAATTTTGTGAAGACAAAGGGGCTAGGTTTACTCTGCTCCGAGAGAAAGTATATGCATTATTACTCGAACAACAAGGTGCTGTAGGTGCCTATGAGTTATTGGACGCTCTTAAACTAACCGAGTCTAACGCTAAGCCAGCTACGGTCTACAGAACTTTAGATTTTCTCCTAGAGTTTGGTCTCATTCATAAAATAGAATCCACTAATGCTTTTGTAGCCTGTCATCATTTTGATTGTAATCACCCCGTACAATTTTTAATTTGCGATACTTGTGGTGATGTCAAAGAAATTCAATCCGAAGGTTTAAAAGATACCTTAGATAAACAAGCCCAAACTGTTGGTTTTAGTATAGTAAATCAAACAATTGAAGCTCACGGTACTTGTGCTGCTTGCCAATAAATCCAAATCCAAATTCACACCCAAATTCAAATTCAAAAAGGAAAATTTCATCCAATGAACGCTGAGTTTATTAATCCCTTTATCGCTGCTTTAATCAACGTAATGCAAACCATGGCCCAAATTGAGTTATTGCCAGGTAAACCTAAAAAGAAAAGTGAAAATACAGCGGGGGGACAGATTTCGGGACTGATTGGTATGGTGGGTGACAATATTAAGGGTTCCATGTCTATTTCTTTTGATGAAGGCCTAGTGTTAGAAATTATGCATAAAATGTTAGGGGAAAAACCTGATAGCATTGATGCAGACGTACAAGATATGGTGGGTGAAATCACCAATATGATATGCGGTGGAGCCAAAAATGAATTGGGCCAGAATGGCTATGATTTTGGTATGGCCACCCCAGTGGTTGTTTCTGGGGAAAATCATACTATAAACCATCAAGTGAATGGTAAAAAAATGGTGATGCCGTTTTCCCATGCGTCGGGTAATATTTACTTAGAAATGTGTTTCAACAAGTAATAAGTACATAGATACATACATGTGATTAAATGATATCCCCTAGAAGCAGGGGATATCATTTAATCACTGACGAAGTGGTCAATCAGCTTGAAGGCTTGAGACAAGTCAAGGTAGGCTTATTGCACCTGTTCATTCAGCATACTAGCGCTAGCTTAACTATTAATGAAAACGCCGACCCTACTGTACGCCAAGATTTAGAGACGCATATCAATAAGATAGTGCCAGAGAATATGGCCTATTACTTACACAACTATGAGGGTGCAGATGATATGCCAGCCCATATTAAAACCAGTTTATTAGGTAACAACCTTACCATACCCATCATAGACGGCACTTTGGGATTGGGTACGTGGCAAGGACTATTATTGGGTGAACACCGAGTTAATGCAGAAAGTCGTCAATTAATTGTGACTATTTGCGGTAAATAGGTTTCTAAACGCTATAAAGTAGTTGATTTAAAGGTATGCATATATATGATTCTCAAAAATATGCCAAACAATTTGAAATGATAAAGAAGGAACGAATTAAAATGAAAAAATTATTGCTTTTAAGTGCAGTGGCTGCAGCTTTGAGTGCAAATTTACAAGCCCAAACTAAAGATAGTGAAAAGTGGGTTGCCGGCTTTTTTGAATATTATTCAACTGACCAATCAGAAACTGGTCTTCCATATTTCTTGGATAACGGTGTTGGAGTTGGCGCTGAAATGGGGTTTAAATTCACTCCTGAGTGGGCTGCTCGATTGGAAGCATCTTACCTAAATATTGACGCTTCTCCATACGATGAGTCCGGAAATCGCATAGGTGCAGACGTTTTATACTTTATGCCAGAGGAC
>JAWUXT010000146.1:0-8539 GCA_034111205.1 Paraglaciecola sp. | reverse complement strand
TATTGTGGCGTTGACCGCGAATGTGATTAAAACGCGTCAAGAATATCTGGATAACGGTATGGATGAAGTTATCTCGAAACCGATCAAAAAAAGTCGCATTATTGAAGTCTTTAATAGTCTGTTCTGCGAACAACCTAGCGTGCCTCATCAACTTGCTCCAGAGCCTAAAAAAGATCTACTGAACAATGTTCTCGACTTAGATTTGTTACAAATGTTAGTGGATACTATAGGCCACGATATGGTGTGTACCAGTGTTAACGTTTTTCAGGAAAAAATGCCTGAATATTTGGAAATTTTGCAGCTGAGCTTAAGTGCCGATGAAAAAGAAGAAGTGTGCTCCCAAGCACACAAAATAAAAGGTGCGGCAAGCTCAGTAGGTTTAACCCGGGTGCAAAAGATTGCTAACGAAATCCAACAAGGTGATCATCCCGCTTGGTGGCAAAATGTGCATGATTGGGTAGAGCAATTACATCAAGCCGCTAACCAGGATATGCAAAAATTAATTAACTGGTTAGGCCAACAAGATATTGATGACTAAAGGTGCTTATTAAGCCTGTAAATCAAACAATAGTTAATTTATCAAAAAAGATGATACGGTTTTTATTGGTTATCTGAGTTTTAGATGTAACATATTGGTCACTCGCCGTTTAAGTTAATGGCAATACAAATAGGTTATAATTTATGTCTACATTTGATCCAGTCGATCACTCTCACCGTCGTCGCAATCCGTTAACGGGTGATTGGGTGTTAGTTTCTCCCCATAGAGCGAAACGCCCTTGGCAAGGCCAAGTAGAGAAACCACAGGTCACCGATACTTCTGCCCACGACCCCAAGTGTTTCTTATGTTCAGGTAACACTCGTATTAATGGTGAAGTTAACCCTGAGTATTTGGGTACGTTTGTATTTACCAATGATTTCGCCGCGTTGATGCAAGACACCCCCGCATCTGAGCAATCGAATGACGACCTGTTTACTTTGCAAGCGGCCAGAGGCACCAGCCGGGTTATTTGTTTTTCTCCTGAGCACAATAAAACCTTACCGGAATTATCTTTACCCGCTTTAGAAGGGGTGATTGATACGTGGCAAGAACAAGTAGCGGACTTATCCAAAGATTATGTTTGGGTACAAGTATTTGAAAACAAAGGGGCCGCTATGGGCTGCTCTAACCCGCATCCCCACGGACAAGTCTGGGCGAATGACTTTATACCTAATGAAGTTGCGAAAGCCGAAGCTAGCCAAAAAGCGTACTTTGATAAACATGCTAGTTCGCTGTTGTTAGATTATGCGCAAAAGGAATCAGTGGATGGCTCGCGTACCGTAGTTGATACCGAACATTGGATAGCGGTCGTGCCCTACTGGGCGGCTTGGCCGTTTGAAACGTTGCTTATGCCCAAGTTTACTTGTGCCAGACTCACTGATGTTAATGCCGCGCAAAAAGCCGATCTGGCCGTCGCTATTAAAAAACTGACTAGTCGCTATGATAATTTGTTTCAATGTTCTTTTCCTTACTCAATGGGCTGGCACGGTGCACCAAATAATTTAGAGTCGACAGAGCATTGGCAAGTGCATGCACATTTTTATCCGCCGTTGTTACGCTCAGCTACGGTGCGTAAATTTATGGTAGGTTATGAAATGATGGCAGAGCCACAAAGAGATTTAACCCCTGAGCAGGCCGCGCAAAGATTACAAGCACTTAATGACGTGCATTACAACGAATCTAATGGAGCCTAAGTTTATGTCTAACAATACGTCTAACATCTCGCAAAGTATGTTAACTGAACTTGATTCCGTCTTTACCCAGACATTTGGCAGTGCACCCACTCGTCATTTTCAAGCGCCGGGTAGGGTCAATTTAATAGGTGAGCATACAGACTACAATGATGGTTTTGTTCTGCCTTGTGCCATTGATTACCAAACATTAGTCGCAGTCACACCTAGAGATGATATGACCATCTCAGTGGTGGCCGTAGATTACAGTAACCAACAAGATGAATTTTCTCTTGATAGCGAAATTGAAGTTCACCCCACACAACTGTGGAGTAACTATGTGCGTGGTGTGGTGAAACACCTACAACTTAGAGGACATATATTCAAAGGAGCTAATTTGGCTATTGCCGGAAATGTGCCACAAGGTGCAGGATTAAGCTCTTCTGCTTCATTGGAAGTAGTTATAGGTGAAACCTTTCGTGGTCTATACAATTTGTCACTAACTAAAGCAGAAGTGGCGTTAAACGGTCAAGAAGCTGAAAATCAATTTGTAGGGTGTCAGTGCGGCATCATGGATCAAATGGTCAGTGCTTGTGGCTCTAAATTCAACGCCTTGCTATTAGATTGTCGTTCGTTAGACGCAGAGTTGATTTCAATGCCAGAAAACCTCGCGGTGATGATCATCAACTCCAATGTGAAACGAGGGTTAGTCGATAGCGAATACAATACCCGCCGCCTTCAGTGTGAAGAGGCTGCTGGTACTTTGGGGTTAAAAGCATTACGTGATATCAGCTTGGCTGACTTACATAGCAATAAAGATAAACTGCCTGAAGTGGTTTATCGACGCGCCCACCATGTGGTGTCAGATAGTGAACGCACTGTTTTAGCTGCCCAAGCTCTGAAAACAAATGATGTTGTGCAACTATCCAGATTAATGGCTCAGTCTCATATCTCAATGCGTGACGACTTTGAAATCACAGTACCGCCGATTGATTACGCCGTAAAAATATTATCTGAATACTTAGGCGATAAAGGAGGTGTTCGAATGACGGGTGGAGGCGTTGGTGGCTGTATGGTGGCTCTAATGCCTCACGATATGGTGGACGGTGCAAAACAGTTGATGGCTGAGCGTTATCAAGCAGATACTGGTTATCAAGAGACTATTTATATTTGTAGTGCCAGTGACGGAGCGGGGGAGATATAATTAAAAAAGTTGAAACGTTGAAAGTGCAGCCAATGTAGTAAGTTGCGCTTTTAATGTTTTAATGTTTTGATGTGTGTTCCTAATATCAAATATAACTTAAAGTATTCTAATAACAGTTTTGACATCGAATAGTTGATGGGCATTCACTTCTCTGTTGGAATTTCTATCTATAATTTAGCTTCATATTTGCGGTGAGCTCTTTTTCTTAGTCAGTATCACTAACAATATTCCACCTAGGATAACTGAAGCTGATGCTGCAATATGTAAATCAATCGGTTCATTAACTAACAATATTCCGCCTAAAGCGGCCCAAATTGGTACTGAGAGCTGACATACTGCTGCAATACTAGGTTTTAACTTAGGCATGACTTGATACCAAATTGTGTAACCTACTCCTGAAGCGAGTGCTCCTGAGCAAAAAGTGTAGAGTAACCCCTTTAAGCTGATATTGATGCCAAAACTAAAATACATCACTATCAGACTAATGATGGCAATGGGGACTAATCGAATAAAGTTACTGGCTGTATCATAAAGTGGGTACGTCGATCGGGCGCCAATTAAGCTATAAATTCCCCAAGCTATGCCTGCTAAAACCATTAGTAAGCAACCGAGTAAACTAGGTTTCTCCAGCTCTGGAAAGACAAAATAAATGAATCCTAACAGAGACAATACAACCCCCGTATATTCTTGAGAGCCCATTTTATTACCAGTTAACCATCCTTTGAACAGCATAGTAAACTGCACTGCTGCGAATAATATTAGCGCCCCAGTTGCGGTGTTGAGAGTGATATAGGCATAAGAAAAAGCGGCGGCATAAACAAACAAAGACAAAGCACCGCTGTGGCTACCATATTGGTTAATTTTACTGATCACAGATTTGTCTTTGATAATAATTATAAGGGCCAAAATAAGCGCCGCACAAAGCAATCGAATAGACGTGAAATCTGCAGGGTTAACCTGCTCTGTATTTAATGCAAGACGACATAAAACAGAATTGGCAGCAAAAGCGAACAAAGCTAAAAGTGTTAAAATAATTGTTCGAGGGAAACTCAAACCTATATCAACAGCCAAGTAGCAGAGCCTAAAAATGCAAATATACCGACTACATCAGTGATAGTGGTTAAAATTACACTGCCTGCTAAAGCAGGATCTATTTTCAATTTTTTCATGATAATTGGCAAACTCGCCCCTGCTAATCCAGCAGCAATCATATTGATAAGCATCGCAAAGGCGATCACTGCGCCTAACATTAACTCTTGTTTCCAAATGGCAATGACCGAGGCAATCAACACCGACCATATCACGCCATTTAAGAAACCAATCGCTAATTCTTTGCTAATCAACCATCTGGCATTAGCTGAGTTTACGTGGCCCAAAGCCATTCCGCGTATAACTAGGGTCAGGGTTTGATTACCCGCTACCCCGCCCATACTAGGAACGATAGTGTTGAGGATTGCCAACACGGCCAGTTGGCTTAAAGTGGCTTCAAATAAGTCACTTACCGCAGCTGCCATTAAGGCAGTAAGTAGATTCACACCTAACCAAATTGAGCGGCGCTGAGTACTTTTGACAACGGGTGCAAAGGTGTCTTCCTCATCGTCTAAACCGGCCATACTCATCATTGAGTGCTCTGCGTCTTCACGAATGATATCAACCACGTCATCAATGGTGATACGCCCTAACAGTTGATTATTTTCATCTACTACAGGGGCAGATAACCAGTTGTATCGCTCAAATAAACTGGCTACTTCGTTATCCATCATGTTTGCGGGAATGGCTTCAGAGTCCTTAATTAACGATTCTATGGGTGTATCAGCAGCGGCAGTTATCAGCCGAGTCAACGCTACACCACCCATTAATTTATCGTTGCGATCCACCACATATAAGGTATCTGTGTGCTCGGGTATATCGCCTTTTAAGCGTAAATATCGGAGGATCACATCTACATTAATGCCAGGGCGAAGTGTAATAGCATCGGTGTTCATAATAAAACCGGCTGTTTCTTCACCGTAAGACAATCCCAGTTCGGCTCTTGAACGGTCTTGTTCATCCATGGCAGCCAATAAATTTTGAGCTACTTCCTGAGGTAAGCCACGTAAAGTATCGACTAAGTTATCGGTGTCCATCTCTTCTAGGGCATCAGCAACTTTTTCTGGTAGCATTTTTCTGATAATGCCATTACGTACATCATCAGATAGTTCTTCGAGCACGTCACTGTATAGATCAGGCTGGATAAGTTGCCAAATATCTAAACGATTGCGACTGCGGCTTGATTCTAAAAGCAAAGCAAGATCACCGGGTTGCAGCTTGTGCAACATCTCTTTGGCGAGATCTGTTTGACCGCTACCTAAGGCTTCATTGATGTCATGAAGTTGGTTGTGACTGCTTTTGGCTTCGAAGGTATTTGGCATGGATCAGATCAACTTACTCATTAGGTCAATACGCCCTAAAACGTAATGCTTTGATTTTACGTGACTAGTTTAATCTAAGCCTACGAGTTGTTCAGTACATATTTCACTCTTTGAGCATGAAATTTGTAGTGCAGTGACTAAAACATTACAGTGTTGATTTGTTATTTAGGTATATTGTACCAAGCCTGTGAGACTTTTTGCTCCATGCCATCAATACCTGCCAAGAGCCCTTATATTTCGGGCACATTCTTTATGAGTTGAACGGTGTTTTACATATTTGTGTGAAGCGTTGGGTCTGGCACTTGGAATGTCGTCATTATTGAGATAGTGGACGGTTATGGCTTTCCGCGCAATTGGCACTTTGTGCCATAACCGGACATTCCCCCTACTTTCAAGATTCTTTACACGTTTTTGGAGTCGCTAAGGCAGCTAAGTGCCAAAAGCCGACATAAGGTTCTAGTCTAGAAAAGGCTTAAATCGACCTATAGCGGTCGTAAGAAAATTCGAACTATCAGACTATATTGAGTGAAGAATCATCATACGATTACTTAAACATGACTGACGGCAATGAGCGATCAACGTACTGTCAGGATTCTTTACACATTTTTGCATTTACCAATGTAAGCGGACGATCAGTGTTTTCGCGTTGTTCCAAATATTAGAATATGTTCTTGAGGTTGCATTTCACGCACCATTTGGCTCATTTGAGCCTAAATATAGTCATTCGAACGGTAATCCTGACGGTGAATTTTGTGCCATTTGCAGTTCGTCATCCGACGTTAAGTGAACGATCCCAAATAGCATAAAGCGGATCGTCGCGTTTAGCTCTTTCAATTAGAACTTTGAGCGATAAGGGGACATCGGGTGATTTTGAGTTTTCACTCTTGAAACCGGCCGTTCAAGGTCAAACCCTCACTGCGTCATAAGCTAAATCTGACTCATTTCGTGAAAAGTATAATCAGCAGCTCTGTCACGCAGATTGCTAGCATGTCAATGTTGAGTATGTTGTCTCTGCCAAGGAAAGGAAAGGAGATGCGAACACATCTGGCAAAAGAAAGCAAAAAACTCTTTAAAGATATTATTTTACTGTTTATCAATAAATACATACTGATATTTAATTTTATTACGTGTATTCTCTTCAACCAGAAATAGGAAATTAGATTTAAGGAAACCATAAATGATAGCACTACAAAAATATTGGAAAACGCGACAAACTAAAATGCTTTTTTTTAGCGGCTTTATAGCCCTCTTTACGTTTATGATGATGCTTGTGAGTATTCTCAGCATTAATAAAAGTGGTCTTAGTGCATCGATAAACGATCCCGTTGTGAATGCTGGCTTATTAGAATTCCCGGCTACGTTTATGTTTTTATTGCTTATGCATAAAATCTTTAACGCATTTGTGAAAGGGCAGTTTTTTGCACCAAGCACCCTGCAAACTCTTTTAGTATGCGCCAAACTGGCCATGCTTTACGGACTGGTTATCAAGCCCGGAGTCATGCTTTCATTGGTGTTTATTGCGGGTGAAAACGTCCCCGATATTATGTCTTATTTTAGCTATGTCGGACTTTCTACGGCAATAGTAGGCTACATTCTGCATATGGGCGTGTCGGCGCATAAAATATCGAGAGAAATTGAAGAAGAAAACGAGTTGGTCGTATAGCCATGCCTATTATCGTAAACCTCGACGTGATGCTGGCTAGACGTAAAATGAAGCTCAATGATTTGGCTGAAGCAGTTGGCATTACCGCACAAAACTTAAGTGTGTTAAAAGCTGGCCGCGCAAAAGCGATTCGCTTTACCACTTTAGATGCCATTTGTGAGCATTTATACTGTCAACCCGGCGACATACTCGAATATCAATCAGACGAGCAGTAAGGAAACAACATGACTGAATATCAATTTACATATAACGACCATAACATCATATTTACTATAGATTTATTAGGCCGAGAGAAAGTATTTGCTAACGAAGAACTCGTCGCTAAATCAACGTACTCACTAAGCTCTGTGAAGAAACATGAATTTACGATTGAAGGCGAGGCGCTCACGCTAAACCGCCATATCGCTTCGTATGACCGTGCAGAATGTCAGGTCAGTTTATCGAACGCAGACAGAATAATCGAAAAGCAAACCAAGCTGCTCATTGAGTTTTCATCTGATGGAAGCGAAACAACCTTTGAGGGGCATGAATTTGAGTGGCTTAAAGAAATAAACTTACCTGGGCGTGCTACTAGTTTAGCCTGGGTCTTGTATTTCTTAGTTATTTTGCAGTCATTTACCATGAATATTTTTGACTCACCTGCCACTTCTCAAGCTTTTGGTTGGTCCATAGTCGCGTTGGTCTCAGGCTCTATCGGAATGTTTTTTGTGTGGGGTTTTAAAGAGGTATTTAGAGGTAGCTCTAATCTATGAGGTTTTAAGCACCGCCATCATCCCTGCGCGTTTCGGCCGTCCTCGCAAAGGCTAAGAAAGTAACTTTATCGGTTATATGAGGCTAACTATCAGCAACTTTTTTGCGACATCATGCTGAGTTCGGCTCTTTTGAAAATGTGCGCTTTAGACATAACGCTTCCTGTTTTATACAAGTGTCTGTGCCGTTGATTATTAGCAGGCAAATCAAAATAAGGTGTTTTATAAATTATGGATAATCAAACTAAAGACGAACTTAAAACTAGTGCTTTATTAGCAACCGGAACACTTACAGGGTTTGCAATTTTAAAATCAATGACCCAATCTAAAACACTGACCGTTATGGTTATTATTGGGTCTATTTTATTTGGTGGGCTAGCTATATTTTTGTTTAAAATGTCTGGTGCATAAACATCATAAATAAGTAGTAGTGCCCCTGCTTTAATAACAAACCAATCAATCGACTTCAATTATTAAAAGGGAATTAGAATTATGGAAAAATCGAAAAACAAATATACAGCTGGATGTTTAGCGCTAGTTACTATTGGAACTTTATTTAGCAATCAAAAAATTAGAAAAATTAGGAAAGAAATTAGGGGTCAAGTTGCTTGATTAATAAGACTTTTAATCAACCCCTCTACAGTATGACGGAATCTTTTGTTTACTCGTTTTTTCTGCCTAATTTGATGAGTAATAAAGCTAACTGAACCTGCGTGGCTCAGATTAAAATAATCTGCTATCTCCTTCAGCTTTGCCGCTGCTAACTCCTGACATAAATACATCGCAATTTTGCGTGCTTCATTTT
>JAWUXT010000145.1:0-14207 GCA_034111205.1 Paraglaciecola sp. | reverse complement strand
TACTTGGGTATTCCAACTCTTTACCTTTTGGCATGTTAACTAACTGAAAGTCACCACCGACAGATCTGGAAATTTGCCAATCCATGCCATCAACTCGTGATTCTGAACTGATGTCTTGTGCTTCATAAGGCAAGATTGGTTGTTTTAGCCATGAAAATTTATCCATTGGTATATGAATAGTTTTATCTGTTCGCCAGCTTCGAATGTCACCAGGTTTAAGGATATATTGACCTTCTCCTAACGTGACTTTATTACCCACTAAGACTTGCCAAGCCTTTTCACTTGCTTTTAAAGTCACTAAACTGGCCATACTGTCGTCAATATTAATAGATTGTAAACCCAAACGAATATAGTTTTTTGGTTTGCTAGTTTTTGCTTCGACTAACTTTGCGCGCATTATTGTTTCAACAAACTCTGCGAGCTTATCTTGAGAAATTGGATAAACAGGTTGCTCGGGGTCAATAGTCGCCAACCAACGGTCACCTAATTTTCTTGCACTAAACAACACTCCTTGTGCATTTGTTATTTCGACACTATCCACTTGATTAGCAAATTCTTGTAAATCATCAAATAACAGACCTGCTTCAAATGTATCTTTGGAAGGAGATTGACTAAACCATACTGCTAAGCCTAAAGCCAATATCGCAATAACTGTCAATATAGAAACTTGTTTGTTCATAAAACAGGATCCTCTTTTGACTCAGGTATAGTAGAAGTAGAACGAGGTTTAGTTCTGAAAATTATTCTTAACAGAGCAAGAAACAATATTAGGATCAATGGAGCTAAGGCAATATTAATCAGTTTTAACCAATTACCCAAACTTTCAATGTCTCTATCAAGTTGATGTCTAACATCACGAAGTGACTTACGAATAGTGACTTTCTTTTGCATAAATTCGTCAATGGCTAGCTGCTGCTCCGGGCTAATGACCAATGCCCCCTCTTCAACTTGTTGATTTTGTAATTCCAATAATTGCTGCTCAGTGTCATCAAGTTGCTGTTGTAGTATTTGTTCTTGGTCGCGAAATTTTTGCTCGGCAATCACAGTTAACTCATCAACTCGACTAAAAGAGCGACTAAAGACACCTCTACTCCTGATACTAATGAGTGCATCACTGCCCCCTAAATTTTCAACAGCATTAGTAATAAAGTCACCGTTATTAGCAAAAGGTGTATAGATAGTTTGCCCAAAAAAGTTCGATTGCTGCACCCAAAAACGGTCCGCAAGCAAGTCAGTATCACCGACTAAAATAACATTTAATCTATCTGTTGATGTGATTATTGCTGTTTGCTCAGCACCTTCAGGTACTTTTTCAAAAGCACTATTGGCTTTTCCTAAAAGTCGCGCAGCTAAAACATATGACTGATTATCACTTTGATAAGCCTTAGCTAACTCTTCAGGATTTTGCGTCATGGCATAAGTCCCCGTATTCATTAAGTCTGAGTTTTGGGTTGACTGGATCAATGGTAACCAAGTTGTTTCAGCATCTGCAATTTTATTAAAAACACCAAATGAAGCGCCGTTTATCACTTCAAGATTGGATGTAAGTACGTCTTCACGGTCAAGCTGGTCAGAGGTAAAGCCAACAAAACCAAAGTGTCTAGTCACACCACCGTCTTGTGTGCGTATATCCAGACCTGCCATAGCATCAAGCAGCACATTGTCGCTATCAAACTCTACACCCCATGCACTTAGCAAGCGCTGTACGTTTGAACTATTGCCAGTAGGCATAGGCCCTGCCATCATTGCTATTGGGTCCGATTCATTATGTGCATCTAGAAAGGCTAATATTTTTCCACCAGAGAGTGCGAATTGGTCGATAGCAAATAATAAAGCATCCGTATATTCTTTGGGATGCACTAGCAACAATACATCGGTGTCATCTGGCACACTGGTGGCTTCACTACTAAGTTGCTCTACCTTGTATAATTGCTCTAATTGAGTGAGAAATGTCCAAGCAGGATCAACCTGCCCCATCATGGGGTTTTGTCCACCTTTTATAGCAAGGTCGGTAATTAAAGTAACATTCACTGGTTCTGGTTCGCTAAGCTGAGAAATCAGTTGGCTGATTTCATATTCTAAGAAACCTTCTTTTTGAGGATCAAAAAACGCTATAACTTTTTGTTCATCCAAAGCATTAGTCGCCGCCAACCCCATGTAAATAGCTTCGCCTGCAACACCAATGTTCGCTGCGGTTAAGCCGAATTGGTCTGCCTGGTCTTCTTGTTCAGAAAATGCTTGAGGATCTAACACCTGCAACTTAAGTTTACCGTTAGCAAAGGTTTCATATTCCGTCAGCAGACTTTCGACACGGTTCGCATAGTTTCGCAAACTGGTCATATTTTTAGATGCTTTGTCTGAGAAGAAAAAGTATAAATTAATAGGTTCATCAATTTCTTTCAGAACCTGCTTGCTCCCTTGGGACAATGAGTAAACTTGGTTTTCAGTTAAATCTAACCTTAGCGGGGATAACAATTGGTTATTCACAAACACGAGTGCAAAAAACACCACGACTATCAAAAACAAATTAACAGATGAGGTCAATTTATGTTGCATGACTAATCCGCCTTCTTTTGTTCAATTAATATTAAGCCGGCAAACAACCAACAGACGGTCACCAGCAGAAAATACATTAAATCGTTGAGCGCAATCACACCTTTGGCCATAGCCTCAAAATGAGTCAGAAAACTAAAAGAGGCCACAACATCAATGAGCATACTAGGTGCCCAGCTTTTAAAGGCATCAAGTACAATATTACTGCCACTAACAACAAATACGAAACACACCACCACTGATAATATAAAAGCGATGATCTGATTCTTAGTCAAAGCCGACATACACACGCCGATCGACAAGAATGCTCCAGCCATTAACCAACTGCCAAAATAAGCGGCTGCAATAATGCCATTATCTGGGTTTCCAAGATAATTAACTGTTAGCCACAAAGGAAACGTTAATAATAGCGACAACCCTAATACTGCCCATGCAGCAAAATGTTTGGCTAACATCGCCTGCCAAGTGCTAATGGGTAGGGTCATTAACAATTCAATAGTGCCGCTTTTACGTTCTTCAGACCAACTACGCATGGCAATAGCGGGGACAAGGAATAGATACAACCAAGGATGAAAGTTAAAAAATGGTAACAAATCAGCTTGTCCACGTTCGTAGAAACCACCGACAAAAAAAGTAAATACGCCCGACAAGACCAAGAATATGCCAATAAACACATAAGCAACTGGCGTAGCAAAAAAACTAAAGAACTCTCGTCTAAATAAAATACTGATATTACTCATTACGCGTTCTCCTCTTGAGTAATATGTCTAAAAACTTCATCTAATCGGCCTTGCTCAACGTATAAACTGTCTATTGGTAACTTGCACCTTTGGGCGTGAGCAGTGACCAGATGCAATATTTCAGCTCCGGGTTTTGGGAACAGTGTTACACGCCCCGTTTCTAAGTCTTCTTCCATTTCTGCGACTCCTTCTAACTCGCCTAACTCAGAAGAATCGGCGCGATAACTAAAATATAAGGTCACGGCACCATAATATTTAGACTTTCGGGTAAGCGCATTCGGGGTGTCATCAAATAAAAGTTTACCTTTAGCTATTATCATCACGCGATTGCAGACAGCCGTAACTTCTTCCAAAATATGAGTTGATATGATGACTATTTTATCTTTAGATAAATTTTTAATCAGCTCACGGACTTGATGTTTTTGATTCGGATCAAGTCCATCTGTGGGCTCATCGAGGATCAATATTTCTGGGTCGTGGATCAAAGCTTGCGCTAAACCTACGCGCCTTTTGAAGCCTTTTGAAAGGTTATCAATGGGTTTATCTAGTACTTCTTGAAGTTCGACCTGTCTAACAACATGTTCAATCCTTTTTGCCTTTTCAGCACCTCTATAACCTCTTATCTGCGCAATGAAATTCAGGAACTGCAGAGGAGTCATGTCGCCATAAGCGGGTGCGCCTTCAGGTAAATACCCAATTTTATTTTTTATTTCTAATGCTGACTTCTCAAGCGACAAGTTACTAATAAAGATATCACCACTGGTGGGAAGTAAAAAGCCTGTCAACATCTTCATGGTTGTTGACTTACCTGCCCCGTTTGGTCCTAAAAAACCCACCACATCGCCGGGAATGATATCAAACGAAAGATCGTTAACTGCTTGGGTACCATTAAATGACTTATATAAATTTTTGACTGAGATCATAATAATCCTGTAATGACCAATATCGAATGCGCTTTAGATATGGTGCTAATCCGGTGATTTTCAATATTATTACCAATAGTTTACTAAAAAAAAGGTTAATAAAATAAGTATCTTACTCAATGTATATGGAGCTATTTTTGCAACCTACAAGCTATTCACTTGGCATCACAACCAATTTGCCTTATTGTCTGGGCATGCAACAAATAAACACATCTATTTTCATTGCCCCTTTTCAGCAACCCAGTCGCTATTCTATATTCAAACGTATAGCGAATCTGGTTTTGGCTGTGGTGGGGTGTATTGCCTGTATTAACCTTTGGTTGATTAGCTCTGAGCAATCTTTAAATTGGCACTCAAAACAATCCAATCAGTTAGGCATTAGCCTCTCTACTTTGTCTGGTAAAATACTGGTTAGTTCGCTACTTGAAAATGATTCAGAAAAATTGAGCCAACAACTCAGCTATATAGTCGCAGACCCTCATGTTGCTGGTGTAGCTTTATTCGATAATAAAGGCAGAATATTAGCCGACAACAACTCCGCATTATCCGTAGTAGCTGCTTATAAAACTAAAGCTATAGCGCCTTTAGTCTTCGTGCAAAACATCTCCCATAACAAGCAGGTAATTGGATACTTGAGTATCATACTCAAGGAAAAAGAAGTCATGGCATACCATAGTGAATATCAAAAACAGCTCAATCAACAGGTACAAATGTTAATGATACTGGCGGCCATAGCGGGAATATTAGTCACTCGCGCATTCTATAAAGTCAGATATAGGCAACTAATTCGTTCGTCGAAACAATAAACAACTAAAAATTGGCTAAACTAGCCCGCACATTAAAAGAACATGCTTGCAGTATTTCTTGCTTAGTTTCACTGCGAAGTGCCAGTAAGCTTTCCAATATTTCAGGCAAATACTCAGGACTATTTCTTTGTCCTTGCTTGCCCGTCAATGGCATATCGGGTGCATCAGTTTCTAGCACCAAACTATTAAGTGGCAATTGAGCGATGGTAGTGCGCGTTTTATTAGCGCGTGAATAGGTGATCACACCACCCACTCCAATTTTAAATCCTAAATCAATGTAAGTGTGTGCATCTTGTATGCTCCCCGAAAAAGCATGCACAATGCCGCCTTGGGTAAACTTTTTTGCTTTAAGCGTACGTATGAGTTCGTTATGAGAATTTCGATGGTGCAAAATTACTGGTAACACATGTTCTTCTGCAATCAACAATTGCTGTTCAAATACTTGTAATTGGAGTTTCCAGTCAACATCATTGTGAGCATCAAGACCAATCTCACCAAGGGCCAGTACTTTGTCTTGATAATGGTTTAGCAGGTGAGATAACTGAACTAAATGTATAGGTTCAAAGCTATTAAGAAAATATGGATGTAACCCTAAGGCAAACCTAAGTTGAGGATAAGTATGACACAGGTCGATTTGCTTTTGCCACAGACTAGCCTGAGTACCAGGAATAACAATAGTATCTATAGACAGCTTTGCACAGCGGTTCAAAACCTCAGTTCGGTCGTGATCGAAACAGCTAAAATCCAAATGGCAATGGCTATCTATTAACACAAAAACACCTTAAACAGTTAAGGCATCAAACGTTCTGTATGCCAATTACCTTCGGTTGCCTTAGTATACATAAAACGATCGTGGAGCCGATGCTCTCCTCCTTGCCAAAACTCGATTTGATGGGGGACAACTTTGTACCCACCCCAAAATGACGGCAATGGCACTTCCCCTTTCGCAAACTTAGCGGTTGCCTCGGAAAATTTTTGCATTAGTAACTGTTTACTATTAATAGGACGACTTTGTTCCGATGCCCAAGCAGCAATCTGACTCGGTTTAGGGCGTGACATAAAATATTTAGCCACACTAATTGAACTCAGTTTCTGAGCAATACCTTTGATTTTTATCTGTCGGTCAAGCATATGCCATGGAAAGTGTAGCGATATTTTGTTGTTTTTGCTTAAGTCCTGAGATTTTTTACTACCCGTATTAGTATAAAAAACGAATCCTGTTTCATCAAAATTTTTTAATAACACTATTCGTTGCGAAGGTTGCCCTGAGTTATCAACTGTCGCGACTGTCATAGCAGTTGGGTCCGCAAGGTTTGCATCTATAGCATTTTGCAACCAACGATCGAAAAGCGCAAAAGGTTCAGGTGTCAAGTCATCGACATCTAACCCAGCTTGAGTGTAATCCCGACGAATATCGCTGATTGAACGCATCATTACCTCTTATATAATTAGGATAAACCAAATATAGCTTAGTTATCTAATCCATAACCTAAGCTACGCAGCGCCCTTTCATCATCAGCCCAACCTGATTTCACTTTTACCCAAAGTTCTAAATACACTTTTGCATCAAACAATACTTCCATATCTTTTCGTGCTTCCATGCCAATGGTTTTAAGCCGCTGTCCACCTTTCCCAATTACCATACTTTTTTGGGTATCACGTTCAACCAAAATTAAACCGTTTATACGATAGATTCCATTTTCTGCCAAAAGAAATTGCTCAATTTCCACAGTAATAGAATAAGGCAATTCATCTCCGGTAAAACGCATCAGCTTTTCACGAACAATTTCAGATGCCATAAAGCGACTGGAACGATCGGTTATGTAATCTTCTGGAAAATAGAACTCACTTTCGGGTAAAGTGGCCAAAACCAATGAACGTAATTCTTCGACATTTTTACCTGTTTTCGCTGAAATAGGCATAATTTGTTGAAAGTTATGTTGCTCACCCAACCATTTAAGATGAGGAAGCATAGTTTCTTTATCTTTAACATTATCTGATTTATTCACAATCAGCCAACAAGGTGAACCAGATTGTTGTATTTTGGTCAACACCATTTGATCGTCATCGGTCCATTTAGTACCTTCCACTAAAAACAGTACTAAACCAACATCAGCAATTGAGCTAGATGCTGCACGATTCATAAAACGATTTATGGCGCGCTTTTCTTCAATGTGCAGTCCTGGTGTATCTACATAAATCGCCTGACGATTATCTATTGTGTCGATACCCATTATTCTGTGACGAGTGGTTTGCGGTTTGCGGGAGGTGATACTCACTTTTTGACCTAGCAGTTTATTCAGCAAGGTCGACTTACCCACATTGGGGCGTCCAACAATGGCGATCATTCCACAGTGAGTGTCGGCAATCGATATTTCATTAGACTTTTTATCTATCATTAATTAATTTCTCAAATGCTTGTTTTGCGGCTTTCTGTTCTGCTCTTCGTCGACTATTACCTTTACCTACTACTGCTTTTTTCAAGCCTTCTACATAACACTCTACATAAAAAGTTTGATCATGTGACTTGCCTTTAATTTCAGTCACTTCATAAAGTGGTAAAGGATGTTTATTTGACTGTAAGTATTCTTGTAAGCGGGTTTTATCATCCTTGGAAACCGCTTCAGGGTCGAGTGCTTTAAGCCTTGGGGCAAACCAATCCAGAATTAAAGCTTCACACTTAGTCATGCCTGCTTCTAAATAAATAGCACCGATAATAGCTTCGACTGCATCGGCTAATATTGAATCTCGGCGAAAACCTCCGCTTTTAAGCTCGCCAGGGCCAAGCAGTAACAACTCGCCTAACTCAAATTCTCTGGCGACTTCAGCTAAGGTATCCCCTTTTACCAGACTTGAACGCATCCGAGTTAACTTACCCTCAGGTTGTTTAGGAAAACGTTGATATAAGGCTTTAGCTATTACCATACCTAATATAGCATCACCTAAAAATTCCAGACGTTCATTGTGTTCTTTACTAGCACTTCGGTGAGTTAGGGCCTCAACTATATTAGCCTCATCCACAAAAATGTAACCCAAGCGTTTATACAAAGGTAAATACGGGTTAACAAGTGGCATTTAATTTATGCTACCCACTCGTTCAAATCTAACACCTGTTGGGATCCATCCTGGTATCCAACTACTGGGCACACGATCAAATTCGAAGCTGATCCAAATCGCGACGGCTTTACCCACTAAATTTTCCTCAGGTACGAACCCCCAATATCTTCCATCTTCACTATTATCTCGATTGTCTCCCATCACAAAATATTCACCTTCAGGCACAATCCATTCATCCGCTTGCGTTCCCGGTTGCGAATAATAACGGCTAGAACTGGCTCTGCCTTGGGTTCGATATATTTGATGGCTAACTTCACCTAATTGCTCTGTATATTTTTCTAAAGGTGCAAACTGTTGATAGGCTTCCCCTCGACTCTCAAACTTTAAATCTATAGTCTGAAATGGTTGGCAATTTTCAGGAGTATCGCAAGCAGGTTTAATTTGAAGCTGTTTGTTTCGATAAATAATAGTATCGCCCGGCAGGCCTACTACACGTTTTATATAATCTAATTGTGGCTGTGGTGGAAACTTAAACACTACGACATCACCGCGTTCAGGCTCACCGATATTTACAAGTTGATGCCGCATTACTGGGTCTTTTAGTCCGTAGGTAAACTTTTCAACAAGGATAAAATCCCCAACTAATAACGTCGGCATCATTGAACCAGATGGGATTTGAAAAGGTTCATACAAGAATGAACGCAGTACCATAACAAAAGCGATAACCGGAAAAATTTGTTGGGCAGTATCGACTAACCAAGGTAATTGCGCATCTTGGTCTAAAGCCGATGTTGTGCCACCTGGGCCAGTAGCAATCGCCATTCTATCACGACGCTTAGAGGCAAACATTAAGCTATCGACTAACCAAATCAATCCCGAAGCAAAGGTGAGTATAACCAAAAATATTGAAAAATAATTAGCCATCTATTTACCTACCTTAAGCAATGCTAAGAAGGCTTCTTGAGGCAGTTCTACGTTACCTACTGACTTCATCCGTTTTTTTCCATCCTTTTGTTTTTGCAAGAGTTTTTTCTTACGACTGATATCACCGCCATAACACTTGGCGGTAACGTTTTTACGTAATTGCTTAATGGTACTGCGAGCGATTATCTGATTTCCAATAGCCGCTTGGATAGCAATATCAAACATTTGCCTAGGGATAAGCTCTTGAAGTTTTTCTACTAACTGTCGGCCACGAGTTACGGCGTGATCTTTATGTGTAATCATGGCCAATGCGTCTACACGCTCGCCATTAATCAAAATGTCTAAGCGTGACATTTCGGCCGTTTGGAAACGTTTAAAATTATAATCAAGAGATGCAAAACCTCGACTGGTCGATTTTAGTTTATCGAAAAAGTCCATCACCACTTCAGCCATCGGCAAATCGTAGCTCACAGCAACTTGTTTACCGTGATAAGTCATACTGGTTTGCATGCCACGTTTTTCTACACACAAAGTAATAACATTACCAAGATATTGCTGCGGCACTAAAATGTGCGCTTCAACTATCGGCTCGTGAATCTCTTCAATATCATTCACAGCTGGTAATTTTGAAGGATTATCTACATAAATAGTTTCCCCCTCTTTAGTGACAACTTCGTACACCACAGTGGGTGCGGTGGTAATCAAATCCAGATTATATTCACGTTCCAAACGTTCTTGGATGATTTCCATATGTAACATACCGAGGAAACCAATACGAAAACCAAAACCAAGTGCAGATGAACTTTCTGGTTCAAAAAACAAAGATGCATCATTAAGACTTAATTTTGCTAGCGCATCGCGAAAGTCTTCATAGTCATCAGAACTAATAGGAAACAGACCTGCGTATACTTGAGGCTTGACCTTTTTAAAACCCGGCAAGGCTTCAGTCGCAGGGCGCTTTGCTAAAGTAATAGTGTCGCCCACAGGAGCCCCGTTAATTTCTTTAATACCTGCAATGACAAAACCTACCTCACCGGCTCTTAATACCCCAGTATCTTTAGCTTTAGGCGTGAATATACCCACTTTATCAGCTTGATGAATGCCACCTGTTGTCATAATTTTGATTTTATCGTTCTTATGTAACTCACCTTGCATAATTCGCACAAGAGACACAACACCTTGATAATTATCAAACCAAGAATCAACAATCAAAGCTTTTAAAGGCGCATCAATCTCACCTTCTGGGGCAGGTATTTGACGAACAATAACCTCTAGTACATCTTCTATCCCAATACCTGTTTTGGCAGAACAGCGGACTGCATCGAGTGCGTCGATACCCACTATATCTTCTATTTCCTCAGCGACACGGTCGGGTTCGGCTTGTGGCAAGTCAATCTTATTTATGATGGGCACCACTTCCATATTCAAATCAATAGCGGTATAACAATTTGCCAATGTTTGGGCTTCAACTCCTTGGCCAGCATCAACTACCAGAAGTGCACCTTCACAAGCGGCAAGTGAACGAGAAACTTCATAAGTGAAATCCACGTGCCCAGGCGTATCGATAAAATTTAATTGATATGTAAGACCATCTTTTGCGGTGTAGTTAAGCGTGACACTTTGCGCTTTGATTGTTATGCCACGCTCTTTCTCAATATCCATTGAGTCGAGGACTTGTTCAGACATTTCTCTGCTAGATAATCCTCCACAATGTTGGATCAAGCGATCAGAAAGAGTTGATTTACCGTGGTCTATATGAGCAATAATTGAGAAGTTACGTATGTGCTTATGTTGCATAAAGTTTTAGAAAATCACCAAGTGGTTTTGTTTCCAAGCAACTAGTAAAACAAAGATCAGCTGCTAGAGTATGGGACAAAAAATTAAATAGATGGGAATTTTACAGTTTTATCAATCACTTTGCGACACAACATGAGTATTGTTTGTTGGTTATTGTGATAGAAAGTGAAACTTATACTTGTTTAACTTGGATATTATCTATTTCTAAAGGAAAAACCTTCAGGATACGAGGATGAAATTCACCCTGATCAGAATTACTCAAGAAACGACGAACAAATCTAAAGGTCAAGTAACTGCAAATCGTCGAGAATAAAATCAACCATCCTTCCGCCATCAGCCCAAGCATGGGAAATACACTTTCTCCAACAAGTGCCGACAAAACAAGGGCAAATAGAGGTAAACAGTAAACCATCGCGGATGCTTTAAGTAGATTTTCTTCTGGAATACCTAAACTAACTTTTTGCCCCACTTCAACCATCTCATTTAATCTAAATCGTAAGGCTTCTCGCTTTGATGCAAAAACTTTTGCTATTGCCCCTGTTCCGCAGTTGGACTGAGCTTCACAACTTCCACAAGTTGACTTAATTTGTGTTTCAACGATTACAACTTGTTGAGAATCGTGCTGCTCTATAGCAGAAATCACCCCAATTTCTTCAATCATTTATTTAATTCTTTTAATCGATTTAGCTATTGCATTAGCTGTGGCAGCTGGAAGCTTGCCGATAATTGTTATATTCAATTCGCCATGCTCAATAGTTAATAATGTGTCAGATTGAACGGTACCCACTAAATTTTCTTGTGGCTTATTGTTTTCTCTCTCTTGCAAATACACCGAGACATCCACTAAACCATCACTTAGCATAATATATTCAACCACTTCACCTGAGTCTGATAAACGACGCAGGTCTCTTTTAAGTATTGTCATTCCCTTAGGAATATAACCAATTGTCCACGGTGAATTTAATAGAGCACTGGGTCTAAAGTTTACTACTTCAGGTAACATTCCAGGCTCAATTTTTGCGAAGAAGGGATCAGGCTCTTTGGTAACTTGTAAGCCCGTCACTTGAATTTGTTCTAAAAGCTGAGCGTCTTGACCAAACATATTCATTTTTAATAACAATCCAGTTTCTTGGTCAAGCCAAACATTTAAACCAAAACGACTCTTGTCTTTGCTGATGATACGAATTTGTTGCGCAGCACGACCAGCAATACGACTCCGCCCCACCAAAATAAATTCATAACCTAACATTATTTTTTCAGGAAGTTGAAAAAACTCACTAGGAAAAGGCCCATTAATAATAGATGACTGCAAGCTATAAGGTGGGACGTTAGGTTCAAAGTAACTGACTTTATCTCCGATACGAACAATTTCCCTACCTGGGCCGTTCAACAGATTAAGTTGTTCCATCTCTAAACCAGCTTCATTAACTCCGTGACGCCAAAGATAAGGTTGTGAGTCCACACCTGGCTTCAACAAGATAAAGGAAATAGTATAATTGAGGGACTTAACAGCGTTAGACATCTTGGCTAACCAAGCTTGGGCGCTATCAGATGCATAAGAATTGCTAGATGTTTCACCAGGGGTTTGTTCCTGAGCAAATGCTTGCAAAGGAACAAAAATAGTTAGTAGAAGAGCCAGTAAGACTCTGCAATAAATTTTATTGTGGAATGTTTTCAACAATGTCTGGTTGCGCCTCTTCATTATTAATATCTTGTCCCATTATCGCAGATTTATCATTACTTAACTGAATAGTTTTAAAGCGTAGTTGTTGTTTATGATCTGTTAAATACGCATTAATACGGCGTTTTTGTTGAACCACATCAGAGTTAGGTATAGAGCGAGTTTGATCAAAACTTACTGGAGATAAACCACCTTGAATACCGGAGATATGCGGCGCTGCACTAAAAGGTTGGATTGCGTCAGACTGATTAACCTGTTGCACTCCAATTATCATTGCTACAGCTACAGATGCAGCGATTGCCATTTGACCACCTTGTTTTGCAAAAGGAATAATATTGCTAACTAAAGGTAAGTCGCGCCAAGTTTTCTTTGGTGCCAATATTGTGGGCTCAGCTTCAATCGCTTGAGCTATCTTGTCAGCAAGATCAAAGTTAATATTTGCTGGTAGTTCTTGGCGCAATCCATCACGAATAAGATGGTAACTTTTCCATTTTAGTTGCAACTCAGTATCATTTTTAACCGCATCTAACAAAAGACTACTCGATGAGGTGGATGTATCATGTTCACCATCGACTAAGGCTGATAAATTTTCAAATTTCTGCGACATACAATATGGTTCCCGCTATTATAATTTCTACTTTAATAGAAAATCAATCATTCATTAACAATGGTTGAATCACTTTATCCAATGCTTCTCTGGCCCTAAATATTCTCGATCTTACGGTTCCTACCGGGCAATCCATCACATTAGCAATATCTTCATAGCTTAAGCCTTCTAGTTCACGCAGGCTTATAGCCATACGGAGATCTTCAGGCAACTTTTCCATGGCGTCAAACAGCAGCTTTTCCATTTGCTGTGACATTAAATTTTTCTCGGGTGAATTATTTTCTTTCAATGCATCACTACCGTCATAATAATCTGCTTCATCAGCATCAACATAACTTGCTGGAGGCTTTCTTCCTTGAGACACCAGATAATTTTTGGCACTGTTTACTGCTATTCTATATAACCAAGTATAAAAAGCGCTATCACCTCTAAAATTTGGTAGGGCTCTGTAAGCTTTAATAAACGCTTCTTGCGTCACATCTGCCACATCCCCTGAATTTTTAACATATCTGGAGACTAAATAGGATACTTTGTGTTGATACTTCGTCACCAACAACCCATAAGCGTTTTTGTCTCCGCGTTGTACTCTCTCAACAATCTGTTGGTCTGCTATCTGCTCGCTCATTTAGAGCCCTTACTCCTGTGGGAAAATATACTACGGCTCATGCAAGCACTACTATTGACTCTATGAAATTTGAAAAGTTCGAATAAAACCAATTTATTTTTAAAATAATCAGTAATGTACAATTAATTAACCAGCAACCACCGACATTTATCTATATTCATTTATGAAAAGCATTGTAATTTAAAATCTGTAAATTAGTATTGCCTAACAAATCATCTATTAATACCTATTCTACCTTATGCACTCTACTATTGAACATCAATGTGACGTACTTATTATTGGAAGTGGCGCCGCAGGTTTAAGTCACGCATTAAAACTTGCCGATCATTGCCAAGTGATAGTATTAAGTAAATGTGATATTTCTGAAGGCTCTACCAAATATGCTCAAGGTGGAATCGCAGCAGTTTTTGATGAAAATGATTCTATTGCATCGCATGTTGAAGACACACTTCTTGCCGGTGACGGTTTGTGTGACAAGGACGCAGTCGAGTTTA
>JAWUXT010000144.1:0-7104 GCA_034111205.1 Paraglaciecola sp. | reverse complement strand
TGCCAGCACATGGATACTCATTTCGGTTAACACATTATGTTTACGTGTCATTAAGAAGTGCGACGCGCCCATCCACATTTTAATGGTACCGAATGGATGTTCGACAGTTTGTTTCCTGAGCACCGGAATGTCGCGATTGTCATCAAGGCGTTTTTGCATGGCGTCTATAATTGGTTCGTGTATCCATCGTCTTATTTTCCTTGGCTCCTTTGCTGATGTCGTGCATTTTTCTCTGATGTTACAATCTCGACATGCAGAAGAATTAACGTATACCTTTTGCTCAACACCTTTTTCTGTCACGTTACGTTTATGAGGTAATTCCTCACCCGCAGGGCAAATATAGATATCTTTATCCTTGTCATAGATAAACAGCGATTTGTTGAATATCCCTTTTTTCGCCGAACCTGAGGTTTCCGTTTGAGGCACATTAGCGGTCATACCTAAGTCATGTGACGCCTTGATATCAAGGCGGCTGAAGTAACCTTTATCTGCAAGGACGGTGATGTCTTTCTTCTTCATCACTTCTTGTACTTGTTTCGCCACAGAGGTTAATTGCCCTCTATCGGCTGGCTTATCAATGTCGTGGCTGATGATAAGATGGTGCTTGGTATCGACCGCCGTTTGTACGTTGTAGCACACCTGTCTGTCCAGATGCCGAGTCAGTAACAAACGCGCATCGGGGTCGTTCTTTGATACCTGTTTGTCTGGGTGAGCATTGACTTCTTCTTCGATAACCCGCAGCTCTGCCAACCGTTTTTGCAACCACTCTAGTTTGGATGGGGTGGCTTTATCGTCACTTTTCTCTGTCTTATCTTGGGTATCCATCTTGCTAAGATATTCTTCAATACTTTTCTCGATTTTATTAATTCGGTACTTCACATTGCTCGGTAAGTAGTTGTTGTCTTTGCTATTGACCGCCTTAAACTTACTGCCATCAATCGCAAAGAGTGAATCGGCGAACATATTCATTTGGCGACACATCTGAACAAACTGACGGCATACGGCTTTTATGCCTTTACCATTATCATTTCTGAAGTCTTCAATCGTTTTGAAGTCGGGCATTAATCGCGTCAGCAGCCACATCAATTCAACATTACGATGGCTTTCTTTTTCTAAACGACGAGAAGACTGAATGCGGTTGAGGTAGCCATAAATGTAGAGTTTAAGCATGACAGCTGGATGGTAACCTGGACGGCCTTTTCCTGCAGCAATCACCCGTTCAAATCCAAGTGTTTGAAGGTCTAAGCCATCAACAAATACATCTACGACTCGAACAGGATTATCTTCACTAACAAAGTCATCAAGCACTTCAGGAAGCAAGGTGGTTTGAGTTCTTGATTGGCCTAAAATATGATGTGCTATCTCGTTTTCTCTATGGTTTATCTGCCCCTATAATTATACTAAACGTGGTGGTTTATTAGGCGATTACATTAAGATTGTTTGATCATAAGAAGCCAGAACTTAGACCAAAAGTGATCAATAGTTTTCACACAGTCTGGGTCGTTAGCTGTCCTTTTGGGCTGCGAAATTGACTGACAAATTATCGCGAAAATCAGTTTAACTGAAGTGACTCCGAATAGCGGGTATTGGCACTTATTTACCAATCAGTCAGTCTCGACAAGCTATCGCCATTTACCTTTAGCGCGTCTTTGAGTGTTAAACTACATTAAGAAAAACGAATTAGTTTTTCCTGTGTGTACAGTCTCTCAGTGGCAAAAATAACTCAGATCTAATGTCCCTAAATGGTATCCACAGAAGCATTCAAATCACATTTTTTGCATCGCAGTTTATGGCCGAGCATTGATTTTCGGCCACCTTGGATAACCCAAGGGCGACTTATCCAAGGTGGGTTATGCCTAATATGTTGAAAATGGCCGCACGTAAACTCAGCCACCCAGTCGCTTTCTTCGTCTTTGTGGTAACCAATGATTGGTTTATCCATATTTATACAGACCCAAAAGCACCATATTAACTAACACTTTCCAGCTCAAATTCTTTTTGTTTAATTTCTAACTCTTCCTGCGCGTCTAGCCAATACATTTCTGCTTCTTCAAGGGTTGATTTATGATTGGCTTGTTCAGTCAACACTTGTTTGAGTTGGGTTTTGTTTTCGGCGTTGTATAACTCAGTGTCACCGAGTTGCTGCTCTAGAGCTTCTAGTTTTGTTTGAGCTGCAGCCATGGTTTTTTCGTGTTGCTCAATGGACTTTCTGAGAGGTTTTGTTGCCTGTCTAAATTCTGCTTCTAAACGTTTAATGTTTTTACGATCAGGTTTAACAGTGCTTTTGTCACTTTCTACGCTAGTGCCTTTATCGCCTTTGAGGATCCAGTCTTTGTAGTCATCTAAGTCACCATCAAAGGCTTGTACTTGCTTTGAATCCACTAAATAAAAGTCATCACACACCGATGTCAGTAAAAACCTATCATGAGATATCAGTACCATGGCACCTTCAAAGCCTTGCAACGCAATATTTAATGCATGCCGCATATCTAAGTCTAGGTGGTTGGTGGGCTCATCCAGCAACAACAAGTTAGGTTTTTGATAAACAGTTAAAGCTAATACTAGACGAGCTTTTTCACCCCCAGACATAGGCTCTACTTTGCTTAACGCATTATCACCACGAAAACCAAAACCGCCTAAATAATCTCTGAGACTTTGCTCGGTAGCCTTTTTATCTAACCTTTGCATGTGGGCAATGGCTGAATCCTCGCCACGTAAAAACTCTAATTGATGTTGCGCAAAATAACCTATTCGCAATCCAGCTGATGTTTCGTATAGCCCTTCAATGGGTGATATTTCACCTGCTAACAATTTAATTAAGGTCGATTTACCCGCGCCATTTTTACCTAATAACCCGATACGGCTACCTGGTACTAGATTCAGATGTAATTTTTCTAGAATGATAGTATCGCCATAACCTACTTTTACCTGCTCCATCTTTATTAAAGGGTTAGGTAACTTTGGCGGGGTAAAAAATGTAAAGCTAAATTCGGAAGCGGCCATCACCGGCAGTAACGTTTCCATTTTTGCCAATTGTTTTACACGGCTTTGGGCTTGTTTAGCTTTACTTGCCTTCGCACCAAACCGATTAATAAAAGATTCTAGGTGCGCTATTTGATCTTGTTGCTTTGAGTACTGCAAACTTTGTAGACGTAAACGCTCGGCACGTTGTTTTTCGTAAGCATCGTAATTACCTGTATAACTAACAAGTTGTTGCGACTCCACACTGATTATTTCATTCACGGTACTGTCCAAAAAAGACTTATCGTGAGAAATCAGCATCAAAGTGCCCGTGTATCGCTGTAGCCATTTTTCTAGCCAAATTACTGCATCTAAATCGAGGTGGTTAGTAGGCTCATCTAACAATAATAAATCGGAATGACAAAGCAATGCTTGGGCTAGATTAAGACGCATTCGCCAACCACCAGAAAAAGCAGAAACTGGGTTTTTCATTACATCATTGGCAAAACCTAGACCAGCTAAAATAGTCGAGGCACGGGCATCAATATCATAAGCACCTACTTGTTCTAACGAACCATGTAAAAGTGCGATCTGTTCGCCGTTGTGGGCTTCTTCTGCTGTAGCGAGCTGTGCTTGTAGTTTTCTGTATTGTTTATCACCGTCAATCACATAATCCAGAGCCGAACGTTCAACCGCTGGCGTTTCTTGTGCAACCGAGACGATTTGCCAGTTTTTAGGAATATTAAAATCCCCTTGCTCGGTATGTAACTCACCCTTTATCAAAGCAAACAAGGTGGACTTTCCACACCCGTTAGCACCAATCAGGCCTGCTTTATGGCCGGGGTAGACAACTGCATTGGCATCTCGCAGCAAAACTTTACTACCACGCATTAACGAAACATCTGAAAATTGGATCATGAAAACCTGTTATGAACTTTTAGCTATTTCAAGCGTTTAGTCTGTCATTAGTTGCACTTAAACTAAAACGAGATAACACTCAAATTTGAATGGGAGTATCATATCAAGATGATGAACCGAAAAAATGTCTTAAACCATGGTTAATAAAATAAAAAAACGATTCGTCGCTGGGGCAAACTGCCCAAAGTGCCGCGCACTGGATACTATCATGCTGTTTTTCGAAAATAATGTTGAAAAATTGGAATGTGTTAAGTGTCATTATTCAGAGTCCCAAACAGATAAAAAAGTCGCCAAAGCCTCACGTTCGGGTGGAAGTGTAATTGGGGTGTTTAAGCCGGAGTAGTTTTTTGGTAATAGTGTATGACTTCTAAACTTTTTGTTTAAGCTTAATTATACCGATTTAATAAGCTGTGCATAACTTGCATCAGCTTTCTTTAGTCTGTTTTATTTTAAGCAGTAGCCATAAAGCAAAAACGTCTTCATAAACTTAGGGATACTCAAAAAAGCATCTTAAGTGTCCCCGGATTCACTAACGGTTTAGGACTGCACAAATTTATACTAAGATTTGCGAATTAACGCAGACTTTTAGTTTATTTGAAGAGTTCAGTGCTTCGAGGCTTGCTGCTTTAATTATTAAAACGACTGCTCTATTATAATTAGCTAACAAATTGAATCAATAATGTGGAGGCGGCATTTCTTCTGTTTCTGAAGCCATATTGCTAGGTTCAATTGCACTCATTTTTGATACCAGTTGTTTAAGTTGAAATTGTAAGTCGTCCATTTGTTTTTGCTGTAAAATGAGTGCTTGATTAAGGCTCTCTATGGTGTCTTCCTGAAAAGCCATTTTCATTTGTAATTGTTCGATATCTGTCTGTACTGTGTTCATTAATTTTCTATCTTCCACTTTTCTAGTAAACCATTGCTACTTTCTGAAATAACTTCGCTATCACCAATAAAACCTACATCATGCACCACAGCCGAAGCAGGTTTACTGCCTTCACGAGCTGAAACCCGCCATTCATTTAGCTCTGCTCCTGTTTTTACATCCCAACGGTTGATTCTTCTTGATGGAGAGCCTGTTAGTAGGTACTTACCATCATCTGAAAATACCGCTGTAGTGAATATCCGCTGTCTGGCTGAATATTGTAAGTTACTAACTTCTTTACCTGTAACCAGATCCCAAACCCGCGCATCACGTTTACTGTCAGCGGTAAATGCGTAACGTCCTTGATCATCTAGTGACACCTTAGTGACTCTACTGGGGTGCTCAAACTTATGAATAACCTGCCCAGTGCGGGTATCCCACAGGTAGGCTAAATAATCGTTACCACCTGTTAATGCATAAAAACCATTGGGCGAAATATCCACACTATTAATTTTTTCTTGGTGGCCTAAAAACTCTAATCGCCTACCTGTTTTGGGCTCAAAAAACATCACCTTACCATTGCCGCGCCCCACCAAAATACCTCGTCCTTGATTTGACACGGCAATATCTCGAATACTTGCCTCGTCAATTCGCCAAAACCCCTCTGGCTCACCAAGTTCTAAATTCCATAACGCAAATGCTTCTCTATCAGCAGTGACTACATATGAATTATCAAAGGCAATATGAATATTGATTACAGAATTACTGCCGTCATCTTGATGTCGCCACACATATCGCTGTTCGTTTGTGTTTAAATCCCACACAGTAATGCCATTTTCAATTGTAGAAACAACCGCTAACGTATTGTCTGCAGATATGTGGGAGGCATGGGATCCTCCTTCAGCGTGGCGAAAGGCACTAACCGGCACATCACCTGAGCCACCGCAGGACATCAGCGTAAAGGCACTTAGCAACATTACAAAATAGAAGAGTTTAATACGTTTATTCAATGGGTTTCTCTTTTGTCATATGCGGTTTAGTATATGCGTTTGCCTACCAATCACATACTGCTAGTTGGAGAATTATAATGAAAAAATCCGCAATCGCTATTTTGACCGCTTCTATTTTAACTTTATGTGCCTGTCAGCCCCCACCTGTTGATCCTATGCAAGTTGAAATATTAGTCCTTGATACACAACAACAAAAACAATCTTATGCAATCGGCGCTAGTGTCGGTCACATTATAGAAAATAAAGTGGCGACTCAAAAAGAAGTGGGAGTTGAATACGACCATAGTTTGCTAGTAAAAGGTTTTATCGCAGCTTTACAAGGCCAGTCACAACTCAATAAAAAGGAAATTCAATCTATCACTGGCACCGTTGAAACTCTAGTGCGAGAAAAACAAGCCGAACTAAAAGCTCAGATGGGCCAAAAAAACAAAGCGGTTGGTGAAGAGTTTTTAAAAAATAATGCTCAGCGTGAAGGCATCACTGTCACTAAATCTGGTTTACAGTACGAGGTACTAAAAAGCGGTGAAGGAAGTAAACCTAAAGCTACCGATACAGTAAAAGTAAACTACCTTGGCACCCTGTTAGACGGCACTGAATTTGATTCTTCTTTTGCGCGTAATAAACCAGCAAGCTTCCCACTAAATCGAGTAATTAAAGGCTGGACTGAGGGAGTTCAATTAATGAGTAAAGGGGCAAAATACAGGTTTTATGTGCCTTCAGACTTAGCATATGGTGCCCGTTCGACTGGTAAAATCAGTAGTCATTCAACCTTAATATTTGAAGTGGAATTACTTGAAATCATCCATGCAGGTAAACCAGCAACTAGAAGGCCTGAATTTTGATCAAATAGGTAATACTCGATTTAATAACACCCAATAAAAAGCCGAACACTTTAAGGTGGTCGGCTTAGCTTTATCATTTTGATAATCAGCTATTCTCCGTGCTGAACCTTATTCCCTTATTTATTGCCCTTAAAAAGGGCTGTTTATCCCGGATTAACCAGGTAATTTATTGTCATTTAGACGAAATAATGTTTCAACTTTATACGTTTTAATGTCGATATTTACCTCCAATCAAGTGTTGCCATGTTTAAAGGTACTATGACTTACTCTCTTAATCTAAGTTGACTCTATAAAGAGCGAAAAAAGGACAACTCTTTTTTTACTCTAGGTTCATCAAAGTGTATCTCGCATTAAAATTTATAGTGGCTATTGACTAAAACCCTACTTCACTTTGATTAATATTAAGCATAGTCGATAAGTATATTTTCACATGGTTAACTTCAATTATTTCTTGTAATAAATTGCTCTAAAAAAATAGTTTTTATTCCTAGTTGATATGGCAACTTTT
>JAWUXT010000143.1:0-30493 GCA_034111205.1 Paraglaciecola sp. | reverse complement strand
TATGCCGTGTTCGTCTAATTTGTAACTTGCTGCGGGCACAGTATTTTGGTCGCTTCCTGCAACGGTTTGTAATTCATCCCAATCACTGCTGCCACTAAAGGGAAAAGAGTAGGTGGCGACTGCGTTGATAATATTTGGCATCTGCCTAAGGGCTGCTAAATCAGATTGTATGCTAGTTTGTGGGTTAAAATCTTTGGTGATGCCTGAGCTAGTTAATACAAAAATATGAGGCTCGTCGATACCACTGGGTCGTTGTAATATGTCTAAACGCTGGGAGACAATAAATAGTCCATTACTGATAACGGCTAAGGTAAGTGCAATCTGTAAGACCAACATACCCATGGCATATTTTTGCCTGAGTAATGTACTGAAGATAGGTCTAAATGCAATGCGAGAAAAAGGCAAGTGATTTATAAAGGCTTTAAGGTCCATCCTCATTTTAAATATCCCGCTGGTGCTAAAAGACACACTTTAATGCTGGGTATTAACCCTGCTAACACACTAGATAAAATACTCACACTCACAGTCAAGAGCATCAACGGTATATCCAGATACAAAAATGTACTGAAATTAGGGTAAAGGGATTTGATACCCTCAAGCCCAAACAGATAAAGTACTAATCCTATTAGTGCTCCTAAACATCCCAATATAATTGTTTCTGTCAGGCACTGGATAAATATGGCTAGCTGGTTTGCACCCAAAGCTCTCCTGAGGGCTACTTCACTTTTTTTAGCCATAAATTTGGTACTCATTAAGCTAGCGGCGTTAAACAAACAAACCAATAAAAATAATATGGCTAAGTAAAAGAACACATACATGTCTGAACCCACTACTTCCTTGTGTGCAAGCCATTGATTGATATCTAGCAGAATATTATTTGTGACCTTAGGGAAGCGTCCGAGTGCTTTTTGTTGTTCAACATATCCCTGTAAATAGTTTTCAAATTGTTGTTTATGTTGATGGGTGGATAATTCAATCCAAAGATTAAAGTTGACACATTCAGAGTTGAGAAAGGCCTGATATTTATCACCAATGTCCGTTTCCCAACAATGAGTGTTGCCGCCATGAGGCAGTTCCAGTTCCGCTTTTATTTGCAAAGGCAGGTATATATCTTCAGGTGGGTAAAATGCACCGAACGACATATCAAAAAACTTTGGGCTGGGGTGCCATTCATCTAACACCCCTACGACAGTGAACAATTGACCTAACATGGGTAATGTTTTGCCTACAGAATTAACACCACCAAATATCCGTTGATTGGTGGCTTTGCTTAAAACTGCGACATACTCAACATGATTAAGCGGATAATTTGGCCAGCCTTGCCCATATAAAAATGGGACTTCAAACAATGGGAAAAATTCACCCTGAGTAGTTCGGATAATACCCAAAAATGGCGGCACGTTTTTATCTTGTGGTGTCACCATTCCCCAAGTTATGGTGTGCGCAGCTTGAAATTTAGCTTGTTTGGCATGTACGATATTCATGGCATCTTGCCAGGTGACTTCCTCAGGTGGTAAGTCGGGTAAAACAGCGGCAGAATTGAGGTTCCAATTGTCCAATTGCAGATGATAGATCCTGTCGCTTTTATTCGGTAAAGGGTCTTTTGACATTAAATAGATCAGCGAAAAAGTGATCATACATGCCGCGATACCAATCCCCAATGTCGCAGCAATTAATACACTTAAGCCTTTCTGACGGGTAATACTTTTTAGCGAAAGGGAGGAATAATAAGCAAACATTATTGACTGATCAATACAGTTTTAGCAGCACCAAATTGGTCGGTGCCTGAGATAATAATCTGTTGCCCTTCAGTTAATCCATTAAGCACTTCTACCACAGATAAACTGTGGGCCCCTGTCTTGATTGGAGTGCGAATTGCCAGTCCGTCTTGCACCACGTATGCAATACTGCCATTGGCGCTTTGTAAAAATTGGCCACGCTCTACCAAGAGCACATCTTGTTTACTTTCCATTAATATACGCGTGGTTAAACGTTGATTTTGTCTTAACCCTGTTGGAGGAGACAGTGGATTAGCATTCGAGTCAGTTTTGGCAAAACGCACTCTTCCTGTCACTTGATTGTTTTCAATTTCAGGAGAGATAGTCACTAAAATAGCTTGATGGGTCTGTCCATTTAAATTGACTTCAGCCACCATGCCTATGGCTAAATCGTCGGCGTAACTTTCTGGAATATTCACATCCAACTCAAATTCAGTTAAATCAACTACGCTCATAATCCCTTGGTTTTTACCGACTTGGTTTTTTTGCTCTACCGCTAAATTACCCACAATCCCATTAACAGGAGAGAGCAGGGTGAGATCAGTTTCTTGTCTAGATAATTCATTTACCTCTAAAGCTTGTCTGTCTACCTGTAGCTGTTTTGATTGCACTTCAAACTCGAGACTTTCGATATTCAATTTGGCATCATTCACTGAATGTTTATAAACTAACTTGGCGTTTTCTAAGTCGTCTTGGGCTTTTTCAAAATCAATATGGCTAATGGAATGACTTTGATAGGCTTGATCAGCTCTGCGTTTTTCTCTATCTGCTGCAGTTAACGATACGTTAGCCAAGTCTGAGGATTTTTGATTTTCTAAGACTTGCTTTTTACTTTGGATCCTTTGTCTGTCTAGCTCAAACTGCAATCGTTGTAAGGTGGACTGTTCTTGTTTGAGTTGATTGGATAACGCTGGGCTATCGATTGTGGCCAGTATTTGATTTTGTATCACTGAGTCCCCAGCATCGACTAAAAACGTGATAGTGCCTTGTGCTGGGCTATACAACTTAGGGCTGATGGCTGCCACAACTCGCCCTTGAATAGACAAGTCTCGAACAAAATCACCTCGCTTAACTGTGCCAATACGAATACGCTCAATCGATACTGACATCGAAGAGTTAGACCAACGGGAAAAATAGGGATAAAGCATAGTTAGTGCAATGCATAGAGCTAAAAATAACAATCCGACTAGCATATAGTTCTTTGCTGATTTTTTAGGGGCAATAACAGTGTCTTGAGCACTGGTGTCAGTTATTTTCAACTAGGTTCCTTGGAAGTGATATGACTAAAGTAATAACCAGCTACTGAACTTTTTATACAGGGTAAAATAGTTATACGATTGTGTCTAGTGCACAAACTTAAGTACTCGAAAACATATGCCCATACCACTTCAATATGCGCATCTTGAGGTGGTATGGGTATAACTAACAATGATGCTTGTGTATAACAGCGTTAATCGCTAAATTTCAGTCATTAACAATTTTGTGACATCCATTATGCTGACTGAAAAACAAAAACATTATTCAACTTGTACCTTATGTGAAGCCATGTGTGGCATAGAGGTAACCACCCAAGACAGAAACATATTGTCAATTGTAGGTGATAAATTAAATCCCTTCAGTGAGGGGCACGTTTGCCCTAAAGCAATGGCATTAAAAGATTTGTATGAGGATCCTGAACGTATTCGGACACCTATTGAAAAATCAGCTGATGGAACAGGGTGGAAACAAGTATCTTGGGATTATGCCTTAGATAAAGTGGCAAGTAGTTTGTTTGATGTACAACAAAAACACGGATCTGAATCTGTTGCTACCTATCTTGGCAACCCTAATGCCCATAACATGGGATCCATTTTATTTGGGCCTTATTTCTACCGAGCTCTGAAATCCCATAATCGCTATTCAGCCACCTCTGTTGATCAACTGCCGCACCATATTGTGAGTCGCCAGCTATTTGGTCATCAGTCACAAATTCCCATTCCGGATATTGATCATACCCAACATTTTATGATTATAGGGGGCAATCCGTTGGCTTCGAATGGCAGCATAATGACGGTGCCACATATCAAACGCAGATTAAAAGCTATTCAAGCCCGTGGCGGCAAAGTAGTAGTAATTGACCCTAAAAAGTCCGAAACTGCTGACATGAGTAGCGAACATCACTTTATAAAACCGGGCACAGACGCTCTGCTGATGCTTGGGATGCTGCATACTTTGTTTCAGAAAAACCTTGTTTCAGCTGATGTATTACTGGATTTTGCTCCTGATTTATTAACCGTTGAAAAATACGTGGAGGACTATCCTGCCAAACGAGTGGCTAAATTTATTGGCATGAGCGAATCTCAGATTATTGGGTTGGTTGAATCATTCTGCACTGCAGGGCCAGCGGTGTGTTACGGGCGAATGGGAGCCAGTGTGCAAGCCTTTGGTACTCTTACTCAATATTTGATTATGTTGTTCAACATGCTTACAGGTAATTTAGACCGGCAAGGCGGCATGATGTTTACTCAGCCCGCTGCCGATTTTTTACCTCATTCTGGTCGAGGGTCCATTGCAAATTTCCATACGAGAGTGCGTAATTTGCCTGCATTTGCGGGTGAATTTCCGGTATCGGCTTTAGCCGAAGAAATGCTCACCGAAGGTGAAGGGCAAATTAAAGCCATGGTGATAGGAGCGGGTAACCCCATTTTGACCACACCTAATGGCCAGCAATTAGATAAAGCCTTTGAGAATTTAGATTTTGTTGTGGCAGTGGATTTCTATATTACTGAAACCTCACGCCATGCTGACATTATTTTACCTCCAGTAACGGCCTTAGAGCGCGATCATTACGATATCGTTTTCCATAATTTTGCGGTAAGAAATAGCACTAAATTTTCACCCGCTATTTTTCCTCCTTCTGAAACCAGCAAAACCGATTGGCAAATATACCTTGGATTAGCTGAGCGCTTGGATAAGTTAAATGGTTTACCCACAGATAAGTATCAAACACTTTGGCAAAAAGAACCTAAAGGGGTAGTGGATGACTTATTAAAAAGTGGTCGTTATCGTCATGAGGACGAAGTGCTGAGTATTGATTTATTATTGAAAAAACCTCATGGAATTGATCTTGGCCCGCTGCAACCTGATTTACCCGAAGCTATTTTTCATAATGATAAAAAAATCAACTTAAGCTTTGAGTACTTTATGGCTGATTTAACCCGCCTAGACAAACACTTCTTTGCTTCTGAAGAAGCAAATGATGGTAGTTTACAACTGATTGGTCGTCGGCATCTCAAAACTAATAACTCTTGGTTACATAACAGCCAACGTATGGTGAAAGGAACGAATAACGGTTGGTCGAGGTGTACGGCCCAAATTCATCCTGATGATGCAGGTAAACATAATATACAAGACCAACAGATGATCACTGTCACTTCTAGGGTAGGGCAAGTATCTTTGCATGCAGAAATAACCGATAAAATCATGCCTGGGGTGATTTCAATACCCCATGGTTGGGGACACAATAAAAAAGGGAGTCAGTGGAAAACCGCTGAGCAACATGCGGGTGTGAGTGTGAATGATTTAACCGATGAAATGGTGCTAGATGAGTTATCTGGCAATGCCGTTTTAAATGGTGTGCCAGTGACAATTAAAGCTAATTGACTTTGCTTGTGCAGTAAGCAAAGTCAATTGAAATTAGTTGCAAGCTTAATTTTATCCCAATACTTTCAAAGAGTTATTCTCTTAGGTATAGGGATTCAATTGTGCTTGACCCTAGGGTATTGGCATTGATCATATAACTAGCCAGTGCACCAGAGGCATCTTCAGGTAGGTTTAACTTTTCAACTGATAGTGCATGTATAGTAAAGCGATAATGATGCACACCGTGACCCACTGGTGGACAAGCTCCACCAAAGCCAGCTACGCCATAATCATTTTGAATATGTAAACTACCAACCGGAGCTAAGCTATTTTCTACACTCCCTGCGTTGGTAGGCAACTTCATAACCGTAACAGGAATATTCACTAGCTGCCAATGCCACCAGCCGCTGCCTGTTGGCGCATCGGGATCATATGCGGTGATCGCGAAACTTTTTGTGCCCTTTGGGGCATTTGACCATGTGAGCTGTGGCGACATATCTTCTCCACTACAACCAAAGCCGTTAAATTCATGTTTTTTATCCATAAACTCTCCTTGGGCAATATCGTTGCTAGATAACGTTAAGGTGCTTGCGAGGCTAGGTAATGCAGAAATAAGGGATAACGCACAAAAGAATTTAGTTATAGTTTTCATATTAGACACTCATTATTAGTAGAACTGGTATTAGTGAATCGAGTATCTATTTTATCTATCAGGCCATTGGATGGTTAGAACCTAAACGGTCAAGTTATCGCCTTTATCCGTCATTTTTGTTTTTCTCAGCTCAGAAGGTGTAAGACCAAAATGGCTTTTGAACCTATCAGTGAAACGTGATTGGGAGTGATAACCACACTTATCCGCAATGATCCCTATAGGAGACATGGTAGTTTGTAAAAGATGTAATCCTAAACCTAATTTGGCTCTATCCTTGATTGCCTGAATATTAGTGCCCTCCAACTTAAGTTTTCGTCGCAGGGTCGATTCACTCATGGCTAATTGTTGGCAAATGTATTCATTGGTCAATTTATCAAACTCGCTTTCCTGACATAACTCATGTACATGATGACTTACTTTAGGTTTGCCCATCATCGAAACAAGGTTTTGGTAACCAAGATAATATAACAACATCAGAAGTTCTTTTTTTCTTAATGTCCAAAGTGTTTCAGGCGCCCAGCGAGTACTTTCGACAAACTGCTGCAAACAGTTTTTAAGCGTCGATGTAACCTCGCCAATAAAATAGTCTGAATTTAAGGTCTTGTTGGAATGGTTTGAACTATATGGAATTCCCCCGAAGTCTTCATAATCAAATTCAATTAACAAAGCAAAATATGCGTTATCTTTAGGGATATTACGCATATTAATTGCTGAGTTATCTGATAAAAACACAAAACTTTCTGATGGACAGATTGTTTCATTATTTATACCTAACTCTTTGTGGCCTTTCAACACCACTATCAACAGAGGCTTAGCAATAGGAACATTTAGTAACTTTTGTTCGTGAACCGAGGAATACACTGAGAACGGCAAGTTATTGTCTTTGTTTATTGTATTTTTAATAGTGCTGATTAAGTCTTGCATGATTTATATTATTAAATTTATTTAAGCTGTTTTAAGTGATGTAGGAGGACAAGCCATTTTATTCTTTTTTTATTTTTTGATTTGTTAATTTTCTATTTATTTAGTCTAGGTCTTTATAAAAAATAAAGCCCAGTATTAACTGGGCTTTCACTCTTAAAAATTAATGTAAATTAAATTATCTATTTCTACCCATCTGGTCATGACTACTAACCCAATGGCCTGCAATAACTGCACAACCCAAAGAAATATCACCAGCAAGCACTGTTCCCGCAACAATTTCTGCAAACTTCTCGGCTTTACCTTTACCTACACAACCTAACATTTGTAGACATTCATTTTGTGTGGGTAATCCTGTTCCGCCTCCGAAGGTTGCCACGATAAGCGATGGTAATGTGACTGACATATACAGATCGCCGTTATCTAATAGCTCGTGTGACAACATGCCTGCATGAGATTCCACAACATTTGCTTCATCTTGACCTGTCGCAATATACAAAGACGCTATACCATTTGCGGAATGTGGACCGTTATATGCTGCACCGGCCATTTGAGCGCCAGTATTGGCTAATACTGATGCACCGGCAAGCATTTTGGTGTCCACCTTCATTACGCGTGCTAACACCTCTTTTTTAAGGACTATTTCAGCAATAACGCGCTTGCCTCTTGAGTGCAGCATATTGAGGTGTGAGTGCTTTTTATCTGTATCCATGTTACCGGATAACATATACATACAAGGGATTGGCGAATTTGCTTTGATCCATTCACAAGCTATTAACGTTGCCTTACCTACCATGTTTTGACCAGCAGCATCACCTGTGGTGTAGTTAAAACGTAGGTATTTAGTCTTAGACACAGACCATTGTTGAATATGTTCAAGCTTACCTACACTTGTTGTGGTTTCAGCAGTTGCTTTAATATTGTCAAAATTTTCATCTATCCAATGACCAAAATCTCTGGCTTCACGTGCATCTTTAAACAGAAACGCCGGAGCACGTTGCATAAAACCTTCAACAACAGTGGTTTTCACTCCACCACATTCGTTGATTACGCGCATACCTCTGCTATAGCTTGCAACCAATGTACCTTCAGTAGTCGCTAGAGGCACATAGAACTCACCTTTAGCATGTTCACCGTTGACCAACATTGGACCAGCTACACCAACGGGCATTTGTACTACGCCAATAAAGTTTTCGATATTACCGGGAAGTACAGCGGGGTCGATACTAAACTGGCCTGTATGAACCAGATCTGCACCCGTTTTTTGTTTGATAAATTCTCTACGGACTTCGGCCATTTCACTTGTATGGTCGTTTTCTGAATTACGTGGGATGCGACTATCATCACTCATTAGATTTTCCTTCTATATTATTGTGTGATTTAAATACAGTATGTACGAGTTGATATTAATTTAATATTTACACGGTTAGCGGTAGATGACAAAGGAAATGTTTAAGTGACAACAAAAAAAAGTTAACATTATATTAACTTGAGTCTCATTTGTTCACCAAACCCACTTTAGTTCGGTTGTTTGTATCTCGACTGGTTTTGATTATGTGGTCATCACTGGGCATCACTGTCATTTTTGCTAAGCGATCGTAAAGTAATACATTGACTGTTGCCGCCAAATTCATACAGCCAACAGTTGGAATATAAACAACATAGTCACATTGGTCGACAACATCTTGTTCGATAGAGCCGTCTTCCGGACCAAAAATATATAAAGCATCTTCTGGATGTACAAATAGAGGCAAAGGTGTGGCCCCTTCAACCAGTTCTATCGCAACTTTGGTTAGGTTCTTGTCATTTATGGGGTCAATAATTGCTGGTACTTGTGTCACCATTATATTGAGATGAGCATTTTTTGTGTCAGTGCTGAAAGCTTTAGCTCTTGCATAACGTTCACCAGTATAGCGGATGCTTTGTGCTTGATAACAACCAGCGGCCCGTAGAATACTACCCATATTTTGTGGACTTTTTGGATTGATAATACCTAAGTGAATTGACAATTTACTGTCCTAATAATGAACGGGTTTTGGGATTAATAATATCTAAGCGTATTGGCAATTTACTTTCCTAAAATATTATCGATGTGAATTAACTCTTGTTGATTAAATTCTAAGTTATTTAAGGCAGCCACACAGTCTTCAATTTGACTAACTTTACTGGCACCAATAATGGCACTTGTTACCGCTTGATTGTTAAGTACCCAAGCGACCGCCATTTGTGCAAGTGATTGTCCTCTTTGTTCAGCTAGCGCATTGAGTTGGATCACTTTGGCAACTTTTTCTTGACTGATATTGTCCTCGGTCAAATAAATCTGTTCGCTGCGTGATGCCCGTGAATCCTTTGGAACACCTTTAATATACTTATTAGTTAAAAAACCTTGAGCCAATGGAGAGAATACAATCGAGCCAACCCCTTCCTCCAACAAAACGTCTGTCAATCCGTCTTCTATCCATCTATCGAACATATTGTAACTTGGCTGATGAATCAGCATTGGGGTGCCTAAATCTTGTAATATACGAATGGCTTGTTTGGTATGAACCGGCGAATAGCTTGAAACACCTGCATACAAAGCGCGTCCTGAACGAACAATATAATCTAATGCTTGCATGGTTTCTTCAAGAGGAGTGTTAGGGTCATAACAGTGTGAATAAAACACATCAAAATAATCTAGCCCGGTGCGTTTTAAACTTTGGTCGCAGCTAGCGATTAAATATTTTCTTGAACCACCAATACCATAAGGTCCAGCCCACATATCGTAACCCGCTTTACTAGAAATGAGCATTTCATCTCTATATGGTTTAAAACTTTTTGCCATAACCCGACCAAAAGTAGATTCGGCAGAACCAAACGGGGGGCCATAATTATTGGCTAAGTCAAAATGATTAATACCTAAATCAAATGCACGATGCAACATATTTTGAGCAATCTGAGGAGAGTCTACGGCACCAAAATTCTGCCATAATCCTAACGATAAAGCGGGTAATTTAAGGCCACTTTTTCCGCATCTGCGATAGGACATGTTTTCATATCGATTACTTGCCGCTAAATATTCAGGATTTGGGTCATTTTTTATCATATTGAGTCCAACTAATAGTTACGCAGAATAAAAATTTGCGATAGCCTAAACCAATGCAGGTTAATTCTCAATTTAGCTTGTGTACAAAGCTTCAATTAAGTTCTAACTTTAGATGATTAGGCATTTTATTTTTAAGGAGTGACAGATGAAATTTGATTCGTTTATACAATCGATAGATATGGGGCGTTGCCAAGATCAACAGCAACGTGAAGCATTGTTCGATTTAGTATTATTTTTAACTGTTGCCGATGGAGTCATTACTGAACATGAAACTGAATTTATGCGCGACTGGCTAGATACCATCAAATGGAGCGCAGAGGTAACTAAAGAAGAGTATTACAGCAACACTCTAATCAAATGTTACGCCGCTATTAAAACTAACAGCACTGAGGATTATCTAACTCACAGGGCCAATTTGTTGATTGATACTGATATGAAGCAACAAGCCATGAAATTAGTCAGGGAAGTCGCTATTGCGGATGGTGAATTAGATGATGCAGAACAACAGGCTATTAACCTGTTGTCTGAGGTGTTAGAAAAGTAAAGCTCATCCGTTACTTCTGGTTTTAGGATGGGGCTTTTTCTTGGGGAAGCCTTTAACCAGAAAGCTAACTTAAATATAAAACCAAGCAATAAGAACACAATTAAAGTTGAAGAGTTGCCAATGCTATAAAGAATATAGCGGTTATGGCTAGTAGCGGTAATATAATCCATCTGCTTAAATTATTAATGATTTTCTCCGGCTAGTTAAATACTGATGACTCGAGCGATCATTCGTTTGCTGTTACTGATCATTTCTAGTGTTTTTGACCTCAGCTTAAGCAGCAACAAGTAGGCTAATGGCACTAATACTAAACTGGTTAATGTAGAAAACATCAACCCCCCAATAATCGAAATTGCCATGGGTGAATAGGGTGGACCATCGCCTCCAATTCTCGTACTACCTATTGCCAATGGCACTAAGCCTAATACAGTAGTGGATACAGTCATCAGTATTGGCTTAACGCGTGTTAAACATGCTTCAATGATTGCTTGTTGCACCGCAAAGCCCTCATTGATTAGCTGATTTATTCTATCCACCAGCACGATGCCATTGTTCACCACTATTCCCATGAGTATTAACATACCAATCATACTCATAATTGACATCGGCAAACCTGCTGCAAACAAGGCCCAAAATACGCCTGTCATTGAAAACAATAATGAGGTGATGACTGCTGTAGGTAAAAGTAATGATTCGAATAATGCTGCCATCACAATATAAATCATAATTAAGGCCAATAACATATTGGTTTGCATCGCATCTTCGTTTTGATTTTGGCGTTTAATGCTGCCATCAAATGTCCAATCGTAGCCTGTGGGTAATTTGATGTGCTGCATCACGCCTTGAATACTTTTTTGAGCATCTTCTAAGGTAAAACCGTCTTGTAAATTGCCGCCAATGGTAATGGATGTTTGACGATAGCTACGGTTAATTTCTGAGAGTCTTGGTTTGACTGTTAGTTTAGCCATCATATCCAATGTGACATTTTGACCTGAACTGCGAGTGATAGTTAAGTTTTTTAAAGCGTCTACTGAATTTTGTAAAGCTTGGTCGTACATCAAACGAATACCTACTTCACCGCTGTCGCCATAGCGAAAAGTGCGCAGATTAGCACCGCGCAGTGCGGTAGAGACAACACGAGAAATATCATTACTATTTAACCCAAAACGAAATGCCTTTTGCCTGTCTATAACAATCTGTAATTCCTGTTTTTGTCGGCTTGTATCCGTTTTGACTTGTGACAACCCTTTTACATTCGCCAATATTGGAACTATTTGCTCAGCGATTTGCTCCAGTCTTTCGGATGAATCGCCTATTATAGTCATTTCAATGCCACCACCATTTCCTTGTTCCCATTGAAACGAAGGTTTTGCCCTGACAAACTTAGGCAGGGTTTCAGTGATTTGTTTTTTCACTTCTGACTGTGACACGGGCAGATCATCTATTAAGGTAATGCCCGATACGGCAAAACCAGCGGTATAATAGGTATAAACCTGTTTGATGTGAAATTTCTGTTGATTGGCATATAGATACTTCTCCATTTTGCTAACGGTTTTTTCCACTTCTTCCAAGCTAAAACTGCCCTGAATATCGTAGTTCATCCATACGCGATTTTGGTCGTTGTCGTTATCATCATCACTGGTGACGTGCTGCATTGGTAGTGCTGTACTCGCAAGGATCAAAATAGCAATTAAGCTGGTCTTACCTTGATTTTTAAGTGACCAAATAAGAATGTTTTTATACCACAACGCTATTTTTCCAGCTGGTTTTGGTTGGGTGTGGTGTTCGCTTTTAGATACCTTCGTTTTAATTTTCGTGGACAGTAGAGGGATAAGAGTTTGAGATATGAGTAATGACGCAAATAATGAGATACATATTGCAATGGCAACATGCTCTAAAAATATAGTGATGTTAACCTTGGCACCGACAATATTAGGTAAAAACACAATTGCAGTCGTGATAGTTCCTGCAATGACGGCTAAGCTTACTTTGGCCACCCCGGCTTTTGTGGCGGCAACTACATCAGGGTTTTTGGCTTTTTCCTGCGTGATACTTTCAGTGACCACCACCGCATTATCAACCAACATGCCTACTGCTAACATCAGGCCCATCATAGATAAAATGTTGATGGTATAACCCATCATATACATGCAACCTAAGGTAATACAAATACTAAAAGGTACTGATAACACCACCAGTAAAGTACTGGTCACATTACGTAAAAAGGCGTAAAGCACTAGTAACGATAACAATGCTCCAATCATGCCGGCCGTGAGTAAATCAGAAAGGGATTTGGTGACGCTTTCTGCTTCATTTTGCATAATAAATAAGTGAATACCATTAAACGCTGGATTTGAACTGGCATCATCAATAACCTTTAAAACTTCACTGGAGACCTCAACCATGTTACTGGTCGACTCTCGAAAAATGTTAAATCCTACTGCATAGGACTGGTCCAAATGCCGACCTTCAATGCGTTTGGGTTTTTCGTATTTAACCAAGGCAATATCACTAAGGCGCACACCCTTTTTAACCATTAAGTCACGAATTTCCTGCAAGCTAGTAAATTCACCTTGGAGATTGACCGTGATCTTTTGTTGAATATCTGAGTCAATAAAACTCCCAGCGGTTAGGGAAAAGTTAGCATTACTTAAAGAATTGGCTAATTCATTGGTATCTACTTGCAGTGATGCCATTAGCTGTTGATCTAGACGTATAGATATTTGTTTTTTTGTAACCCCGTAAAGTTCGACTTTAGACACCCCCGCGACTCTTTCGAGTGGGCGTTTTAAGTTTCTGTCAAGTAAATCGTAGGCACTAGACAAGTCACGTTCACTAGATACCCGCAACGAAAAAATAGGCATGTCGTTAGTGTTAAATTGGTATACTAAAACACGTTCGACATCAGTAGGAAGTTCTGCACGTATGGCATCTATTTTTTCTCTGGCTTCAATGCCTTTTGCTTTGAGGTTTTCATCCCATGCAAATTGTAATTGAATTTCAGCACCGTCTTCAGATGAACGAGAACGCAAACGTTTGATGCCAGACATGGTGGCTAATGCTTCTTCTACCGGCCGTGTGATCATTTTTTCCACTTCCACCGGCGTGGCATCCTTGTAAGGAATACGAATTGCGATTTCAGGGATATCAATGCTGGGAAATTTTTCCAGTGGCAATAGCTGACTGGATATAATCCCAAATACCAACATAGATAAAAACAACATCATAATAGTAACAGGGCGACGTATCGCAAAATCCGCTAATGTTGAACCTACACTTTCAAACTTATCCATAAGTTGTCTCCCCTTTACTTGTGCTTATTGGTAATTCCTCAGATTGTGGGGCGATCTCTTTTCGTTCAAATTTTTTACGGTCAAATAAGCTGTAGATAACGGGGATAAAAAATAAGGTTAGAAGGGTGGCGAAGAGTAATCCATAAATTACGGTAACAGCCATAGGTGTGCGAATTTCAGCTCCATCTCCTAAGCCAATTGCCATAGGTAATAAACCTAATGAAGTCGTCAAAGTGGTCATTAAAATTGGTCGGAGCCGACTTTGAGCGGCCTCGATGATAGCCGCAGTTTTTTGTAGCCCTGATACACGCAGTTGGTTAATTCGGTCGATTAGTACTATGGCGTTATTAACTACGATACCTGCTAACATAATTAGCCCGATAAATACCACAACACTAATATTGGTGCCTGATAGGTACAATCCATAGATAGAGCCTGCACAAGCTAAAGGCACGGTCAATAAAATCAGTAGTGGGTGCAACAATGACTCAAATTGAGAGGCCATGACCAGATAGACTAAAAATATAGCCAGTGCTAAAGCAAATTGTAAAGATTGGAAACTGTTTTCCATTTCTTCACTCTGTCCGGCTACTTTAGCTTGCATGTTTAACGGCAATTTTAAGGTATCTATATGTTGTTGCACCGCTAATACTGCTTCATTTAAATCACCATAATTTAAATTAGCTGAGATAACTGCAACTCGCTCTTGACCTATTCGCGTTATTTCACTCGGACCAATTGACATACTAATATCTGCCACGGCTGCCAAAGGGATCGCAGGGCTTGCACCAGGATTCACAATTATTTGCCCAATATCAGCAATGGAATCACGTTGTTTTTCAATGGTTCTGACTAAAATATCGACTTTTCTGTCTTCAATACTGTATTTGGTCGCCACTTCGCCACCAATCTGTACCGAAAGCAGTTTAGCTACATCGGGTGCATTAATACCGAGTTGAGCCAGTTTTCCATGGTCGAATTTAATTTTAAGCTCTGGATTCCCTGATTGTAATGAGGATTTTACATCGGCGAATCGTTTGTCGCCTTGCATAATAGTCTCCATTCTCTGACTATACTTAGCCAGGTTTTGCAGATCATAACCTATGATCTGCACTGCCAAAGGTGTCGCAAAGGTAAACAATGCAGGTTTACCAAACTTACTCTGAACGCCTGCTTGTTTTGATAAATAACTGCGCATTTCATGCATTACTCGCTGATTTGTCTGAGTAGAACTAGTCGTTTGCATTACCACATTTAGCTTGCCCCAATATTCACCGCCTTGACTGGATGATACATTCATTAAACTTCCCGTTCCTGCTAAAGCATAAGTGCGATCTACACCTTCAAGGTCAGCAGTAAAGTTAGCTAAGTCAGCAATCACTCGATCGGTATTTTTTAATTGAGAGCCTGTGGGTAAATTTATTTCTACAAAAAACTCACCTTGGGTCATATCAGGTATCAACTCCATACCAAGCTTAGGTAATAACAACACCGATGCCAAAGAAACGCTTATAACGGCAGTTAACACCAACAGGCGAGCATCTAATGCATGTTTAAGCGCAGCTAAATAAGTATTTTCGATTTGCACAAAACTTTTATCAAATATCCATAATAGCGGACGGAATAACGTTCCCAACACTTTGCTTAACACTCTGAACAACAAAATAATTAAAGATGTAATCAGAAAAGGAATAAAATGGAAAACAAGTTGCACTACCCAATAAAGAGGCAATGACAAGTAATGAAATAACCAGCCTATTTTTGATGTTGGACTGGTTTTTTCGAGACTTTCACCAAGATCTAAGGTGTACTCATTATTCTCTGTATCAGTCGATTTTTCTCGTGATGCCAACATAGGTATCAATGTGAGTGCCACAATTAACGATGCCGCCAAGGCAAAGGTAACGGTTAATGCTTGATCACTGAACAGTTGCCCGGCTATGCCCTCAACAAAAACTAAGGGGAAAAATACTGCCATGGTGGTTAATGTTGATGCGATGATGGCCATCGATACTTCTTTGGTGCCTATAATTGCAGCTTGTTTAAAATTTTTGGTTTTAGTTTTATGCCGAGCAATGTTTTCTAACACCACTATGCTGTTATCTACTAGTAGGCCAATGGCCAGCGCAATACCCCCCAAACTCATGATGTTAAGACTAATACCATTGCCATACATAAGGTTAAAAGTCGCGATAATAGAGATAGGAATAGAGATTGATATGATCAACGTCGGCCAAATGTTTTTGAGAAACAAATACAACACCAACATAGCCAACAAACCACCGATAATAGCGGCTGACTTTACCTCAGCAATAGCACTGGAGATAAACTTAGATTGGTCGTATACCAGCTGCAATTGATATTGACTAGGTATATCATCTTGTAACTGGGCAATACGAAACTGTATATTTTCAGCTACTTGCACCGTGTTCGCATCACCTTCTTTATAAATGGCAATTTCCACTCCTTCAAATCCATTAAAACGATTTATAGAAGTTGGCTCTTTGTGAGCGTCTTGCACTGTGGCAATGTCGCCTAAACGAATATTTTTGCCTTCCCGATTAACAATAAATAGGTTGCGTATATCGTCTAATGTTTGAAATTGATTTAAAGTACGTACTAAATATTCTTGTGAGCCATCTTTTACTCGGCCACCAGATGAATTTATGTTTTCGTCTTTTAAACGTTTAATGATTTCATTAACGGTAATGTTCAGTTGACTGGTTTTTTGTTGGTCAACCAGTACCTGAATTTCATTTTCTAAACCACCACTCACTTTGACCGATGCTACACCCACTACTGATTCGAGTTGCCGTTTGATTTGTTCTTCAGCGTAGATACGTAGCGCTTTAATGCCTTGACTGGTTAATACCACTTGCTGACTGTCTTGTACTTGGGTGGGCTCTGCTAATGTTGAAGGCTTGGTGAGTGTTTCGACCGTTAAGCCTGTTTCGATTGATGCGCTTCCTAGGCCAAAACGCATAACTGGGTCTAAGCTAGGATTAAAACGCAATAATAATGGCTTTTTGATATCTAAAGGTAATTGTAACGTGTCTAGTTTTTCACGTACTTCCAAGCTGGCTAAGTCCATATCTGTGCCCCAATCAAACTCGAGTAACACATCAGATTGACCGGCTTTAGACGTTGATGTCACAGTGCGCACTCCTTTAACCACACCGATGGTTTCTTCTATAGGTTTGGATACCAGTTGTTCGATTTCGCCTGGCGCTGCGCCAATATAATCAGTGCGGATAGTCAGGGTCGGGTAGGACAATTCTGGTAACAGGTTTAACGCTAAGCGGGATAGTGAAACCATGCCAAATAAAATTATCGCGAAGGTAAACATCCATACTGTGACGGGTCTTTTGACCGCTATATCAACAATGTTCATAGCCCGCCCCTAACCGTTAGCTAACTGACTGGTGGTTTTCTGGGCTAGTTCTAGAGGCTCGATGTGGTTAACGTCATCATTGACCACTTCTACAGGGGATTGGTCTCTGAGATTTTGATGCCCAGTGATAACCACGTTTTCTGATCCTGATAAACCACTTAATATTTCTACTACCTCACCTTCTTGATAACCCAAGGTGACGGCTTGTTTACTTGCGATGCCATCTTTAACCACAAACACATTCACACTGTCGTCTATGGCAAGCAGCGCCTTGCGTGGAAGCAGTACCACGTTTTGTTTGGTGTCGTAATTTAATTTAACTTGGGCAAACATGCCTGACATAAGTAAGTTATCAGGGTTAGGTACACGTAATGTAACTTTAAACGTCCCCGTTTTTGAATCAATCACTGGGCTAATACGTTCCACAAAGGCAATAATATCAGCACCATCGAATGCGGTTAAGTCTAAAGAGGCTTGCTGCTCTTTATGCACTTTAGAGAGTTCTTTTTCAGGCAAATAGACTATTCCATATAATTCTTTTTGTTGAACAATATGGAACATTCTTTCACGCTGAAAAGACTCACTAAGATTTCCCACTTTGGCATTTCGTTCTGCAATATAACCGGATATAGGAGCTACTATTGTGGCTTCTTTTAAATCCAGTTCAGCAAGAGATCGGGTGGCTTTAGCAGATTCATATTGAGCGGTCAGTTTGTCATATGTATCGTCACTGACTAACTTCTTATCGTAAACCTTATTGATCTTTGCTAGTTCTTTTTCAACGCCAACTAAATCTGCTTTTGCTCGGTCTAGGTTCAAGTGGTAACGGCGTGGTTCTATTTGCGCTAATATTTGGCCTTTTTCAACATAGTCACCTTCTTCTACATAGATATGTTCAATGATTCCAGACGCCCTTGGTACTACAAATGCTTCTTCCTTAGCCTCTAACACAGCAGTTGTAGCGTAATTTGAAGAGATATGACCTATGGTTAATGGGGCTACTTCTACAGGGACAGATATAACTAGTTCTTTTTTGGTGTCCTTGTCTAATGCATCGGCTTCGCCACAACTACTAAGAAGACTAACAGATAGAAGAATAGGCAATATCGTCAATAATCTACGGCTATTCTTTACATTTATGATTGATTTCATTTTTGGATCCCTGAAAAACAAGTTAATAGTGAGTATGTGTATCTGAATTAATAGTCAGATCTCGTTGCTTGATAGTTTGCATCGACTATGCCAATTCAATAAAGTTCATATAAAACAAACAGATAGTAGAATTAAGGGAATTGCAAGCGAGTTTGTAATATCAACCTTTAGTGATATTCACCATTTGTTGGTTTAAATGCTTAACTTCATATCTACAAAATAAATAACCCTTTTGATTAACTGAGCCGTTTGTAGGGCATACAAACAGCATTTAATGCGTTAACAAGAGAATGACCTTATGAAAAACCTCAAAAAACAGAACAATAAAATTTTCGTCTGCAACATGTATTTGGTTTGTACAGCCTTGCTCGCACTCACAGTGGCATGCAGTTCAGGTACAAATGAAAATAAGACAACACAGCAATCGATAAAACGAACTAAGTCAGAGATGTCGGTTAGTCGACCGCTAGAGGTCGATTTGATTGATGAGTCTAAAGCTGACCTTCAAAACTTGAATAAGCGTGCTGCTTATCATTCTCAGCCGCAGCCTTTCAGGCGTGATGAAGCCCCCATGGTGAATACCGAAAATTATCATCACTATACTGAAAATGGGATCAAGTCGGTGTTGCATGATCCTGTTTCAACCTTCTCAATCGATGTCGATACAGGAAGTTATACAAATATACGTAGAATGATTAATCAGGGTTTACAGCCACCCGTAGATGCCATAAGAATAGAAGAGTTTATTAATTATTTTGATTACGACTATGCACCACAAAATGAAAGTGGTACTGATACACCTTTTAGTATTGATACCGCTATAGCGACATCGCCCTGGGCAGAACAACGGCACATCATGCGTATTGGCCTAAAAGGCTTTAGTCCCGATACTCATCATATTTCGGGCCGAAATCTGGTGTTTTTGTTGGATGTATCGGGCTCAATGAATCAGCCAACAAAATTACCATTATTAACCCGCTCACTTGCGTTGTTGACGGGGCAGTTGAGCGAGCAAGATAGTGTGGCTATTGTAGTGTATGCAGGCGCATCTGGCGTAGTATTACAGACTACACAAGGAGACCAAAAAGCTAAAATAAAACAAGCACTGAAAAGTTTGTCGGCAGGGGGCCCAACCAATGGTCAAGCGGGTATTGAACTAGCTTATAGTATGGCAGAACAAGCTTTTATCAAGGGTGGAGTTAACCGAGTAATTTTAGCTACAGACGGTGATTTTAACGTAGGTTTAACCAGTCATGAACGATTAGTCGAGTTGATCAAACTCAAACGGCTCAAAGGTATAGCCTTGACTACTTTGGGTTTTGGGCAAGGTAATTACAATGACCACCTAATGGAGCAATTAGCCGATGCAGGTAATGGTAACTATGTCTATATTGATACTATTCATGAAGCACGAAAGGTATTAGTAGATGAGATGAACGCCACACTTATAACCATTGCTAAGGATGTTAAAATCCAAGTGGAATTTAATCCTGATTTGGTAGCCGAATACCGTTTGTTAGGTTACGAAAATCGTGCATTAAAGCGTGAAGATTTTAACAATGACAAGGTGGATGCGGGTGATATTGGCGCAGGTCATACGGTTACTGCCTTGTATGAGCTAACTTTAAATACCTCTAACAATCATTATCTTGACCCCTTACGTTATCAACAGGCTCAAAATAAGAATATTGCTAAGAAACCGAATGTTCAATTTACTGATGAGTTAGCTTTGGTTAATCTGCGTTATAAGCCTGTTAATAGTGAAAAGAGCCTATTAATATCTCAAGCTGTTAAGGTGGATCAAATCACTGACTTTAAACAACAATCTGATGACTTTAGGTTTGTTACTAGCGTTGTTGGGTTTGCCCATTTATTAAAACAGAGTCATTATTGGCAAGATATGAGTTATCAACACATTATCGATTTAGCACAGGGCGCAAAAGGCAAAGATGAGTTCGGTTATCGATCCGAGTTTATTAACTTGGTTCGCAGTAGCGCTGCTTTACAAGTCAATATGCTTAGACAGCCAGAGCAATCAGTAGAATTGAATCTTCAGGGTTTTGCCAGCAATATTGAGGCTCAACCTACTTTGTTAACTTTCCATTGAAACAACCTGTGAACCCTAACCCTAATTACGCTGAGTCATTACACACTATTGATGAGTCAGCAGATTATTTACAACAAACAGACACCACCTTGATGCAGCAATATAGCGCTGGAGATCTTCAAGCATTTGAAACCTTATATAATAGACACAAAGGCAGACTGTATCGTTATTTTATGCGGCATATTCCTGAGCCTAGTCTGGCAGAAGATTTGTACCAGGATATATGGAATAAGGTGATAGTACAGGCTAAACATTACAAGCCAGCTGCAAAATTTACTACCTGGTTATATACCTTAGCCCACAACAAGTTAGTGGATCATGTGCGGCATTTGTCTGTGGTGAATAAAGTGATGGAGCGCACTACTAGTACAGACGCCTTAGAAGATGCTCAAGCATTTAAACATATACAACTGAACAACGAGCCAGAGAGTGAATTAACCAGCTCCAGAGTCGCCGAATCTTTAAAGAAATGTATTGCTCAATTACCTCAAGCACAAAAAGACAGCTTTTTGTTAAAAGAAGAGGCCGGTCTGTCAGTTAAAGACATTGCCATGGTTCTTAATACCAGCTTTGAAGCCAGTAAAAGTCGTTTACGTTATGCCTATGAAAACTTGCGCCAATGTTTACAGGTTAAGACAGGGAGGGCGATGTTATGAGCGGTGCCTATAAAGATCCAGACTTTGATTTATTAGCCCATGAAAAAAAAATCAGTGAGCTTTATCAAAATCGCAACGAACAGCCAGTGGAAGTGCCTAGTGTGCAGCTAGACTCTAGGATCATGGCTATGGCACAGCAACAACTTTCAAACAATGCTCGTTTATTAACTAAAAGCCAAACGCTAAACCATCAAAAGTCTGAGTATAAAAATATAAATGGTAGTAGACAAAATGCATGGCGATGGCCGCTTTCATTGGTGGCTTCTGTCGGACTATTAGGGGTTTTGTTACTTACTCAAAATGACTTTTTTAAACATCCTAATAATATTGTTGCAACAGATACAGGCATCCTGAGTGAACCTGTAATGCAAGCTCCCGTTATAGGTGCAACAGAAACATTGAGCGAGCAGAGAGAATTTGAGCAGTCTTTTGAATCAATTACCATAGTGGCTTCATCTCAAAAATATCAGGGGCAGGCAGATAAAGAGTTTTCTTCAGTGGCAAGAAAAAGAATGTCAGTCAGCCAAACACCTCAAATACCAACAGAGTCAATGTCGAATAAGCCGTTGTCCGAATACAGTCTTGCAAATCAATCATCTATGTCTTTGTCAGAATTGTCTGAACTGGCTGAATTATTAAAAGTAGAGCTGGCTATAGAAAATATGTCAGAGCTAGCAACGAGTGCTTCAAGCCTTAAGCTACAACAAACGTTGTTTGAACAATTAGTTGAGTACCAAAAACATACTGTTGAATTTACAATAACGGATAAATATCTGAGTGTATTAACAGAAAGGCAGATTCAACAATTAAAATTGAAGGCGTCTAAAGCCGTTTCAGAAAATTAAGTATTAATAAAAGAGAGTGTAATTTTGAAAATTTGGGTAGATGCTGATGCATGTCCAGTGGTGATAAAGGATATTATATTTCGTGCTGCAGAGCGTAAAAAGATTGAAACAATATTTGTAGCTAATCAATATATTCGCACACCGGGGTCTAAGTTTATTCGTTCTATGCAAGTTAGCGCTGGGTTTGATGTGGCTGACGACGAAATAGTGCGGCAAATTGAACCCAATGATTTGGTGATTACCAGTGATATACCTTTAGCCGCAGAAGTAATTGAAAAGGGAGGTCAGGTATTAAGTTCAAGAGGAGAACTATTTACTACTGAGAATATTCGAGCCAGACTTAACATCCGCGACTTTATGGACACCATGCGCGCAAGTGGAGAGCAATCGGGCGGGCCACCGCCGTTAAACCATAGTGATAGGCAGAATTTTGCTAATAATCTGGATAGAATACTGACAGCAAATATATAAAGCACTATTTGCTGAGAGTGAAGGTACTAAAAACTTGCACTCTCAATATTTAAAATACTTAAACTAAACTTATTGCAAATAATACCTCAAGGTTGCAAATATTATTTTTATTGGATCATTATTTATTAGCGATTGCCAGAGTTACCAGTAGACTGAGCTTTGCTTCTATTCCGAGAGTGATTGCTTTTGGGCGGCTGACCACCAGAGGAATTCCGCCCAGAACGTTGTCCATCTCTGTGACCAGATTGCGCTTGCTTTGGTTTTTTGGCTTTAATCGGTCTTTGACCAAGCTTTGATTCAGGTAATGGCTGAGTGGGCTCAAATCCAGGAGTGACTTTTCGCTGAATAAGTTGTTTAATCAATATTTCTATATCGACTAATTCCTTGAATTCATCTTGGGTCACCATCGATATGGCTTGACCTGTTGCCCCAGCACGACCCGTTCGACCTATTCTATGCACATAATCTTCAGGTACATTGGGTAAATCAAAATTGACGACTTGTGGCAATTGATCAATATCCAAACCACGTGCAGCAATATCAGTTGCAATCAAGGCTTTCACTTTACCTTGCTTAAAGTCTGCAAGAGCTTTGGTACGAGCGCCTTGACTCTTGTTGCCGTGAATCGCTGCAGAACTAATACCATGCGCTTCTAGCTGTTTGGCTATTCGGTTAGCTCCATGTTTAGTGCGACTAAAAACCAATACCTGTTGCCAATCGTTTTCTTTTATTAAGTGGGTAAGCAGTTGAGATTTTTTACTTTTATCAACCGGGTACACCCATTGCTCAACTAAATCGACAGTTGTGTTTGCTGGCGATACGGATATCTCTACTGGGTTATTAACTAAACCTTTGGCTAGTTTTCGAATATCGTCTGAAAATGTGGCTGAAAACATCAAGTTTTGACGTTTTTGCGGCAACAATTTGATGATTTTTTTGATGTCATGAATAAAGCCCATGTCTAACATGCGATCGGCTTCGTCCATAACAAGGATTTCTAACTCACTAAACTTCACTGCATTTTGGTTGTATAAGTCTAGAAGACGACCTGGTGTGGCAACTAATATATCCACACCTTTGCGTAATTTAATCATTTGTGGATTAATACCCACACCACCAAATACCACAGCTGACTTTAACGGTAGGTCTTTGCCATATGTTTGCACACTTTCAGCGATTTGTGCTGCCAACTCTCTGGTTGGTGTGAGGATCAGTGCTCTGGCTTGGTTAGGTCTAGCTGATTGTCCTTTGCTCAATAAATGTAATATGGGAAGAGTGAATCCAGCTGTTTTACCGGTACCTGTTTGCGCCGCAGCCATTACATCACTTCCTTGCAATACCGCTGGTATCGCTTTAGCTTGAATGGGTGAAGGAGTGGTATACCCTTTACTGGCAACAGCGGATAAAATTTTTGGTGAAAGGCCTAGGTCGGCAAAACTCATAGATAATTCTCAAATAGGGTGATTAGCATAGTATGTCAGGTTTAGACTGTTTGACTAAGTCGCAGAGGTCTTCTGAACATAGTTTGAATTTAAACAGCTAAAAATAGTCGCGGGAGGATACAGTAATTAACTCATAATAGCACTTAGACTATGAATAAAAATGCCGCAACACAGTGAAGTATTGCGGCATTTCATAAACTCTGATGAGTATTAAGTTTACTCGCTTTGTGAACCAGGGCGAGTCGCTGGTGCCGCGGCGGCATTTGATGAGCTTGAATAAACAGCTGACTTACCAGAGCGTTTAACTTCTGGTCTAGCAGCGTCATTAAGCGAACCAATTTTAACATCAACAAAAGTATCATCAATTGAAGCAGGTCGAGCCATTGGAGCTGATATTGATTCCTTTTTGACAGGCTTAGCAGTTACTTTCAAAGACGTAGCTTTTTTAGGCGTTTTCTTAGCGGGTTCTATATTGATTGGCTTAGAAACATCTTCTTTTTCAGGTTCAGGAACAGCCGCTTTACTTTCCTGTGAACTAGGAGCCACAGCTGGCTGAATAGCTGGTTTTGGCGTATCAACAACTTCTGTAGGTACAGATGCTAATTCCATAGCTACCTGTTCTGGTTTTTCTTCAGTAACAACAACTTCAGGTGTATTCTCGACTTTAGGCGCAGCTACAGGTTCATCAAATTGTAGCTCGTCTTGTGTGACTTCAGCTGTTTCAGTTTTTACTGCTTCATCTTTCTCGTCACCTTCTTTACGACGCTTTTGACCCGCAGCTCTAATGTGCCTTGGCGAACGACGACTACGAGTTCGAGGTGCAGACTCTTCATCTTTATTAGATTCATTTACAGCTGGTGAGTCTGAGGTTTCAGATACCGCTTCTACGTCAACGTGTGGTGTAGCAACCGTTTTTTGATCTTCAGGTGCTTTATTATCTAGAACTGCATCATTTTGAACGACTGTTTCAGGTTGCTCAATAATAGCTTCCTTCGTTTCTTGAACAGCGGCTACTACTTTATTTTGCTCGTCATTATTATCGTCAACTCTGACACTACGTCTGGTATCGCGGCGTTTTCTGCGTTCTGCTACTTGTTCTTTTTTCTTGGCAGGTGCAGGTGCAGGTGCAGTAGATGCTGGGGCAGGGGAGCTGGTCTTTGTGACCATTGCCGCAACTTGCGGTGCATCTACAGGTTTATCATCACGACGTGGTTTACGGTTATCATTCCTTGGTTTGCGATCAGACCGTTCGTTTCTGTCGTTTTTATCAGGACGTTCGTTACGATTAGATGACTGTTCTGAGTTCTCTTTACGCTCGTGATTTTTGTTATTGCGTTTGTTTCTATCAGGACGTGCATTTCTATTTTGACGCGGATTAGATGATTGATTGCGAGTATGAGTAGTCTTTTTAGGAACGACTACTTCCTCTGATTTAAACAAACCAGAAATCCATTTGCTAGCTTTATCAAATAAGCTTTCAGATTTACCTAAAGTCGCGGTTGCAGCTGGAGAAACTTTTTTCTGCTCAGGAGCAATCAGGCTTTGCAGCGCAGGTTGTTCTTTTGCCATCGCAGGAGCAACATTTTTATCAGTAATGTTCTCTTCTTGTTCAATTAATGGCAAGTTATAACTCATTTCCTGAACAGCGTCATCTGGGCGTCTACGGGCAACACTATATTGAGGCGTTTCCATATTCGGGTTAGGAATAATAACTAACTGCACGCTATGACGTTTTTCAACACTACGAACTGAATTACGTTTTTCGTTTAGTAAATAAGTAGCAACATTTACAGGTAACTGGGCTTCTATTTGCCCTGTGTTATCTTTAATGCTTTCTTCTTCCATGATACGCAACACTGATAATGCTAAAGACTCTGTGCCACGAACCGTGCCGTGACCACTACATCTTGGACACACATTATTAGCTGAATCGCCTAATGAAGGACGTAAACGTTGACGAGACATTTCTAGTAAACCGAAGCGTGAAATACGGCCTAGTTGAACTCTTGCTCTGTCACCTCTAACGGCGTCTTTCATGCGGTTTTCAACTTCACGTTGATGACGCACAGGGGTCATATCGATAAAGTCAATAACCACTAAACCGCCTGCATCACGCAAACGTAATTGACGTGCAATTTCGTCTGCCGCTTCAAGGTTGGTATTGAAGGCTGTTTCTTCGATATCACTGCCTTTAGTAGCTCTGGCAGAGTTGATGTCAATTGAAATTAACGCTTCGGTAGGATCAATGACTATTGAGCCACCTGAAGGAAGCCTTACTTCACGTTGAAACGCTGATTCTATTTGACTTTCGATTTGATAGTGGCTGAATAAAGGTACATCACCTGTATAAAGTTTCACACGATTAGCATAGTCTGGACGCATCTGCTCAACGTGTTTTAGTGCTCTTTCATGGACAACGGCATTATCAATAAGGATTTCGCCAATATCGCGTCTTAGGTAATCACGGATAGCACGCACCACAACATCACTTTCTTGGTGAATAAGGAATGGTGCAGGGCGAGAGTCAGCCATGTCTTTAATACGGCCCCAACCTGATACTAAGTAATCTAGGTCGTATGCAAGTTCTTCAGTTGTTTTGCCAACGCCTGCAGTTCTGACGATTAACCCCATGCCGTCTGGGAGGTCTAAACCGCTCAATGCTGCTTTTAATTCAGTACGCTCATCGCCTTCAATACGGCGAGATACACCGCCAGCACGAGGATTGTTCGGCATTAATACTAGGTAGCTACCTGCAAGACTAATAAAGGTGGTTAAGGCTGCTCCTTTTTGGCCACGTTCTTCTTTATCAATCTGAATAATGACTTCTTGGCCTTCTTTAATCACCTCTTTAATATTCGGGCGACCTTCAAATCTATAACCTTGAGGGAAGTAAGTTCTGGCAATTTCTTTTAGAGGAAGAAAACCGTGACGATCTGCACCGTAATCGACAAATGCGGCTTCTAAACTAGGCTCTACGCGGGTAATAGTACCTTTATAAATATTAGATTTTTTTTGTTCGTGACCTGGACTTTCAATGTCCAAATCATACAGTTTTTGACCATCTACAAGTGCAACTCGCAATTCTTCTAGCTGAGTGGCATTGATTAACATTCTTTTCATTCTTGTTAGCTCGGTAAAGTACCGATCACCACAAGTAAAGAACTACGCAGTAATGTGACAATTATTCAATGCAACCTCACGGCTGTAGACTAAAAGTTAAGTTTTTTTGCGCCTAAGTGTTATTACCATTAATTGTTTAATGCACTGTTTTTTTTGAACACTTTACCTATATTTTATAGGTGCTAAACAAGGCTACGTGTTTAGCTTACTGATACGTTATTTAAAACTTAGTTGTATTCGAAAAAAGAATGCTTGTCTGGCTACTTCGTTCTTCAAATATCTTGTCAATTCTTTTGTATTCTTTACATCAATGGCGATCAATAGGTTAATTGTATCGCTGATGTAAGGGTTCTGTTTAATCAAGCCTGTGAAAAGTTACTCACTTCACAGTTGATTAGCCGTATTAGGCTTGCAAGTCACGTTTTATGATAAACGAGGCACGACAAATTGGTCGTTTTTGCATACAGAACTGATTAATCCATCTGTTTGTTTTAAACATTCATTACATGTTTTAAAACCAATCTATTATCACATTAAAGCACTGACACTGGCAAGACATTAAAATACTGGACATCTACTATAGCAATTCAGTTACAATGTGCGCCTATGACTGACCTATTATTTCAAAAAGTACAATTTGTTACTATTGAACCTGAGCTTGAAGGGCAAAGGATAGATAACTATTTACGCACTTTCTTAAAAGGAGTGCCTAAAAGCCTTATTTATCGCATTTTACGCAAAGGTGAAGTGAGAGTTAACAAAAAACGGGTTAAGCCCGAGTATAAATTACAGCCCAACGATGAGTTGCGGATTCCTCCTGTTCGCGTATCTGAGCCTACAGATTTACCTTCTACTAAACTGAACAAGGTATCTAGTTTAGAAAATCACATTTTATACGAAGATGACTGCTTGATTGTATTGAACAAACCCTCTGGTACAGCAGTACATGGTGGCAGTGGTTTGAGTTTTGGGGTGATTGAAGCGCTTCGAGCGTTACGCCCACAACAAAAGTTTTTAGAGTTAGTGCACCGGCTAGATCGCGATACATCGGGTTGTTTATTAATAGCTAAAAAACGTTCAGCATTAAAAAGCCTGCATGAACAGCTTAGAGATCGAAAAGTAGACAAACGTTACCAAGCCTTGGTTGCTGGAGAATGGCCCGCTAATCGTTTTAAGGTTAAAGCGTCATTATTAAAAAACACTTTAAAGTCTGGTGAAAGAGTGGTGTTGGTTAATGATGAGGGTAAACCATCAGAAACACGTTATCGTATTTTAGAATCTTTTAACCAAGCTACGTTAGTTGAAGCTTCGCCTATTACAGGCCGTACTCACCAAATTCGAGTACATTGTTTACATGCTGGTCATCCGATTGCTGCTGATAACAGGTACGGCGATAAAGATTTTGATCAAAGAACATCCAAGTTAGGTCTTAAGCGATTATTTTTGCATGCACACTCTTTGGCTTTTATTCATCCAAATACTGAAGAACGTGTTACCTATAAAGCACCCTTAGAACCCACTTTGGTGAGTGTTTTAAAGAGACTCAGAAGTGAAATATAAAGCAATTGTGTTTGATTGGGACGGTACACTGATGGACTCTGTCGGTAAGATTGTTGAAACTATGCAATCCAGTGCCAAATATATGGGTTTACCTATCCCAAATTATGCCCAAGCAAAAGATGTGATTGGGATTAGTCTGTTACCAGCGTTACAAAAATTATTTAATATCGACGATGAAAAAGCCGCAATGGATCTTCTGCTTACTTATAAAGAACACTTTAAAGACCATACACAAGTAAGCAGTCCTCTTTTCAGCGGTGCAATAGAATTATTGGGAAAACTAAAACAACAAGGTTATATATTAGCCGTAGCGACTGGAAAAGCTCGGCAGGGTTTAGACCACAATTTGCAACATTCTAATACCCAACACTTTTTCAGTGTTTCTAGAACTGCAGATGATGCGCAAAGTAAGCCGTCTCCAGATATGTTGCAGCAAATATTAGCTGAATTAAATTTGTCAGTGGATCAAGTGTTAATGGTTGGCGATACAACATATGACATGGCAATGGCTGAAGCAATAAATATGGACCGCATAGGTGTCAGTTTTGGGGTACATAATGTGGATGCTTTACAAAAACATAAACCGTTGGCGGTGATTGATACCTTGGATGAATTATTGCTACATGTTTAAGTTATTTGCTGGCTGCATATAATCAAATAAGTCCACTGACATATTTGTAAATAAATCTATTAATGCAATCAAAGGTAAACCAATTAATGAATTGGGGTCTCTACCATCGAGTGATTCAAACAGAGCAATACCCAAACCTTCACATTTAAAACTGCCTGCGCAATCGTATGGCTGCTCAATCTGTAAGTATGTTGAAATTTGTTTCTCAGATAAGGTTCTAAATTTCACATCAAACGTCTCTACTGTTTGTTCTATTTGCGGTGCTATTTGTTTTGTAGTTGAATGAACTAAGCACAACCCAGTATAAAACTTGACCGTTTGGCCACTGAACATCAACAGCTGTTGCCTAGCGGTAGTAAAGTCTCCAGGTTTACCTAACACCTTACCGTTAAAACTGGCCAATTGGTCTGAGCCAATGACGTAACTATTCATATTCATTATTTCTGTGGCTATGGCTAACGCTTTATTTTTTGCAAGACGTGCTACCTGTGCTGAAATTGATTCACCATCTATTGGAGATTCATCAATATCGGGTGCAGTAAAAGAGAATGGAATATGCAATTTCTGTAAAATGGATTGGCGGTATGTGGAACTCGACGCAAGAATGATTTTCATAAATATTGGGTACTGTTTCTTAATATAATAGGCAAAGCATATAAAATGCTGTGCCTAGTGTCATTAACTATGATTTTCTTTGACTAAGTTGAGTTGTTTCTATAATATGCGCGCGCTATGCAGAGAGTGAAACTTCCCAAGCTGGTAGACCCAGTTAAAAACGCCACTATACGCTCCGATTATCGGGGGGTTGTTTTGTCGTCTGAAATGCCTAGACTGCTTGGGGCGGTTGCTGATATTACCAAAGAAATTGATGTTGAAATTAAGTTTGCTAAAGACGAGCAGGGTCTTACTTACTTTCAAGGTCATATGGCATGTTCTACATCACTTATCTGTGAGAGATGTAATGAAGTCTTTGATCATCCTATGGATGTGTCTTTTTGTTTTAGCCCCGTGCAGAGTGCTAAAGAAGAAGACAAAGATGAGTTACCGGATGTTTACGAACCGGTTGAGGTCAATGACCAGGGAGAAATCAATTTATTTCAAACTCTTGAAGACGACCTGATTTTATCATTGCCGTTTGTAGCCCTTCATGCAGAGAAGGATTGCAAACAAAAGCGCGATAATATGAGCTTCGGAAAAATTGAACCGGTCGATGAACGTCCAAAC
>JAWUXT010000142.1:0-7525 GCA_034111205.1 Paraglaciecola sp. | reverse complement strand
AGGTAACCGTCAAACCAATCGGTGATGGCTGCAAACCAGAATATAAATGCACCCGCTGGGTGTGCCCATTTCCAATCTAAAAAATAGACGAAAACAAACACAGGGATAAGTAACACTCTGACCATGGTAATGATATTAGGAATAGTCCACATCTAACTTCTCTGCATTCCCTGTAATCGTAATATGAATGTATAAGGCTCTGAAACATAGCTATTAACCCACATGCAGTGCATTATTTCAAAGCTCAATTGTGAATATGGTCATAAATAATTTCGGCAAGCTCTTCGCTGATACCCGGAACATTAGCAATTTCGCCTTTACTAGCCTGCAATATGCCATGTAATCCGCCCATATATTTAAGCAAACTTTGTCTTCTTTTCGCCCCCACTCCCGGTATAGTCTGCAGCTTAGAGGTGGTTTTCTCTTTTTGACGACGTTGTCGGTGTCCAGTTATAGCAAAACGGTGCGCTTCGTCACGAATGTGTTGAATTAAGTGTAAGGCGGCACAATCACCGGCCATAGGAATAGTGGCGTGACTACCTGCCATTATCAATGTTTCTAAACCTGCCTTACGACTGCTACCTTTGGCAACACCAATTAATAGTGGCTTTTTTTCTCGTTTCCAATCGTCGAAGTAGGCTTCTGCTTGAGCGAGTTGCCCTTTACCACCATCAATAAATAAAATGTCTGGAACTTTACTCTCGTCTTTTACATCGCGATAACGCCGCGCAAGTGCTTGGGCCATGGCTGCGTAATCATCCCCAGGGGTAATACCTTCTATATTATAGCGGCGATAATCGGTTTTGTAGGGCCCTTCCCTATTAAACACCACACAAGACGCAACGGTTTGTTGACCAGACGTATGGCTAATATCAAAACATTCCATACGCTGGATCGGTTGTTCAAACTCTAAAATTTGTTCTAATTCGATATAACGAGCAAACACCGATTTTTGATGGCTTTGCCGCGACTCTAAAGCTATTTCGGCATTAGTATTAGCTAAGTCAAGGTAACGACGTTTTTCGTCTCTGACGCCTTTGTAGAACTGAATTTTACGTTCGGCTTGCTTGCTTAACATTTCCTCAATGGCGGTCTGCTCTTCTAATTCGCAAGGGATCACGATTTGCTGGGGGATAATTTTATTGCCAGCAAGGTAAAACTGTAAGACAAAAGATTGAAATACTTCTGCGTCGCTCGACTGAGCTGGCACTTTCGGATAAAAGCTTTTGCTACCAAGTAATTTGTTATCACGAATAAACATGCATTGAATAACTGCAATACCGTTGCGGTAGGCAAAGCCAAATACGTCCATTTCCTGTTGATTGCCACTGACCCATTGTTGTTCTTGTACTTTATTTAAAGCGCCAATTTGGTCACGATAACGAGCTGCGGCCTCAAATCTAAGGTCGATACTGGCTTGTTCCATTTTTCCCACCAGTGAATCGATAACCTGTTTGTTTTTACCTTTTAGGAATAATCGCGCGTATTGCACTTGTTGTGAGTACTCTTCTTTACTCACTAGTCCTTCTACACAAGGGCCAGCGCAGCGTTGAAGTTGATACTGTAAACAAGGGCGGGTTCTGGCACGGTAATAGCTATCTTCGCATTGGCGAATAGGAAACAGCCGCTGCATAGTACGTAAACTCTCGCGCACCGCCCAAGCACTCGGATAGGGACCAAAGTATTCACCTTTTAGCTTTTTGGGACCACGGTGATTACTTAACCTTGGGTGAGTATGATCAGATAAAAAGATAAAGGGATAAGATTTATCATCTCTTAACAGCACGTTATAGCGAGGTTTATATTTCTTTATATAGTTATTTTCGAGAATAAAAGCTTCGGCTTCACTGTGAACAACTGTAACGTCCATTTCACAAATTTGCTTCACCAGCGAACGGGTTTTTATACTGTCAACAGTGCTTCGAAAATAACTGGCCACACGTTTTTTTAGATTTTTTGCTTTTCCCACATAAATCACCTCCTCTTTCTGATTGTACATCCGGTAAACGCCCGGTTGATTGGTCAGATTTTTGAGGAAGGCTTGGTGATCAAAAGGCTCTGCAATATTAATACTCATTGAAGTCGCTAATCTTACATTTGATCCGTCAGTATTAATTTATGGCGCAATGCAAGGTGGGTAAGCTCAACATCGGTACTGACGTTGAGTTTCCCAAACATTCTGTAACGATAAGTGTTAACTGTTTTGGCACTGATATTTAAATACACCGCTATATCAGGCACTTTGGCACCTTTGGTCAGCATTAAGGTTATTTCGAGCTCTCGTTCAGATAATTGATCAAAAGGATTGCTGCCGCTCAAATTAAGTTGCCCAAGTGCAATTTGCTGTGCTATGTCGGGCGACACATATTTTTGGCCTGCGGCCACTTTATAAATCGCTTTTATCATTTCCTCAGGATCAGAGTCTTTAGTTAGGTAACCAAACGCTCCCATTTGCATGACTCTGGCGGGGATAGGATTTTCTTTGTGAACGGATAATACTATGACGCGGGTATTCTCAGAAAAACGTAAAATTTGTTTTGTCGCTTCTAAGCCGCCAATTCCGGGCATACTCATGTCCATTAACACCAAATCTGGTGCATGATTTCGACAAAATTTCACAGCATCTTCACCATTAGTGGCTTCACCTACGACTTCAAAATCGGATACATCTTCTAAAATACGACGGATTCCGGTTCTGACTAATTCATGGTCATCGACTAACAGCAGTTTAATCAAGGTAAGGGTCTCTTTAATTTTTAACGGTAAAAATGTGTACTGAGTCTGTTCCAACCTTGGATTGTATCTACTAATCCTTGTCCAATGTTATACGCATAACATTGTTCAACCTGACATCGAATAACCCATCTATTTTCACAATCTGCAATGGCTTGTGGTTTACTAGCCTTCCCACCACAACGGCAATTAAGCGGTATCTGGGTGGCATCTTTTTTAAGCACACGATGATTGTTTTTTTTATTGAGGGTGATCATACTTATTCATGAACAACATTATCGATATCAAAGAGCATAAAGGATTAAATAACAAAACCATACTGAAAGTCACAATAAGTAGAGTTGTTAGCTTATCTTTTAACCATTTACCTCAAGCCAATCGTCGCTTGGTCGAAAAAATGATTGTCACCTAACGCTTTGCTCACCATCATTGCTCCCTCTAATAATGACAAGGTATTCGCTGCTTTTTGCTCAACGTCATTGGGATCATTTAATTGATGCGCCACTTGTAACCATTCCAAATTTAATCTGAAGAATCGTTTTGTTTCTTGTTTAACTTTATCCGGTAAACAACCTGTCTCTGCTCCTAATAAGCCACACAGGCACATTTTCTTATCTTCAAGCAAAGCCCGCCTAAATTGTGTTGCATACATCTGAACCGGACTTTTATGTGCTTTTGTTAGTTCGACCGGATCACCTAAAGCAAACATAAACTTGTTTGTATATTGCCGCGCTAACTCGGCTCCTAAATCCGCCTTAGTCGGGAAGTGATAATGGTATTGAGCAAACGTTTAGTAGCGACGAATTGATGTTAGCAATGCCTCCGAGGATCATTGCTAAATACCTAATGGATAAACACTGGTTATCCAAATTGTTAATAAGCGATCTTCAAAACTCACAAACTTGGATGGCTGGACAAGCTAAATTTGTGGCCAATTACGCTACACCATTTTGGCGTAAAAAGGGTCTTTCAGGACAGCTATTCAGTCAAACTGGGCCAATGGTTGAAACACATGACGCATCTACCGATCCCCATCAGAATCATGGTTTATTCGGTTTTATTGGATGGCCTTCATCACGCAGAAGCCAAATGACAGAACAGCAACTGAAAGACGCCTGTGTAGCGCAACTTGTTTCCTGTTATGGACCAGATGCCCTAGATTTTACAGAATGTTTTTTCAAAGATTGGGCTGAAGATGAATTTACATGTACCTCAAAAGATAGGCTTGAAGCTTCTCGTCATCCTGAATTTACGCTCTCAAAACATCAGCAAGAACTTGATGCACTTCACTTGCACTTTATAGGCAGTGAATTTGCGAGCATGGATCCTGGATACCTAGAAGGTGCTCTCGATGCGGTTAAACAGAGCACCTTAGGCATATGTAGTTAAGTCAGAGTATTTTGCATTTCAGCTTCTTTGCTGGTCAATAGTAAAATTTCTTTGATGTTTCTACGTGTTCTAACATGAATGCTGAGTTGCCGCTTAACGGCTCTTCTACCTCGACGCGTGCAAGTATTAATTGCATCGTATAAATCTTCGGCAGTTTCTTGGACTACAATCGAGCTGGCACCATTAATTTTTACGACAATCTTACAACATTTATCCTCGCCTCCTTTAGGGCCATTGACATCAAATAAACTGACATCAGCTCTAATGATTTTCGCTTCATACCTGCCGAGCATGATTTGCACTTTGGTTTTTACATACTTGCTTAGTGCTTCAGATAGTGAAAAATGTCTGGATTGAATATTTACTAACATATTAGAAACCTCTGTATTGCGATAATAGGATCATCATCTAACAATGCTTTGCGATGATAAATGTATGTTGCTAATTAAAGTTAGCAACATACAATACAAAGAAAAAATCGTTTATTGTTTATTAAGTACATCGAGTAAACCGATGCTTTATTTTTCTACGAGAGACATAAAAATGGCCGCGAACTTAAATTACAAACACTTGCATTACTTTTGGATGGTAGCCCATGAAGGCAGCATTGCCAAAGCGAGTGAAAAATTACATATCACACCACAAACCATAAGTGGCCAGCTTTCACTGTTAGAAGATAATATTGGAAACCGCCTATTTTCCAGAGAAGGACGCGGCTTACGGCTTACCGAAACGGGCCGTTTAGTACTGAGTTACGCAGATGAAATTTTTGACTTGGGCAGAGAGCTAGGGGATGTGTTGCGTGGTAACCCACAACTAGGACCCGCTGAATTTATCGTCAGTGCTGCCAGTGCATTACCAAAAACGATTGTACAAAAAATTATTGAACCCGGATTGCAAATTGATCAAGATATCACCCTAACAAGTCGTGAAGGGCCCGTTGAAAGTATCCTAGCAGACTTGGCCATACACAAAGTAGACATGGTACTCAGTGATACACCTTTAACTGGATCGCTGAGTATCAAGGCATATAATCATAAGCTTGGTGAAAGTAGCTTAACGTTTTTTGCGTGTAAACAGCTTGCAGAAAAATATAAAGCTAACTTCCCCCACTCACTTAACAATGCGCCCATGTTGTTACCCACCTCACAATATGCCATCCGCCGTTCAGTAGACTACTGGCTAGAAGAGCAACAAATATTCCCTAATATAAGAGGCCAGTTTGATGACAGCGCTTTGATGAAGTCTTTTGGTCAAGCAGGTCTTGGGATCTTTTTTATGCCGACAATCATTGCAGAAGAAGTATGCTTTAACTTCAACGTAGAAATAGTCGGTAAAGTGGAAGCTATTAAACAAACGTTTTATGCGATTACCGCTGAACGAAAAGTTAAACATCCCGCAGTAGCAGCAATTTGTGATACTGCTCGCACATTGCTGTTTGCATAAGCAAGCCATATCAATGTAGTTATGGCTGCTTGTACTTCAGTGATGTTTAGCAGTGTTGATTAAAATCAGAAACATCGTTATTTACGAGCTTTACTTAAATAAAATACGACTTTTACTGTGAGTGAGAATTCATCATCATAGTCATAAGTTAAAATACAAAGTGATTAGACCTTGTATTCATATTTAAGGATGTTGGTATATGAATTTTCAAAACTTGATAAATCAGTTTACTGGTTCGAGTAATAGTAGTTCTTCAACTCAACATGATACTAAAAGTAGTGGCCTTGGTTCCGGCTTAATGGGTGGAGCCGCCGCCGGTGGCGTCATGGCTCTACTAGTAGGCAGCAAAAAAGGTAGAAAATTTGCTGGTAAGGCTGCCACAGTTGGAGGGGCAGCGTTAATAGGCGGTATCGCTTTCAAAGCTTATAAAAACTGGCAGCAGAATAATCAGCCATCATCAGATATTAACTCAGGACAGATTTCAGGGCAAATTCCAAGGCAAAGCGTAGCACCAGCCCCACAATCTCAGTACTCCGATAATCAAGTATCGGCGCCAGAGATTTCGCAAGAATTTCAACTGACGTTGATAAAAGCCATGATTGGCGCTGCTAAGTCTGACGGACATATTGATGAAATTGAACAAAAGCGGATTTTCGATGCCGTGGAGCAGATGTCTTTGAGCAGTGAAATGAAAGGTTTAGTCTTTGACCTACTCAGACAACCTATTTATGTTGAAGAATTGGCACATAACACACACGGCATGGAGCAAAAATCTGAAGTGTATTTAGCCTCTTGTTTGGCGATTGATTTAGATAATGCTTCTGAACACAACTATTTGCATAAACTAGCCAGTGCACTGGGATTACCAATGGATTTGGCCGAACAGATAAAAAGTCAGGCAAAACAAGCATTGGACAGTGAAAGGGTTTTAAATTAGTAAAAATAACGAGAGAGGAAAAGCAGATGAAATCATAATTTTAGGGATGGTAGTGCTTGTTAAGTAATTGGGCGACCGGATGGGATTACTTAGTATTATACTTGAAACTAACATCACTAGGGGTTTTAGTCTGTCTATCTTACAAATACAAAAAACCCGCAATTAAGCGGGTTCATTTGAATATGGCGGATAGCGAGGGATTCGAACCCCCGGTAGGTTTGACCCTACGTCTGATTTCAAGTCAGGTGCATTAAACCGAGCTCTGCCAGCTATCCGTGTTTACTACAATTCGTTACTGCAGAACTAAACTTGTTTGCTGCCCCGAATTGAGGATGCGAATAATAGTGACGTTTCTAAGGCTTGTAAAGTCCTAATTTAATAAAAGCGACTGATTGATTATTGTTTGAACGGATTGAGCGCATTTACATCAAGTTACGATTGGAATGAAGAATTAATGAAAAATTAAATACGTTATTACTTGAAAAAGTGAACCAAACCCCATACAAAGACACTATAAATATAGAATCATTTTAACTTACGTTTTGGAGAATACAATGGAACAAAGATCTTCTTACAGCAGTGCAGGTGAAGCCTCCGCATTGCAAACCAACAAAGTACTTCGTAATACTTATATGTTGTTGGCGATGACATTAACATTCAGCGCAGTTTGTGCCGGAATAGCAATGTCAATGGGTCTAGGCCGAGGCACAGCTATGATGATGAGTCTAGGTGCGCTAGTAATGATTTTCTTCCTTAATAAAGCAGCACAGAGCTCAATGGGCATTTTGTTTGTGTTTGTCTTTACAGGTTTATTGGGCGCTTCTTTAGGGCCAATGTTAAATCATTATGCAGGCTTTCCAGGTGGGTCTGAAACAATTCTTCAAGCTCTTGGTACAACAGCATTAGAATTTTTCGGATTATCTGGATATGTATTAACCACCAAAAAAGACTTTTCTTTTATGGGCGGTTTTTTACTAGTGGGTCTAATTGTTGCCGTAGTTGCCTCAGTTGCTAACATCT
>JAWUXT010000141.1:0-8793 GCA_034111205.1 Paraglaciecola sp. | reverse complement strand
GTCATCCACTCTAGTGCGTTATCTGCACCAATTAGGCGAGGAAGACGCACTGTGCCACCAAAGCCCGGCATTAAGCCTAGTTTCACTTCTGGGAAGCCTATGCTGGCGCTGGAATCTGCCACACGAAAATCACAAGCTAAGGTCATTTCACAACCGCCACCTAATGCAAAGCCGTTTATCGCTGCGATAGTTGGGAAAGGTAAGTCTTCAAAGCGGTCAAATACTTGGGAGGTTTTGCCTACCCAAGCCAGTACTTCTTCGTCTGGCATTTCGAACAAGGAAGTAAATTCAGTAATATCAGCACCTACAATAAAAGTCGATTTTGCTGAACGGACTACTACACCTTTTACCTCTGAATGGGCTACAAGCGCTTGCGTCGCTGCATCTAATTCTGCAACGGTTTGTCGATCAAACTTGTTCACTGAACCTTGCGCATCAAATACTAATTCTGCAATGCCATCTTGCAGTAAATTAACTGTGAGGCTCTTACCTTCGTATATCATTATCATCTCCTGTGGCTATCGCCAAAGCGTGGGTTGGGAAGAGGCAAATGGCCCTCCGAGAACAGATTATATGAATTGTTGTTAAAAGACTTGGAAAGGGCAACCTAACTTTTAACAAAACATAATATGAATTGTTACATGTGGGTGAATATAGTCAATTCAACTGGTCATGCCAGTTAATGTGTGAATTATCCAAAATACTCTCTTAAATAACTAAGCAAGTTTGTTAGTATCAAGCCTATTATATGGTTGGTATCTTTTTTATATTTTGGAATTTGTGACTATTCGCTACTTATTATGCATCGTGATTACTGCTGTCTTATTTACTCAAACGGCAGTCGCCGCACCTAAACTTGGCCTTGAGCAGCAACGAAAGCTTTTTATTCAAGCAGAGAGGCTTGCGTATAACCCTAATAGCAGTGCCTTTAAAGAACTAATGGAACAACTGGAGGGTTACCCTTTAAAGCCCTACGTTGAATTAAAAACCTTAAGTAAGTTTCCTTTTATGGCGAATAAAAAACAAATAGAACGTTTTTTAGCCGAATATGAATTTTCTCCATTAGACAGGCCTTTGCGCAAAAAGTGGTTGCTGTACTTAGCTAAACAAAATCAGCCCGAACTGTTTAGCCATTTTTATCGAGATATGGGTAATGTCACTTTAAACTGTCGTTACGCAGATATGTTGCTGCAAAAAGACCCTTCAGATGCCCAAGCATTTGAGCTGGCAGAAAATCTTTGGGTAGTAGGCCAGTCCCAGCCTAATGACTGTGATGAATTATTTAGTAAGTGGCAAAAGGCTGGCAAGCGTTCGTCAGACTTAATTTGGAAAAGAATGTCTTTGGCGGCTGATGGGGGCAATCACACGCTGATCCCGTATTTAAAAACCTTGATGCCAAAGGATCAGCAATATTTAGGCGATATTTGGTTAAAGGTACGTCGCTCACCTAGCCAAGTCTCTCGTTTATCAAACTTTCCGGGAAAATACCCAGAGCTCGAAACTGAGATTTTGGTATACGGTTTAAAAAGGCTTATCAGCAATAACAGGGATTTAGCATTACGTAGTTGGGAGAAGCTGTCGAGCCGATTTGCTTTTTCACTCTCACAACAAAAACAAATATCGCATCGGTTTGCTATTTTTTTAGCGCTAGCAGATCACGAGCAAGCTGAAGTTTGGTTAGAAAAGGCCACAAGTTTAGAACCTGATGCTGAATTACTACGATGGCATTTAGCTCATGTATTAAGGCAAAATAACTGGCAAGACGCATTGGATGTGATAAGCCTTGTGCCCGCTGCTTCAGCCGACGATAACGTGTTTGAATACTGGAAAGCCCAAGCTTACGATAAAGTAGGTGCCAAAGAATTAGCTGACGTGGGCTTACATAAATTGGCCAAACAGCGTCATTACTACGGTTTTTTAGCAAGCGGAAAGTTGTCTGAAATGCCTAGCTTAAATGATAATCCATTACTCATCCCGAAAGAGGAAATAGATAAGGTGGCTTCATTGCCTGCTGCACAAAGAGCTTTTGAATTCAGGAAGTTAGGCCGCAATCTTAGTGCTAGACGTGAGTGGATCTTTTTGCAAACTCAATTGACTCAGAAACAGAAGGTAACCGCAGCGGTGCTGGCCAGCCAACAGGATTGGCATGATCAAGCTATTTTTGGTTTTTCCAATTCAGGTTATCTGGATGATTTGAGCAGACGTTTCCCGATGCCTTTTGACAGTCAGTTGCAAAGCAACGCTAAGAAAAATAATATTGATGTAGCCTGGGCATTTGCCATCGTCAGACGTGAAAGCTCTTTTATGCCAGACGCTGCCTCTCATGCTGGTGCTTTGGGTTTGATGCAAGTAATGCCAGGTACGGCACGTTATCTCGCCAAGAAAAAAATTAGAAGAAATAGCTTATTAAATCCCAACCGAAATGTTGAACTGGGTACACAATATATGCGTTATCTGATGGATAAAATGGATAATAATGCCATATTGGCGACCGCGTCTTATAATGCTGGTTGGCGAAGAGTACAACAGTGGTTACCTGAAAAAGGTAATATGCCCTTGGACTTATGGATAGAAACTATTCCCTATAAAGAAACGCGTAATTACGTTAAAGCGGTGCTGGCATATCAGCAAATATACAGCCAACACTTAGGTGGCAGTGAGAACCTGTTTAAGAAATTAGCTAATATGGAAATACAACCAAAAAGTTAGCTACTTCTCTACAATATACGCAAGGCCAAAAGCCCTAAGCTTATGTTAATCTACAATTATATTCTTTGATGAGAGTCTGGTATGTCAGTTCAAACACTTCAAGTAAAGTTAGCACACACCTATCCACAGCATATTTCAGAATTACAAAGCCGCACCCGTGAAGCTATTCAGCGGGAGAGTATTGAAGGTTTGATCATCCATTCGGGGCAAGGTAAACGCTTGTTTTTAGACGATAACCATTACCCATTTAAAGTAAATCCTCAGTTTAAGGCGTGGTTGCCTGTAATTGATAACCCAAATTGTTGGCTGATTGTGAACGGCGTTGATAAGCCAAAGTTAGTATTTTACCGACCCAAAGATTTCTGGCATAAAGTGCCTGATGAGCCAAACGATTTCTGGGCTCAGCAATTCGATATAGTTTTACTGACCCAAGCTGATGCTGTGGAAAAACACCTACCTTTTGATAAAAGTAAATATGCTTATATAGGCGAATATATTGAGGTAGCTAAGGCTTTGGGTTTTGAATTGGTGAATCCTGATAGAGTCATGCATTACCTTCATTACCAGCGAGCGTATAAAACAGATTACGAATTAGTGTGTCTGCGTGAAGCAAACCGTATCGCGGTTAATGGGCATCGAGCAGCGAAAATTGCTTTTGAACAAGGGTTAAGTGAGTTTGATATTAATTTGGCTTACCTTCGTGCTGTTAGGCAAAGTGATAACCAAGTTCCCTATAATAATATTGTGGCGCTAAATGAAAACGCATCAATATTACATTATACCAATGTAGAAACAGAAGCGCCTACCCAAGCCCGTTCTTTTTTGATTGATGCGGGTGCAAATTTTAATGGTTATGCAGCCGATATTACTCGCACTTATGCTCGAGAAAATGGCGTGTTTTCAGACCTAATTGAGTCTATGCATAAAATTACTCAACAATGTGTGAATGAGTTAAAACCAGGCGTGTCTTATGTTCAAATTCATAGCAGTGCTTATCATCAAGTCGCAGCACTTTTATGTGATACGGGTATCGTGAATTTGAATGCTGATGATATGCTTGAATCGGGTATTGTTAATACTTTTTATCCCCACGGAATTGGGCATTTTCTTGGTTTGCAAGTACATGATGTGGCTGGGCACGTCTCGGATGACAGAGGTACCCCTAATCCCGCCCCTGATGTTCATCCATTTCTGCGAAATACTCGCACCATCGAAGCACGACAAGTCTTTACTATTGAACCAGGTTTATATTTTATTAATAGCTTATTAGCAGATCTAAAAAGCAGCGAGCAATCCAAATATATTAACTGGAATATTGTTGATAGCTTACGACCTTTTGGTGGCATACGAATCGAAGATAACGTCATTGTGCACCGCGATAAAAACGAAAATATGACTCGTGAATTAAATTTAGATTAAGGTCTTTTTAAACCTAATTAAATAAAACTGTTAACTGGTAAAGGCTAGTGATTGCCTTTACCTAAACTAAAAAACTAGCTATCACCAGCAACAAAATGTATGCAGCGTTTCTATGGCTCGAAGGTTCTTCAGCGTTTGTGTGATACATCGTGACCTGACACATCCGTTAGTCATAAATTGTGCATTGCTGTCATAGGCGGTATCAAGTCAGACATTCTGAGCATAATAGGTGCATATGCAACTTGTCTGGCTAACAGGTTGATTTAACGCATAAAGATGTTTTTTTTACGCATTTAGTTTACCCTTTTTCAAATTATCCAAGCTTGATATTGGATTTACAATTTTGTTAATCGGAACCTTTATTCATGTCTCGAACGTTTATCTGCTTAATGCTTCTTTTTGTCTACACTAATTTTACTTACGCCAAACAAGCCGCTTCTAAAGTCAATATTTCAAATGATTTCGCTAAATTAGACATTCCTAACATAGCTGGAAAAATTAAGATCGACGGCGAACTTGATGATATTCAGTGGCAGCAAGCAAGACAGTTGGAACTCAAATATGTTACTCGCCCATTTGAAAATACTCGTCCACCAGTCACCACTAAAGTCAAAATATTTGAAAATGGTGACACCTTATATGTGGCATTTATAGCCCAAGATCCTAAGGTAGAAAACATCAGTGCTTTTTATCGCGATCGCGATGGTATATGGAGTGATGATTTAGTCGGGATTAAGCTCGATACCTTTAATGATAGTCGTTTAGCTTACCAGTTTTTTGTGAATCCTCATGGTATTCAAGCAGATTCGATTCAAAATGAAATGACGGGTGGCGAAAGCGATAGTTGGGATGGTATCTGGCAATCGGCAGGTAAAATTGTTGCTGATGGTTATCAGGTGGAAGTGGCTATTCCGTTGCGTATTTTAAACTTTGAAGAGGGTAACGAGAGTAAAGTTTGGGGCGCTGAACTGGTTCGTTATTACCCAAGAGCAGATCGTTTACGTATTTCGAATATGCCTCGAGACCGCAACAACTCCTGCAATTTGTGTCAGATGGGCGCTATTAGTGGTTTCAAACAAGCCAAACAAGGCAAAAATTTGGCTTTAATACCCACATTAGTGTTGGGCAAAGGGCAGAGTCGTGACCTAGACGAAAGCCTAGAGTGGCAAGACTCTGATAACAAAGAAGTAGGCTTAGACCTGAAGTGGGGGGTTACTCCAGAAGTTTCTTTACAAGCCACTTTCAATCCAGATTTTTCACAAGTGGAAGCTGACGTGGCTCAGCTGAGTATTAACGATACATTTGCGCTGTTTTTTGATGAAAAACGTACGTTTTTCTTAGAAAATGCAGATTATTTTTCGAGTAATTATAATTTGGTTTATACCCGTAATGTAGGCGCACCTGATTATGGCGCTAAAGTGACTGGGCGAATCGATCAACATACCTTTGGTTTTTTTGTTGCCAATGATGAATCTACAACCTTCTTGGTGCCGGGTAACTTAGGCTCTAGTATTGCTAATGTCGAACAGGAATCACTCAATTTAGCCCTGCGCTACCGTTATGATTTATCTGAACAACTTTCAGTTGGCTGGACCGGCACTTTGCGTGACGCAGAGGGGTATTACAATTACGTCAATGCTATTGACGCTAAATATCAACTTACAGATAACGATACCTTTCGGGCACAAATATTACGTTCAGATACCCAATATCCAATTGACCTATACACAGAGTTTTGCGACAACAACTGTGAGCAGAACGAGGACTATTCAGAGACCGCCTTACGCTTGAAAAATACCGACGCTTTTAGTGGTAATGCTTATCGTGTCAGCTATACCCACGAGGAGCGGAATTGGAATGTTTTTTTAAACCGAAATAGCCGCGGATCAGGTATTCGCACTGATTTAGGTTTTGGCTCTTTGGCTGACCGTCATCAGTCGGTAGTGGGTGGTGGTTACAACTGGTACAGTGAAAACACTTGGTGGAATAAAGTCAGACTATCCGGTGACTGGGATATCAGCCATAACGATAATAACGAACTGATCGAGAAAGAGTCCGAAGTACATCTAAGCATGAATGGTCGCTTGCAGTCCTACTTTGAAATAAGCTTGTTAACGCGCGATAAAGTAGGGCTTCGTGATGATCCCAGTATTCTGAGTATCACTAACAACAGCACATTATTCACTGAGCGACAGGGCAGTTTTTATTTTGAAATGCGACCCAGCCCATCGTGGTATTTCAGTACATTTATGCGTTTTGGTGATCATATTGACTACGACAACAATCGCTTGGGTAAACAATGGTTAGTGCGCCCAACAATTAACTGGAGCGTAGGCAAAAGCTTGCAGTTCAAACTGCGCCATACCTATCAAAACCTTGATGTGAACAGTCAGCAACTGTTTACTGCGAATCTATCTGACTTTCGTGCAACCTATCAGTTCAATCAGCGCCAATTCTTGCGTCTGATTTTGGTTTATTCTGACATTGAGCGGAATCAACAAAATTACACCTTTGACGTGGATGCCAGCAGTAAAGGTTTAGGCACTCAATTATTGTATTCGTACAAACTCAATCCACTCACCAAATTTTTTGTGGGGTATTCAGACTCTGCTTACCAAGATGATGTGCTAACGTCGTTGACTAAAAGTGGGCGTTCGGTGTTTATGAAATTCAGTTATGCGTGGTTAAACTAGTTACCTTTTTAAAACTTGAAAAGAGGCTGAGTTAGCCTCATATTAATCAACGGCTATCCCTGCCGTGTTGAATAAGGAAGACAGTCATGGAAGTATTACTTGATTATATTTTAACCGCACAAACACTCGTTTTAGTTTTTGTGGTGGTGTTACTTAAAACCTCAATTAAATTTGTCCCTCAAAACCGCGCCTATGTGATAGAACGATTTGGTAAATATCAGTCAACTAAAGAAGCAGGGTTAAATTTTATTGTACCCTTTATTGACCGTATTTCCGCGGATCGTTCTTTGAAAGAAAAGGCTGTAGATGTACCTGAGCAGAGTGCTATTACCAAAGACAATATCTCGCTGTCAGTGGATGGTGTTTTGTATTTTCGAGTGCTTGACCCTTATAAGGCCACCTATGGAATAGACGATTACGAGTTTGCCGTTACTCAACTAGCACAGACCACTATGCGTTCTGAATTAGGTAAAATGGAACTCGATAAAACCTTTGAAGAAAGAGACGTGTTAAACATCAATATCGTCTCGGCGATCAATGATGCTGCGGGTCCATGGGGTATCCAAGTACTTCGTTATGAAATCAAAGATATTGTGCCGCCTCAATCCGTAATGGAAGCGATGGAAGCGCAAATGAAGGCCGAACGAGTCAAACGGGCACAAATCTTAGAGTCTGAAGGTGACAGACAGGCCGCCATTAATCGTGCCGAAGGTCAGAAAGCCTCGGTTGTTTTAGCCGCAGAAGCCGATAAAGAAGAACAAGTATTACGTGCAGAAGGCGAAGCCAAAGCGATAGTGGCAGTCGCTAACGCTCAGGCAGAAGCCCTCAGACAAGTAGGTGAAGCCGCTGTCACCCCTGAAGGACAAAAAGCCATACAATTGGATTTAGCCACTAAGGCCATTGAAGCCAAACATGCCATTGCTAAAGAATCCTCTGTGGTGTTATTGCCTGACAGCAGTACTGAAGCCGCGAGTGTTGTAGCCCAAGCGATGACCATCATTAATCAGTTGAATAAGGGGTAGTGTATGGACTGGGCAATCAACAACTTAGCTGAAAGTTTGCTCATTCTCGGCATTCTTTTATTAGTAATTGAAGTGGCAGTGTTAGGTTTTTCAACCTTTGTGCTATTTTTTGTAGGCTGCGCTGCGGTGGTCACCGCAGGTTTATTGTATGTGGGTATTATTCCAGATACTTGGTTGTCGGCAATGTTGAGCACAGGCGTGCTCACTGGATTATCAGCTGTTTTGTTATGGAAACCTTTAAAAAACATGCAAACGCAGGTGGACACTACAAAAGCACAAGGTGATTTGGTCGGTCACCGTTTTATATTAGTGGAAGATGTGGCGCCTGATTTGACCCCTGAATATCATTATTCAGGGATCGACTGGAAGCTAAAGGCCAATGAACATTTGGTAGCTGGCACTCAGGTAGAAGTTACACAAGCTGATGTTGGCGTATTCTATATCAAAGCTAGCTAACTTTTAGATTGTAGGTGTCTGTTATTTAAGTCGGGTTGATCCCGACTTATTTTATTGTTTTAGGGTCATTGCTTGTAATTTTTTGTGCAACCCCATATAAATAATCAGCAGCCAATAACACGCAACACATCTATTAGAAATTTATGCATAAGCACAGACCACTTTTTAAACATATTCGAAATCACGATACTCTTTTTAGTGAACTGGCGATGGCCAGAAACGCTTATGCGCAAAGTCTTGGTCTTAACGATTATGCGTATCACAAAACCCCTAAATTTATCACTGCAGATGGCAGCAGGCTGACCATTGAGCCCGAGAGAAGTTTAATAGTGCAAGACTATCAATCTTTTATAGGGGTAAAGCCTATTTTGCAGCAACAAATTCCCGGCTTTTATATTGTTAATAACAGTGATATTGGTTTTCGCTACCCCACTGCCGCGATTGCGGGTTTAGATGCGCCCTTTATTAAACGTTTTCGGTCGGAGTTTTTTCAT
>JAWUXT010000140.1:0-19961 GCA_034111205.1 Paraglaciecola sp. | reverse complement strand
TTGCATTTTTATTTGCGGATATGTCTTTGTCTTGCTGTATTGGCGTGCTGTCATTTACTGGTTTATTACAAGATGAAACTAATGTTGAACAAACAACTAATACTATGGCTGAAATGTATGATTTTGAAAGAATTTTCATTGTGTCGTCCTTTTTTATTGTTGTATTGCACTATTTATATTAAATCACTGGAAATATAACAAATTTTTAGCTTTTAATGCGTTCAAGATATCAAGATATCTAGATATCATAAAAAAGTGTGCTAGCATTTATAGTCAATTTTTTAGATCCAGTGGTTAAGTCGCTGTAATATTTAGATTAACTCACCCAGTAAATACTTTAGGTGGGATAAAAGAGACTCTATTTTAATAGACTCACTCCAGTATTCGATTTGTTTTGACAGGATTATAGGTAAACATATGGCTGCAGAAAACGCACTTCTCACTATTTTGATAGAAAAAATTAATAACGATACATTGGTGCTGCCAACCTTACCTGCGGTTGCATTAAAGGTTAGGAGAGCGGCTGACAACCCAGATATCAACCTAGGCGGAATGGCGGATGTTGTTAGTCAAGATCCATCCTTAAGTGCACGAATGGTAAAAATATCTAATAGTGCATATTTAGGTCGAAGTGTAAAAGTTACCTCGATACAGCAGGCTGTAACACGTATTGGATTACGCCAAATTAAAAACATCGCTACTGCTTTAGCAATGGAACAGCTGTTTGTTTCCAAAAATGAAATTGTAAAAGAGTATATGTCGCGTATTTGGGCGGATACTATCGAGATTGTGGCCAGCTCAATGGCGGTATTGCAAGTACATACCAAACAAACCAAAAATCGCGCGCTTAACCTTGATTCAATGATGTTGGCTGCGTTGGTACATAATATTGGCGTATTACCTATACTAACTGAAGCTGAGCGTCATGCTGATGTATTTGCTAACCCAACATTCTTAGATGTGGCGATAGAAAAATTTGCTGGTAAAATTGGTACAAGTATCATGACTGAGTGGGGCTTTGAGCCAGAGTTTGTCGATGTTGCTCAGAATTGGAAGGACTTGCCTGTTAATTCTGATGCTGTTTCATACTTGGATTTGGTCAGGTTAGGCGCTGCACTTTGCGGAAAGTTTGATAGTCATAAAGAAGTGATTTTTAATGCGGCTGTAGATAAAGGGATTATTGATAATCTGTCTGCCGTGCTGTCTGATGAATTTAACGAACTGCGTGATAGTGCCAAGCAAATTTTTCTATAAAGTTTCAAGCTATATCTAAAGTAGATGCTGGATTGACCAGCATCTACTTATAAATATTCCTGGTGTTAGCTCACCTTTTCATCATCCAATTTAAATATCTCTTTTAAACGCTTCGCGAAACGAACCACTTCTCCCGACATAAGCGCAAAGTTTGCATCTAGTCTGGCTAACATTTGGTCCTTAGGTATGTCATCGTTCTGTTCTCTTATCACATCGGTGAACTTTAGGCGTTTGATGCTTAAATCTTCCTGAATAATAGCCGTGAGTGTTTCATTCCATTCAACAGCAATTTTTTGAACTGACTTTCCTGCGTCTAAATGATGGGCGATTTCTTCGCTGTATAAATCTTGGTTTTTACAACGAATAATAGCTCCGTCTTCTTCCAATGCTTTTAATTCAGCCTCTTCTAAAATACTAATATCTGTAGGCGCTGAGTCATCTTTTAACCATGAGGTTAAATCTGCCTGCACAGAATGTCTTGCTAAAGGCACAACCGGTAACGAACCAATGGCTTTACGCAACATAGCCAAAAAGGCTTCAGCTTTGCCATCTGCAGACGAATCTACTACCACTAAATGATCTTGGGTAGAGATGAAACCGTGGGTGTAACTATTTTTGGTGAATGCTTGCGGCAATAAACGATGAATTATTTCTTGCTTCATATCCTGCTGGGCTTTTTTGCCTACAGGAGAGCCTGTTTCGGTTTCTATTAATGCAACTTTGTCTGCGAGTTCTGCATTCACAACTACCGCTGGCAATATACGTTCTTGTTTCTTTAGGGTTAACCAAATCCTACCCGCTGTTGCGTGGATTAAAGTCTCGCCTTGATTAAAGGGAGAAGCCCAACCCATAGTGGCTAATTCTTGACTGCCACAAGGGCGAAATTTGAATTCAGCAAGTTTGTCTTCAAAATCTTGCTCTTTGAAGTCCATGTCTTGGGTAATTGCGTAAAGCTTTAGGTTTTTAAACCACATAAAATAATCCGCTAAGAGTTAGGGGCTGTTTATCTTTTCGAGTAAACACTGTGTTTATTCTAAAGCGGCAAGTGCCGCCTTGATTTCGAAAAATATACAAGCCATCTGCGCAGAGTCGCGCTGTTAAAAAAATGGGCATTGAGACTATCAGGAATTAACTTAGTCTACTATGTGAAAAGTCAGAAATTTCCTTATTGACTGATTGTTTAAACGGGGATGGTAATGATGTATTTCAGGCCTTCGCCAGGTTTACTGAATGCTTCAATATCGCCACCTAATGTCTGGGTCACTAGGTTGTACATAATGTGAGTACCTAAACCGCTTCCTCCTTTACCTCTGCGGGTAGTAAAAAATGCGTCAAAATGGCGTTTAAGGGTGCCTTCATCTAGCCCTCTTCCATCGTCAGAATAGTTGATAACAAGATTGTTGTCTTGCTCAGATATCTCCAGCCTAATCGCCCCTTTGGTTTTATCTTCGAAACCATGGATCAGAGAATTCATAATCATATTCGTCAATATTTGTGCTAACACGCCGGGTGCACATTTGATTGATAAATCGTCTGGACAATGAATATCGATAGTATGCTGAGTTTTTTTGAAATTTGGTGCCAAAGATTGTACGACTTCAGTTAAATACTCACTGACATTGATTTCTCTTTCTGCTTCACTTGTTTGGTCGACAGCAACTTGTTTAAAACTTGAAATAAGATCGGAGGCACGATTTAAATTGTTGGTGAGTAGCGTAATGGTTTGCTCGGCTTCAGACAAAAATGAGGTCATGGTATTGCCTGTTAGCTTTTTATTCTCGTAGGCAGATTGAAGTTTTTTGACTCTGTCATGCAAAAAGCTGGTGGCTGTCACACTCACACCTAAAGGCGTATTCACGTCATGGGCAATGCCGGCTACTAAGCCACCCAATGAAGCCATTCTTTCTGATTCAACTAATTGATCTTTAGCCATTTGAATGGTTTCCATCGATGTGGCTAACTCCGTATTTCGTTTGCGAAGCTCATCTTCGATAAATTGTCGATTTTCGTTTTCTTGGCGAAGCTCACGTTGATTAACTAATAACTCATCTTTTTGTTGTTCCAAGTCCAACATAATTCTGCTGAGCGTGGCTGTTTTTTTAGCTACTTCTTCTTCTAACGAAATATTCTGATCATCTAATCTTAGATTGGCTTTTTGTAACTCATGTTGAGTACCTGCAAGCTTAGACTGAAACTCAATCATTTCATCGATGAGTTTATTGTAAGACGTTTGTAGGACCTTTAATTCATTGTCTTCATCGATACTCAAGTCAAGCTTGGAGGATTCAGGGTCGTCTAAGTTGAAATCAGTAATCTGTTGGGTTAGTTCATTCAGCGGATTAGTCAACATAGTGCGAAATGCACTCATAAATAGAAACACTAAAAATGCAGTTTTGACTATGGCATTGCCAATTAAGAAAAATATGCCGACTTCTATTCGGCTAAAAATAATGGCTGAACTTGAATATAAAGTGACATCACCGACTAGTGATGTTCTTCCAGAAAATTCGAATATTAGTGGAAAACTATAACCAAAGGTTCCCCCAGCATGATCTCTCAATACACCTTTGGTAATAGATTCACCAACTAATTTAGATGTACGTCCCAAATCGGCAATATAATTGCTGTTTTCATCTCGAATCTGGACGCCTTCAACTATGGGTAATTCCATCAAGCCGACTGCAATAGATTTTGCTTGAGGCGTATTCAGCTCCCAAATGGCGCGGGTTAAGCTAGTGCTAAAGGTGTTTTTTAAGGTTTTAAGCTCACCTTCTATATCACTTTTAGCATTTAAATACTCAGTGAAAATTTGGCCTGCAGTCACTATTAGAGTTAGTACGAAATAAACTGATAGCACCCTAGCTAGAAGCTTTCTGGATAACCCTTGTTTGACGTTTAACTTCAAGATTCATATTCCCTTAAATTTTTTCAGCGGATGGAGAATATGCGGAATAAAAAAAATAAACAAGATGTCTAGATAACTGATTGAGCAACAATTGATTTTAAGGCACAGTTTAATCAAAGCTTTAAATGCCTTTGTTCTAATAAAATTTTGTTTTTAAAGCTTAAATGTAGACTAAAATGCTAACCGTAATAAAAATGTCACACAAAATATGAATAATCTAACAAGTTGTTGCTCTAGCAAGGAATTTAAAAATGGCAAAACGTATTTTACTGGTGGAAGATGAAGCTCCCATCCGCGACATGTTAAAATTTGTACTCGAACAATCGGGTTATGAAACCGTTGAAGCTGAAGATTACCAAATCGCGTTAGACAAAATAGTAGAGCCTTTTCCAGATTTGATTTTATTAGATTGGATGTTGCCAGGAGGCACAGGGGTGCAACTTGCAAAAAAACTTAAACAACATGAATATGCGCGTGACATCCCAATCATTATGTTAACCGCAAGAGGCGAGGAAGAAGACAAAATCAGAGGTTTGGAAGCGGGCGCTGATGATTATGTGACTAAACCTTTTTCGCCAAAAGAATTGGTGGCGAGAGTGAAAGCGGTGATCAGACGTGTATCCCCCACTTCTAGCGAAGATGCCATTGATTACCAAGGCTTGAAACTCGATCCTCTGTCACACCGGGTGACATCTAATGAGACGCCTATTGATATGGGGCCGACTGAGTTCAAACTTTTACATTTTTTTATGACTCATGCTGAGAGGGTCTATAGCCGTGAGCAGCTTTTGGACAATGTTTGGGGTACTAATGTATATGTAGAAGACAGAACAGTAGATGTGCACATTAGAAGGCTTCGCAAAGCCTTGTCTGAGTTTTCACATGATACTATGATCCAAACAGTACGCGGTGCAGGTTATCGTTTTTCTAGTAAAGTGTAATATACGCTGCCAACAATTAGCTTTCAGAGAAATGCATAAATTCTAATCGCTTAAAATAGGAATATAGCCCACAAATGTATCGCTCATTCCCTTGGTTGAGAAGCATTGCAATAGTCATCTTTTTTTTGGCGTCTTGCACGCTACTTGGTTTATATATTAATCAGTTAGTCCTCACCTTGTTGATTGGGGCCTTTGGGTTGCTTGGTTGGCATTACTGGTTGATTTATAGGCTTAACTATTGGCTGTGGCACAGCAAAAAAATCTCACCCCCAATCGCCCGAGGTATTTGGTCGCATATTTACCAAGGGATTTATGGCGCTAATTTAAAAAATCGTGTTAAACGAAAATCCTTAGGCGAGGCTATTCGTCGTTTTCGGCAGGGCTCAGAAGCGCTACCCGACGCAGCCCTCGTGGTTGATAATTCTTCTGAGATAACCTGGTGTAATCGATTAGCAAGGATTGAGTTGGGTATACGTTGGCCCGACGATATGGGGAAGAAAGTGTATGACTGTATTAATGATGAGCAGTTTATCAACTTCTATCACGCTAATCGTTTTGACCAGCCAATAGAAATCATATCGCCGATTAATCCCAATAAAGTATTGGAGTTTAGGGTGGTGCCTTACGATGATGGCAATCTGATGTTCTTAATTCGTGATGTTACGCGCCTGACTCAAATTGAAAAGATGCGTAAAGATTTTGTTGCCAATGTTTCCCATGAGTTGAAAACACCTTTAACCGTGATCAATGGATATTTGGAGATGTTGCCAGAAAGCAGCGATCTTCCTTCGCCAGTGATGAAAAAAGCGATATCTGAAATGCGCTCCCAATCGATTCGGATGCAAAGCTTAATTGAAGAGTTATTGGTGTTGTCACGTATTGAAGCCAGTACGGAAAGAGCCTTTGAAAAAAGGGTCAATGTGCCTCGATTGTTGTGGCAAATTCATGCTGAAGCGGAAGCACTTAACCGCAAAAAATCACATAAAATATTTTTTGATATATCACCAACTCTATACGTTTACGGAATTGAATCTGAATTACGTAGCGCGTTTTCTAATATAATTTTCAACGCCATCAAATACACACCTAATTATGGCGTGATTGAAGTGCGATGGTCACTGGTAGGTGAACAGGCCAAGTTTAGTGTCAGAGATAATGGAGATGGTATTGCAGCAGAGCATATCGATCGCCTTACTGAGCGTTTCTATCGTGTCGACAAAGCCAGATCGCGAACAACCGGAGGGTCTGGTCTAGGGTTGTCTATCGTCAAACACGTTTTATCCCATCACAACTCTCGTTTGGTCATTAAAAGTGATGTCGGCAAGGGGAGTGATTTTTCCTGTCGTTTTTCTGCAGAGTTGACACTATGAATGGGCCAAAAAACTAAAAAAATCAGCTGATTAATCTCATTATTATTAATCAATATTAACGTTTTTGTTAAACAGTGGTATCCATGTAAATGACTTTAGTTCAAGGATACATTGATTAATAGATAGTTTTTAAAAGAGCATGATTTAAGGTGGGATAGTAAGTTTACTAAAAAAAATAACAAATTAAAAAAGTACTTAGTATTAAAAAGGTAATGGTTGGGGTGTTGATAGTTGTTGTGGCATAGGTTGCTGTTGATCAAAAAAACTGGTGCGTTTGTTCACTGCTATCACGTTGTATGCTCAAGATAAAATCGCCCATAATTTCTTGAGTATGTATCAATATTTTAATGACACCGTCATTCCTGCCAGCACCCAGCCATTCCGGTTCCCTGAGGAAACCAAAGCCTTCCCTGATCCCTTTGAATATGAGCCCCACGTTATTTCAACTCAAGGCTTTATCGAAGATAGCCAAACAACTGGTTTATTGGTGTTAAAAGATGAAAAAATTCTTTAACCACAGGGGAAAATAAAAGAACTACGGTCTGATAAATGTACTTGTTTTGTTTCGGCAAAGCCACATCAGCCCTTCGCTTTCCTCTGTGTAGCGTTAGCGCTCTTTTTCCTCGGAGGTGTAAAAAGTTTGCTTTTGCTTGGCTCTGTCTTTTACTATTTTTTAACTAACAACTATCCACTGCTTTTTTATGATGGGAGAATGAGTGAGCAGATATTTTTTAATTTATGTATAGGAATAATAATATTGTCTTTGTTACCAGGTTGCAGTAGTGAAAAAAAGTCTGAGTCCTTTGTTCGTTTGCCACAGTTAGAAGTTAAGGCGCCGATGGCAATAGTCAAACCTTACCAAGCGAAATATCACGGGTTAACGTTATCAGATGATTATCATTGGCTAAGAGATGATGGTTATCCAGAAATAAACGATAAGCCAGTGTTAGATTACATCAAAGCTGAAAACGACTATTATGCGAGTTTTCTAGCCCCACACAAAAAGCTAGTTGATACCCTGTTTGAGGAATTCAAAGGCCGAGTGAATGAAACCGATACCTCCGTGCCTTGGCAAAAGCAGGGGTATGAATATCGCTGGTATTATCAGCCAGGTAAAGAATATAAAATTTGGGCTAGGCGCAAGTTAGACAACGGAACTGAACAAGTCATTATTGATGAAAACCTGTTAGCGCAAGGGCATGAATATTTCTCTTTAGGTGATTGGGACATCAGCCCAGACAATGGCTACTTAGCTTACTCCATTGACACCGATGGCAGCGAGCGCAGTGTAATCAAAATAAAAAACTTAACGACTCAAGAATACCTTGAAGATGAATTAGTTGATGCTGCAGACTCTGTGCTGTTTAGCCAAGACAGTCAGAGTCTCATTTATTCTTTGCTACAAAAGGATAAATGGCGAACGTTGAGCGTTAACGTGCATAAACTGGGAACCAAACAAAACCAGGATAAAGTGTTAGTTACCGAAGATGATGAGGCTTTTTTCTTAGGTTTTGACCTCACCAGCAGTGAGCAGTATTTGATATTGACCACAGGTGATTCTGATAGAACCGAAGTCTCGGTGGTAAGCATGGCAGATTTAAACCAAGCGCCCAAAATGCTGAACACTCGAGAGCAAAACTTTAAGTTACAAGTTGACCACGGCAATGGCTATTTTTACATGTTAAGCAATGATACCCACGTCAACTTTAGAATTGCGAAAAGTAAAGATAACCAGCTGCAATACGAACAATGGCAGACTGTTTTTGCAGGTTCGGACACAAGCTATTTCAAAGCTCTGCAAGTATTTAAAGATTTTATCGTTATTGGGCAGAGTATCCAAGGCATCGAATCGATCAGTATTTTGTCCAATGAGGGTGAGAGTCATCAAATATCGCTGCCTGAAAAAGTGGCCAATGTCAGTTTAGGAACTAACCCTGAGTTTTCACAAAAACTAGTACGCATCAGATACGAATCAATGATTACCCCCGATAGTGTTTATGATTACGATGTGTTTAGTAAAACTCTGGATTTACGCAAGTCGAGAACCATTCCATCAGGTTATGACAAAAGTCAGTTCCAAACCGAGCGTATTATGGCTGATGCCCGAGACGGAACTAAAGTTCCCATCACTATAGTATACAAAAAAGGCTTTAAAAAAGATGCTTCTCAGCCACTGTATCTTTATGCCTACGGAGCATATGGGATTGGGCTTGAACCCGATTTTTCTACTACTCGTTTAAGCTTGCTAGAACGAGGTTTTGCATTCGCTTACGCACATGTGCGAGGTGGTGATGAAATGGGTTATCAGTGGTATTTAGATGGCAAATTAGATAAGCGGACGAATACTTTTAATGACTTTGTTGATGTGGCAGAACATCTGATTGACGAGGGATATGTAGCCAAAGGCAACATATCCATTGAAGGAGCCAGTGCAGGTGGTGAGCTAATGGGTGCTGTTGTTAACCAAGCCCCTTACTTATGGCGTTCAGTTAACCTAGCGGTACCTTTTGTGGATGTGCTAAATACTATGCTCGATGCAACGTTGCCCCTTACCCCTCCCGAATGGAGTGAGTGGGGTAATCCTTTGGTTAGCAAAGAAATATTTGAATCTATTCAAAGCTACTCCCCATATGACAATATTCAAGCCAAAGCCTACCCTCCAATGCTGATAACTGGCGGATTAAACGACCCAAGAGTGACCTATTGGGAGCCAGTAAAGTGGACCGCAAAAATGCGTGCCACCAAAACAGACAATAATCTATTGGTTATGCGTATCAATATGGGAGCAGGACATTTCTCCAACACCGGAAGGTATGGGCAACTAAAAGACTTTGCCGAGGAATACGCCTTTGCTCTTATTGCCCATGGCATAGAGCAATAGGCTGTAAGCAAATTATGAAAAGAATAAAAGAATAAAAGAATTTTAAACCACCGAGGAAAAAGAGGTCACAGAGGAAAAGAAAGATACTACGAATTACTAATGGTGATGGTTTTATAGGCAGGACGCACATGGCCCTTTCTGTTCTCTGTGTAGCGTTAGCGCTCTTTTTCCTCTGTGGTGCGAACGATTTTGTCTTGGTTTTTACTGTTTTTATATAGCGTCTAGCTGCGCCCTTAAAGATATTTTAAACCACCGAGGAAAGAGAGGTCACAGAGAAAAAGAAAGATACTATGAATTACTAATGGTGATGGTTTTATAGGCAGGACGCATCTGGCCCTTTCTGTTCTCTGTGTAGCGTTAGCGCTCTTTTCCCTCGGTGGTGCGAACGCCCTTTTTTTTGCTTTTTTTATCTACCGCTTTCAAGTTATCCATCATGCTTGAAATTTGTTTACCCTAATGGGTCGTTTGCAAACCTACAGCTGATTTTAACGGAGGTTTAGTGTGAGTTTTATATTTCACGATTGCCCTTCTTTTTAGAATCAATTCTGGGTAATGTTACTGCGTATCAAATTTTATTAAGGAAATTAGTTTTTATGAGAATGATTGTAGTGTGCCTGGTATTTATTTCTGCTTTGTCGACTGCTGGTGAGATCGAAAATGCTAAACCGATAGCGGGTTTTACTGCTGACATGCAGCATAAAACCGGTTTTTTTGATTTTTACTATCAAATAGAGACTGACAAAGTTTTCCTTAAAATTGACACGTTTGAGCAACCTTTTCTGTTTCAAAGTAGCATGCCACAGGGTCTTGGCTCGAATGATATTGGTTTAGACCGAGGACAGCTAGGTGAAACTCGACTGGTTAAATTCGAGCGTTATGGCAACAAGGTACTGCTTAAACAATTGAATACACAGTATCGAGCTAGTTCATCTAACGTTGCTGAACAGGCGAGTATTGATGAGGCTTTTGCTGATTCGGTGATTGCAGGTTTTCCTATTGTAGCCTCTGACGGTGATAGGGTTGTTATCGATTATACTGAATTTTTGTTCTCTGATATTCATCAAATTTCTCAACGTTTAACGAGTACTAAGCAAGGTAGCTATAAAGTTGATCCACAACGTAGTGGGGTGTTTTTAAATCGTAGTAAGGCATTCCCTGATAATACCGAGTTAGAAGCTTTAGTGACCTTTGGCGGCTCTAAGCCTGGGCAGTATGTCAATCAGGTGGCCCCCGATCCAATTAGCATTTCTGTGCACTTACACCATTCACTGGTGAAGTTACCGGATACCGATTATCAGCCTAGAAAATTTGTGCCTTTTTCTGGTTTTTGGTCACTGGGTTATCAAGATTATTCAGTGCCGATTGAAGATAGTATGACAAAGCAGTTTATACCTCGGCACCGTTTGAATAAAAAGCAGCCTAACGCCGCAATGAGTGAAGCGCTTGAACCTATTGTTTATTACCTTGACCCTGGTATTCCAGAGCCTGTGATGAGTGCACTAAAAGATGGTGCGTTATGGTGGGATCAAGCGTTTAGTGCAATTGGTTATAAAAATGCCTTTCAAGTTAAAGTGTTGCCTGCTGGTGCTGACCCCATGGATGTCCGATATAACGTTATCCAGTGGGTACACAGAGCCACACGTGGTTGGTCTTATGGTTCTTCTGTTATTGACCCTCGTAGCGGCGAAATTATTAAAGGGCATGTCACCTTGGGATCACTGCGGGTTAAACAGGATTATTTAATTGCCTTAGGTTTAACCAGTCCGTTTAGCGCAGATGGCGCTGGTGCTAATAGCCCAGCAGATGATCAGGTGGATATCTCTAAACAAAAAGACATGGCACTGGCTCGTATCCGTCAACTGTCTGCCCACGAAGTGGGGCACACTATAGGTATTGCTCATAACTTTGCTGCCAGTGAATATGGCAGAGAGTCAGTGATGGATTACCCTCATCCTTTAGTGAGTGTCATCGATGGTAAAATTAGCTTAGATAATGCTTACGACGTGGGCATGGGAGAGTGGGATAAATATGTGGTGGCTTATGGTTATCAAGAATATCCCGATGCCAATACCGAACAGCAGGCGTTAAATCGTTTAGTGGTTGACGCTAGAGCGAAAAATTACAGATATCAGTCTGACCCAGACGCTCGTCAGTCGAATGCCGCCAATGCTGAGGGACATCTTTGGGACAATGGCGCTGACCCTGTCAGTGAGTTAAGTCGTATTAGTGAAGTACGTCAAGTCGCTATGGCTAATTTTGGCCTTGAAACGATTAAAACCGGTGCCACTTTATCTTCATTAGAAGAAGCCTTTGCGCCCATCTATTTGTTACATCGTTACCAACTAGATGCCGTTGCTAAGATTATTGGTGGGGTGAGTTATGAGTATGAATCAAAGGGTGATTATTCAAATGCCAAAGGTGTTGAGGTCATTTCTGCTAAACGGCAAAAAGATGCATTAGCTGCCATGTTAAATACCTTGCAGAGTGATTTTTTGAGTATCCCTAGCTCTCTAGCTCAGTTGATCACGCCTAAAGCGTATGGTGAAAGCCGTAATCGGGAAAGTTTTAAAGGTCGAACTGGGCATACATTTGACCCTATCAGCGCAGCAGAGTCTGCCGCTGGGTACAGCCTTAACCTAATGTTAAAAGCTGAGCGTTTAAATCGTATTGCGCAACAACAAGAACAATTAAAAGGAGCACCTAATTTAACGTATCTATTGACTGAACTGTTTAACAAGTCGATAAAAGACGGCATCGACAAAGATCATCCCCAGCTGAGTAAACGTGTCAACTATTTGGTGCTAGATCAGGTGGTAAAAGCCATGCAGCAAGAAAATTTGGCACCTGAAGTCCGCGGTGAAATTGAATTACAATTGATTGATTTACATAAGTGGTTAAAAAACAAAACACGTAATGCTCACAACGAGGTGATGGCGCGTCAGTTGGAACAATATTGGCGTTTAGGTAAGTGGCAGTCGCAGTTTACATTAAAACCGTTACCGCCGGGCTCACCTATTTAGTGCCCATATCGTATTCGGTTAGTTAGCATGCATAATAACGATTCAACATTGCACTGCGTGAAATGCGCTCAGCCCAGCCTTATCAAACAAGGCGAAAAGACATACGAATGTGCCTTGTGTGGTTTTGTGTATTTTCACAATGTAGCAGCTGCGGTTTGCGCAGTTATTGTCTGTAATGAACAAATATTGCTGGTGGAGAGGGCGCAACAGCCTGCCAAGGGCAAGTTGGACTTTCCTGGTGGTTTTGTTGATTACGACGAATCAAATGAGCAGGCTTTAACACGAGAGTTAATGGAAGAGTTGCAACTACCTATCGATAATATGCAATATCTTTTTTCTTACCCTAATCGTTACCTATACAAAGACGTGCTCTACTCAACATTAGATAACTTTTTTTATCTTAAACAGGCTTGTCTTAACCGCGATAGCCGAAGAACTTATTTTTAATGATCCCATCTGCTACACCTGCAGGTAGATCCTTTTGCCAATCACCATGACCACTAGAAATTTCTTGAAGGATCTTGCGAGAATAGATATTAAATAACGCTGGATCACTGCATTCGATACCATGTAAGAAGTCGTTTTCTAGTAAATGACGGTATAAAAAGCGTAAATGGTCAGGTACTTTAACATCGGTAAATTCTGTTAGATGACCATTCTCATCCATTTCTGGATAAATAAATAATCGTGTGTTGTCTGGAAAAAGTTTACCAAAACCTTCTAATATCCCGCCTTCTACGCCTCGGTAGAATTTCTCATCAAATATCTGCTTAACATTGACCATACCCATCACAATACCGATTTGTAGCTGGGTGAATTGACGGAAGTAAGCTCTGAGAGAGAAGTAACGCGTATAGTCCGAAACCATTACGTTATAACCAAGGGAGTTGAGCAAATGCACTCTAGCCACAATGTCACTTTCTGGTACCTTAGCATCGTTACCGTGAGCGTCGTTTAGAGATATCTCGGCTATAGCAATAGTATTGCTAGGGTCGACTCCGGGCAACTCAGAAAAGGAATTTTGTCCCTGCTCAATCATGTCTACATTTAATTTAGTTACTGGGCGGAATGAGCCTCGAATAGTGAGTATATTTTTTTTGTATAACATCTCAGCAGGAATACCGACACTACCATCAGGCTTAAACATAACGGCACGGGTTTTCCAGCTACGAATAAGGTGGATGTTTTTAATTCTATTGTCGGCATCTTCAAAGTAAGGGCCTTCAAAATTGATCGAGTCAATTTCAATACGATTGGCTTTCATACCATCGGTAAGTGAGTCAATAATTTGCTTAGGGTTTTCAAAGTAATGGTATGCCGCGTAGATTAAGTTTACACCTAATACACCTAAGGCTTGTTGTTGTGCTTCGGCATTGTCATCTAACATTCTTACATGCACTGTAATAGTTGAAGGTTTTGCACCCGGATACATCTGCACTCGCACACCACACCAAGCATGGCACTCATTTTTGCGGTTGAAGCTTTTGGCTGCGACGGTGGCTGCATAACTAAAGTATCTAGACGACTTAGAACGAGTCTCGCCCACTCTATCGAGCACCAAGTCGAACTCTTGCTCCATCATAGCTTCAACACGGCCTTTACTGACATAACGCTTGTCTTCTTGGACGCCATAAATAGCATCTGAAAACTTCATATCATAAGCTGACATGGTTTTGGCAATGGTGCCTGCTGCAGCACCCGCTAAAAAGAAATGCCTTGCTACTTCTTGCCCAGCACCAATTTCTACTATAGTTCCGTACTTCTTTTCATCAAGGTTAAGACGCAGTGCTTTTTGAGTTGTGGTACGTGAACTAACACTGTGGCGAGAGTTGATATTTTTATCCATGATTTCTCCAAAAGAAGCGGCAAATAAATTAACAGTATTATTATAACCTTTTTTTGTCGGAGCAAAAATCAAAACTTTTATCCTGACAACGACTAATTCATTGAAAAGTATAATAAAAAGGTTAATAGAAAGTTAATTATAAATACAGGGGATAAATAATAGGGCAGTAGATAGTCGATATAAAAGATAAAGACTAAGGCAAAATGTTAATTATCACGGAGAAAAAGTGAGAGCAATGAGGGGCGCGCGTTCAAAAAGACAAAGGCTAAATATGGCTCGTTTTGGGACATCATTTTTTGTTAAAGAGCTCTTTTACCCTTGATAATACAGACTGCTTTGAATCTCGATTAGGGGAGCAAGCGTGACAGCATTTTGTTGGGCGGTATCTCTATACCAATAGGGTAAAAAGCGTCCTGTTTTATCTAAGCCTTTGGATATGGCTTGTTCTTTGGCATGAGTTAAAAACAGCAGGTCTGACTGAGCGCTATTCTGCTCGTAAACAAAATAAGCAGCGGTAAGGGTGAGGTGGCTAGTTAACACATCCTTAGCATATTGAGTGGAACCCAGTATGTCGCCAAATAGACTGTTAGCTTGGGCCTGTGCCATAGTTATGCTTTCAAAGAACTTTAGAGCACTATGTAGTTCAATAAATATACATCTTTCCAGTAAAATCAGATGATTACCTGTTAAAACCAATATTACCTTGTTCGCTCAATGCTATGAAAATCTAAAATATTTTCTGCTGGACTGCTATCAATCTCAATGACCGATTTAAAGCGGGTAAATATGATAAACAGCAAACAACTAAACATTAAGCCAATTACTATGGCACCTACCCACTGGATTTGTAGAAAGTCTAGTGTAAACAATAAGGTTAGGCCGCTTAAAGTCAAAAGATTGCCTATAAAATAGGAGACTTTACCAACTCGAGCAATGGTTAGATTTAAGTTGTCGGTGTATAAGCGTATTAGTGAGTCTAATGAATTGATCACAAACAATATGCCTACTGCAATCATAAAAGCATTCAGCCAGCCTGGAATAATTAACTCGTTAAGATGGTAATAATAAAGTCCCACAAACCATACTGCGATAGGGATGGATGGAAATATCAACATCGCTAAAAATATTTGGTAAGTGCGCATTCCACCCACAAAACGCGCAGTAAATTGGCCAATCATGATGCTCCAAGCGAACCACCAATACAGATAAAATTCATGATAAGTATTAAGCGGCAATACAAATTGATGAATATTTGAAAAGTAGCCACTCAATAAGTTGAAGGTATTCAAAAACTCACTGGCATTGCCTTCGTCTGTTAACAATGCACCAGCCCACATCAAAGCAATTAATGCAAAAAATAACCAAGTACTAGCTAAGCTGAGTAAACGTACATAACGAATATCAGTACTCGAATATACTGCGGCCGATATAACTACCAATACGATCAAATAGAAACTAGCAGTGAGTGCGCCTTCATCGGCTAGTTGCGGGATATACCAAGGTAAATTACTTAATAGTAAATAAGCGGTAAAAGCACAGGTGCCTATTATGACTAAGTTATTGATAAACTTAATAATGGGGATGGAAAAAAACTGTACTTTAGGTTCGATGATACAAAAGTAAAAGCAGGTTAGAAAGTAGAAACCCCAGATCAAAAATGCCCAATAACCAAATTCAATGGCTAATGGGTTAGTGAATGCATACTCTGGGTTGGTAACAATGTCACCGTAGCCAGCAAACTCAGTTAGGGGAAACATTATCAGTCCCACATCTAACCCAGAGGTAAATAAAATGGCGATAAAGGTAAAGGTGCTAACCGGAGTCACACCAATACAACGCACATTTCCCCATTTAAATAAAATACAGCCGATGCAAAAAAAAGTGAATAAAATGCCTGCTGATAACCAAATTGTCATAATACATCCGAAAAAAGTACAACCGAAAAATATGTGATGGTTTAGCCCTTATTATCGTTTAGGTGTGTTAGCTCGTTGTTGAGTTTGCCACTGCACATCACCCGTTACCTTTACCGTTTCAGGCGGTAAGTGATGACCTTTTATGAGATCCGCTGCGCGCTCGGCCAACATAATGGTGGGTGCGTTGAGATTTCCATTTGGAATAGTCGGGAATATCGAAGAGTCCACTACACGTAAGCCTTGAATGCCATGTACTTTGGTTTCTGGGTCAACCACAGATAAGTCATCTATACCCATCTTACATGAACAGCTTGGGTGATAGGCACTTTCTACAGATTCACGCACAAATGCATCAATCTCTGAATCGCTTTTAATATGCATACCGGGTTGAATTTCTTCACCTCGATAGCTATCAAGTGCAGGTTGATTGATAATTTCACGGGTTAACCTTACGCAGGCTCTAAAACCTTGAATGTCATCCTGATGTTGCAAATAATTAAATGTAATCTGCGGTGCTACGTCAGGTTGATTTGATACCACCTTGACGCTACCCCTGCTTTTGGGTTTGTTATGACCAATATGTACCTGAAAACCATGTCCTGCAAAGGCTTCTTTGCCATCGTAACGCATTGCTGCAGGCAAAAAGTGATATTGTAAGTCAGGCCATTCGACGCCTGCTTTTGAACGAATAAAACCGCAGGATTCAAAATGGTTTGTTGAACCTAAACCGTCTTTCTTCAAAATCCAGCGTACCCCGATTTTAAGCTTACTCCACCAGTCTAACTCACCATTGAGCGTAATGGGCTGAGTACATTTGAATTGAAAGTAAAACTCTAGGTGATCTTGCAGGTTTTCACCTACACCGTTTAATTCATGTAAACATTCGATACCTGCTTTATCCAAGACCTCTTTAGAGCCGATGCCAGAAAGTTGCAGTAGGTGCGGTGAACCAATAGAGCCAGCACTTAAAATGACCTCTTTATTGACTTTTATTTCATGAGTCTGATTTTTATGGACGAAACGCACCCCTACTGCTGTTTTGTTTTCAATCAGTACTTTATGCACTAAGGCGTGGGTGACAACGGTCAAATTTGGGCGGTTCATAGCTGGGCGCAAATAGGCATTGGAGGTTGATGCACGGCGGCCATTTTTGACTGTCATATGCATAGGGCCAAAGCCTTCTTGTTGCGCACCGTTATAATCGTCGGTGGCTAGATATCCTGCATCTGTTCCTGCATCTATAAAGGCTTGATATAGCGGGTTTTTCATCTGATTGCCGTTGTTGACCCCAAGTGGCCCATCTTTGGCGCGGTAATCATCAGCTTTAAATGCCCAGCTCTCCGCTTTTTTAAAATAGGGTAGGCAATGGGAATAACCCCAATCAGTGGCACCACTTTGTTGCCACTCATCAAAATCTTTAGCATGTCCACGGACATACACCATGCCATTGATTGACGATGAGCCGCCCAACACTTTGCCACGAGGACAGTGCATTTCACGGTTATTTAAATAAGGCTCAGGCTGGCTTTCAAACTGCCATGCATATTTTTTAGTATTCATGGGAATAGACAATGCCGTGGGCATTTGAATGAAAATACTTTTGTCACTGCCGCCTGTTTCTAATAATAATACGCGGGTGTTTGAGTCTTCGGTTAGACGATTGGCCAGCACACAACCTGCAGAGCCTGCGCCAATAATTATATAATCATAATCTGCTTGGATATTCATTATTGGCCTCTAAAACGGGCTGTCTAAAGGTTGTAAACCGACATATATCGATTTCAACTGAGTAAATTGTTTAAGTGTCGCTAAGCCATTTTCGCGGCCTATTCCTGACTGTTTATAACCGCCTACAGGCATTTCAACAGGCGATAGTCCGTAACTGTTAATCCAGCATATACCCGCTTGCATCTGATGAATTACACGGTGCGCACGGCTGATATCTTGGGTAAATACAGCCGCAGCTAAACCTAGGTGAGTATCGTTGGCACGTGTAACAACTTCGTCCTCATTATCAAACATCAGCACTGCCATCACGGGGCCAAAAATTTCTTCACGGCAAATACTCATGTTGTCTTCACAATCAGTAAATACCGTAGGTGCAACAAAATAGCCGTCGGGTGCATTTTCGGGTCGCAGTGCTACTCCTCCACATAATAACGTTGCGCCTTCTGCTTTGCCTTTTTCAATGTAGCTCAGCACCAAATCTTGATGTTTTTTAGAGATAAGTGCGCCAAAGTTAGTGTCGGGATGCATAGGGTCGCCTGCCACAATGTTGGCTTTGATTCTGCTATGTAATTTTTCAATAAATATTGGGTAAATGTCTTTTTGTACAAACACTCGGGTGGCGTTGGTACAAATTTCGCCCTGAGTGTAAAAGTTTCCAAGCATGGCTGCAGATACAGCGTTATCGATATCGGCATCATCAAAAATAATTAATGGAGACTTACCACCCAGCTCCATCGTCACTTCTTTGAGTGAGCCTGCCGCTGCTGCCATCACTTTTTTACCTGTACCGACTTCGCCAGTAAAAGAGACTTTTGCAATATTTTCATGATGACTGAGCCAAGCGCCTACTTTGCCATCACCTTGAATAACGTTAAATACGCCTTGTGGTACGCCGGCTTGAATAAAAATTTCAGCTAGCTTTAATGCACCTAACGGTGTTTCTTCAGAAGGCTTAAAAATCATCGCGTTACCACAGGCAAGGGCAGGGGCAGCTTTCCAACAGGCTATTTGTAACGGGTAATTCCACGCACCTATGCCAGCACATATGCCTAACGGTTCAGGGCGGGTGTAATAAAAATCTTCACCTACTTGCTGTTGATTGCCCTCGACAGCAGGTGCAAGGCCTGCAAAAAATTCAATCGCATCGGCCCCAGATACTACATCAACCACACTGGCCTCTTGCCATGGTTTGCCGGTGTCAGCAACCTCTACTAGGGCTAAGTCGTCATTCTTTTCTCTTAGTAACGCCACGGCTTTTAGTAATATCCGGCTACGCTCTATTCCTGTCATTCTGGACCAAGTGATAAAGCCTTGTTGTGCGCTGTCGATAGCGCTTTGTTGAATAAATGCATCTGCTACTTCAACCTGATAAATCACCTGGCCGGTTGCAGGGTTGATCACATCAAATTTTTCACCACTTTGATTGTTAAGGTACTGGCCATTCACAAAACTTTGATAAATTGGGAGAGGGTGGGGTGATGTCATAGATTAGCTCACTAATAGTAGGGGTGAATAGCGCGGGCACTATGCCTGCTATTTGTTTGTCGATCAACCTCGATAATAGATGATATTAAAAGGTTAGAAAAAAGCTCGGTTAATTAACAGGGCTACAGATTGAATGCGTTTGAACCTCAGAGACTGCGGGCACTACGAGTAAAAAAAGTTAACTATTTATTAAATTCAACAAATAGTTATTAGTGATGAGTAGTAGATAATAAAGCATAAGAAAACGGAGGCACAGAGAAATTAGAATCAATATAGCATCTTGTTTGCATCGTCTAATTGTTCTTTACCTCGTTGCTGCGAAGCGCTCGGTGTTCTCTGTGGCATAACATTATTTTGCTAAGATCGTTCCTTACCTCAGCCTTATTTAAGCCAGTGAGTCAGCCTCTTAAATCTGATAAATCAACGATCTTATTGCCCAGTAAGAAAATACAACTGGGCAATAGGTCATTCTAATGGTGGATGGTATTAATCTAAAATTGGTATTTCAAACCAACATGAGGGGTTTCGCCAAGAGTATTAAAAGCGGCTAAGTCTTGATAGTTTTCATCGAATAAGTTTTCGACTCTTGCAAAGACAGTCAAGCTAGCATTAACC
>JAWUXT010000139.1:0-21298 GCA_034111205.1 Paraglaciecola sp. | reverse complement strand
CGACCCGATTGCATTTGGGTCTGTAGTTTTTCGACAACATCTCCTTCTTGGATCAAGTCATGAGTAATGTTGATGCCGGTAATTTCACTGAACGCTTTCGCTAATACCTTAGACTCGTATTCATGTGTCGCAATGGTTTCTGAGGCAACATTAATGCTCATACCGGCAAAAGGTTTAGACGCCTCGATAAACCAACGCATTTCCTGTAACTGCTGTGCAGGACTCAAAGTAGAGTCACTAAATTCAGTTTTTAACCAGCGCTGGGCTGCTGCTTCATCAGCCTTAGCGGATTGGGAAAACTGGCCAAAAGACAACAACAAGAGGGCTAAATAAATTTTTTTTTGCATTATAACTCCTTAGTTTCCCCATACGCTAACCTAAGTAACTCACAAATAATATACTTTGGTGAACTATAAAATATTCTCCTATACTCACAATCAAAAAGCTCACATACCATACATTAAGGATATTCACGCCATGGTCAATCGCAAATTATTTCCCTTGTTTATTACAATTTTGAGTCTTATTTTTTCATGTCCCATTGTTGCGGCTAATATTTCTGGTGTGGTGAAGGATGCTGCCAATAAACCTGCAGCGGAGGCTAGGGTCTCGTTTTCTTGTCCTAATGTGAACACCGCAACGGCGCATGCGGATCAATATGGTCGCTATCGCGTAATAGGACTACCTAACGTTAAGTGGTGCACTTTAAATGTCACATATTCTGGTAAGAGTTCCAGTGGTGTAAAAGTAAATTCAGGCTCTGGAAGTAAAGATATCAATGTGATTTTACAAATCGCCGACAAAAACAAGTGGCGTATCACTTTTTAGATTGAGGCATTGAAGCCATGACAAACCCATCAAATAAGCATAGTAAAGCTGATATCAGTGAGGACTCTGAGGAACAAGACCTAGCCATCTCCAAGCACAAATCTGAAAAAGATTTTTGGGACATATTTGAAATTATCACTCGCCCTATGGCTGCTTTTTTAACCGCCATCATTATCGCGATCATCAGTTATTTTGGACAAAGCATCATCACCGAGCTTTCACTCCAGGAACAAAATGCCAGACTTTATACTGAATTGCTTTCTCGCAGAGAAGATGCAGAAAGTTCTTTAAGAAAGGATATGTTTAAAGAAATCATGGGAGGGTTTTTCAACTTCTCCAACTCTGATGATATTGAGAATGAGTTATCGAAAAAAGTACTAAAGTTAGAGCTCCTTGCGATCAACTTCGGTGATTCTTTGAGTTTGGGGCCTTTATTCTCTGAGATGTCCAAAGACATCGAACGTATCCTTGAAGCCAATAAAAGCGAGGTGAAGGACTGGCAAAATACTGCTGGTGAATATCAGAAAAGACTGCGTTCACTTGCCAAACGTGTTGCTAGCTCTCAGTTATCAAGTATCTTTCCCAGTAGCCGCACCTTTTCGTTTGAAGTGCCGATGCAGGAAATTGAAGTGTTACCCACTGATTCTGTATACACCGATTTTAACTATATTTGGCCATACAATGATCCGCTCAGTCGCCCTGAAGCTAATATTGTCGAACTCGACGGGATAAAGCGAGAATTCGAAATTAGCTTCAAAAACGCAGATTACGTGACGCAATCTGTTCAGGTAAAACTAGTGATTTCAGAGTTTATCAATGACGCACCTGAAAAAGTGGTTGATTTGGAATTCACCTTGGACTTCTTCAATTTCCCACTCATTAACAATACTAGATTGTCCCATAACCAGCGCTTTACGCTAATACTGGAAAAATTCGATGCGAATACTATTACCTTAGCAGCGATGGTTTTCCCTGGTTTATACGCTAGCCAAAGAGATAAACCATTTTTGAATGAGGCAATCCAAGAGCTCAGCGATCAACGCAAAGATGGCGAAACTCGCCCCCCATCGATCAACAACGAATAGGGAGCACAAGATATGATCAATTCAATTAAAATATTCAGCCTGAGCATGTGTTTTATGTTCAGTTTTGCTACCAAAGGTGAAAATTTAGTTTCTGGTAACTGGAGTGGTTCGGTCACAATGCCAGAGAAACCGCAACGCCCTTCCACTTTTAAAGTGAATAATACTAGTGAAGGTAGCTATCAAATAATGATGTTATATAACGACAGACCCTATAGTTTCGAAAACCTCAAAACCGATGGCGATGAGTTAACCTTTTCACTCGACACTGGCACAGTTTACAGCTGTATATTGGCATGGAAGGAAGAAGGTAAATTATCAGGTGAATGTCAATCAAAACAAAGTGATGAGTCAACACGTACCATCAGCTTAGAAATGTTACCGCCGGAGCTGAAAAATTCAGATGACGGCGACCTTGAGGGTTAACCCCAACGCAGTAATACCAGCATCAATAATCCCGAAATACCAAAGGCTATCCATAAAGTTAAATCGGTTAAGCCCAGAAAAAGTAAGTGCACAAATGCGCTGCTTAATAACCCGATAAATAACCTGTCACCACGCGTTGTGGATATAGGCAGCCAACCCTTACGTTCAACACATGGCATACGAATTTCCAAAACAGTCATGACCAACAATAAGCTAGCAATACCAATAAAAAACAAAGCACTGGGCATGGTCCATGCCATCCAGCTCAACATGTTTTTTCACTGCATTTTAGATGAACCATCATTTATACCCTCCCCAAAGCAAAACCTTTGGCAACATGGTTACGCACAAACCAAATAACCAATATGCCCGGTAAAATAGTCAGCACTCCGGCAGCAGCTAACACCCCCCAATCGACTCCTGCAGCGCCAACAGTGCGGGTCATAATCGCAGAAATGGGCTTTGCATCGACCGACGTTAACGTTCGTGCCAAGAGTAATTCAACCCAAGAAAACATGAATGTAAAAAAGGCTGTAACTCCTATACCCGAGCGGATCATCGGGATAAATATTTTGATGAAGAAGTGCCCAAAACTATAACCGTCAATATACGCAGTCTCGTCTATTTCGCGAGGCACGCCAGACATAAAACCTTCCAAAATCCATACCGCTAAGGGGATAGTAAACAAACAGTGCGCTAACGCTACCGCTAGGTGTGTATCGAATAACCCTACCGAGGAATACAATTGAAAAAACGGTAATAAAAACACTGCTGGCGGCGCCATACGGTTACTCAACAACCAAAAAAACAAATGTTTGTCACCCACAAATTTATAACGGCTAAATGCATACGCTGCGGGTAGCGAAACGAGCAAAGTGATCACCAAATTCATGGCCACATAGGTCATAGAATTCACATATCCCATATACCAGCTAGCATCAGTAAAAATGGTAATGTAGTTGTCAAACGTAAAGTCTGTTGGCCATAATGTTAGCTGTCCCAAGATTTCGTCATTAGTTTTAAACGACATGTTTAGCAACCAATAAATGGGCAACAACACAAATATGAGATACATGAACATGCCCAAGTTGCGTTTACTTATCATATTTGTTGCCATTATCAGACTTTTCCATATGTGTAATTGTGGTAAAAAACAACCAAGACACCAGCAACACAATTAAGAAATACACCAGAGAAAATGCCGCAGCTGGGCCAATGTCAAACTGCCCAATGGCCATTTGGGTCAGGGTTTGGCTCAAGAAGGTGGTCGAAGTACCGGGGCCACCGCCTGTCAATACGAAGGGTTCGGTGTAAATCATAAAACTGTCCATAAAGCGCAGCAGCACACCTATCACCAACACATTTCTTAAGCGCGGTAACTGGATATACCGAAATACTGCCCAGGCTGATGCCCGATCTATTTTAGCCGCTTGATAATAAGCATCAGGAATAGCCCGCAACCCTGAGTAACATAACAAGGCTACCAGTGAGGTCCAATGCCACACATCCATCAGCAGTACGGTTAACCAAGCATCTAACGGGTTAGAGGTGTAGTTATAATCAATACCCAAATTGTTCAAGGTCCAGCCAAATAGTCCAATGTCACCCCGGGCGAATACTTGCCAAATGGTGCCCACCACATTCCATGGGATAAGCAATGGCAAGGCCAACAATATAAGCACAGCTGACGCCTGCCAACCGCGCGTAGGCATCATTAATGCCACAGCGATACCTAGGGGAATTTCAATTAAAAGAACCGAAAACGAAAAACCAAACTGACGCAGTAAAGAATCATGTAAACGTGTGTTGCGTAACGTTTCTTGATACCACTCAACCCCCACAAAATAAGCGGTGTTTTGATCAAAAATATCTTGGAGTGAATAATTCACTACTGTCATCAAGGGGATGATAGCCGAAAATGCCACCAGCAAAAACATTGGTAAAACTAACCACCAAGCTTTGTTATTGGGTACCTTATTCATGGTTTTCGCTCTTGTTTTCGTTCTTGTTTTCGTTCTTATTTACGAGAACGGGTTCACCCACCAAATACTCATCTATATACAATTTCAACCATTGGCTAGGGAAAACTAAATATACGGCAGCACCACTAAACTGCATTTTTTCGGCTACACGTACCCGCATCTCTAGTCCGGCAAAGTCCACCACTACCAGTTGATAGCTACCTAAATGCTGAACAGATAAAACACTTGCGGGGAAACCATTCACTTCAGGCATTTCACTCAACTCAATAAATTCTGGCCGAATGCCTAGTTTAAGATTAGTAGACTGACTGCTCTTCAAAGCCGCTTGTTGTGATCCGCTGATAGCCAAACTAATATTCTGGTAACACACTCGCCCTTTATCTTTTTCATTATTTTTGCCTTCCTCACTTTTTTTAATTGGAATAAAATTCATTCCGGGGCTACCAATAAAATACCCCACAAAAGTGTGATTAGGTCGCTCAAACAATTCTTGTGGGCTACCAAACTGTACAATCTTCCCTTGGTACATCAAGGCTATTTCATCCGCAAAGGTGGCGGCTTCTAGCTGGTCATGAGTCACATACAGCATAGTAATATTTAACTGCTCGTGAATTTGTTTGAGTTTGCGTCTTAGCTTCCACTTTAAATTAGGGTCAATCACAGTAAGAGGTTCGTCAAACAAAATGGCTGATACATCTTCACGAACCAGACCCCGTGCCATTGACACCTTTTGTTTTTGGTCAGCGCTTAAGTTTTTAGCTTTATTATCAAGAGAATCTGTTAGCTCCAACAAGTCAGCAATTTCGCGCACCTTAATTTTAATCTGTGCTTTAGGCATTTTTATATTTTTAAGAGGGAAAGCCAAGTTTTCTGCCACTGTCATGGCATCATACACAACTGGAAATTGAAACACCTGAGCGATATTGCGTTTTTCAGGGCTAAGGGTGTTTACTACTTGGTCGTCAAATAACACTTCCCCTTGGGATGGACTCAGCAAACCTGAAATAATATTCAGTAATGTCGACTTCCCGCAACCAGAAGGGCCCAACAACGCATAAGCCCCGCCTTGTTTCCAGACATGGTCTAAGGCTTGAATCGCATAATCTTGAGGATGAGTTTGTGGGTCCCCGGGTTGCGCTACATAACTATGAGCAAGGCCTTTAAGCGTAATGGTAGCCATTACTTTATTCCCAAAGAATGTGTGTCTGGCCAGCGAATTGCGTTACCTGCTAGGTCAAACACAAAAAGATCCTCCAAGGGTAAAAAAATGTCAATGCCACTGCCCGACCGAAAACTCATAATTGACAGTATATGCACAGTCCAGCTCAAGCTTGTTTGATCTGAGTCTACACTGACTTCTACGTGTAAATAGGTTTCTGAGGCACTGATTTCAGCTAAATCAACTTTAGCTCTCAAGGCAATGCTCGCAGTATTGTTTGGCTGAAGATAAATATGATTGGGCCTTATTGCAAACTGGTACTGACCGTTTGGCAAATGACATAAATGAGCGGTGTCAGCCAGACTGGTAGGGTTTTGAATCTGCAATACACTATTGTCTACGCTAGCAGAAAAAACGTTCAAAGGAGGCTCACTATATAAATCTGCAGCATACAAATTTGCTGGCTTAGCAAACTGTTGTTGCGCTAAACCAGTCTGCAATACTTTTCCTTGATGCAGCAAGGTAGTGGTGCCGCCCAAAGCCAAGGCTTCATGGGCCTCGGTTGTGGCATAAATGGCAATGGTTTCTCGGCTTTTAAATAGGGCTTTCAATTCACTTCGAAGCTCTTCTCTTAGCTTGTAATCCAAGTTTACCAAGGGTTCGTCAAACAATACTATGCCGGCGTCTTTAACGAGTGCACGAGCCATAGCGCAACGTTGTTGTTGTCCACCTGAAAGTTCTAAAGGCAGGCGTTGCAGATATTCTTCAATATGCAACATATCGGCAATGTGTTTAACGCGTCTTGTTATTTCGCTAGCGGATACTTTTGCTAGTTGCAAAGGGGAAGCAATATTTTCCCATACAGTCAAATGTGGGTAATTAATAAACTGCTGATAGACCATGGACAAGCCACGTTTTTGAACGGCAACAGCTGTTACATCCTGCTCATTATAAAAAACCTGCCCACGACTCGGTTTGTCTAAACCGGCAAGCACTCTTAGCAGAGATGTCTTCCCAGCCAGTGTTCGGCCTAACAGCACGTTGAACGATCCAGCCTCAAACCTGAGTGAAATATCTTGGAGGTAACACTGCCCCTCCACTAGCAAACTGACATTTTTCAATTCTAGCGCCAACAGACATTCCACCACTTCAATTTTATTAACAAAAAAATAACATGAACAACGTTATAACAAGTTGTTTTTAATTGATATGTATCCATAACATATCAACACATTTCTATGAAGGCATCGACAAATCGTTGCGGGGATTCAGCATCCATATTGAAATATAACGATGGTTCGATCAACTCTATTTCTATGACAGCAAATTCATTTTTATAGCGCACCAAATCTATACGCGCATATAACACATCTGCTGGCAACGAAGCTAAACAGTGTCTTGCAGTGGTTAGCATCTCTTCGCATGGTTGAATAGATTTGAGCTGCCCACCATGCTCTTCTTGTACTCTGAAATCACCAGCTCCGGGCTGTTTTAAAATACTGTGGCTATAATGCCCAGCAAAATAAAACAGTGAATACTCGCCCTCATCAACAATGCCAGTCAAAAAAGGCTGCAGCATAAACTCACGCTCAGCAAAAACGGCCTTTAGCTGGTCTGCTTGCTGTTTGAGGTTTTCTGGCGTCAATCTATAGGTATGATCTGCGTTGGCACTCACCAAAGGTTTTATAACTATCTCTGGTGTATCAAAATGCCTAAAACCAAGCTGTAATTCAGTTAATACAAAAGTGTCAAACCAAAGCGTAGGCACAATATTGATACCTTGGTTTTGTAAGTCTTTTAAGTAACTTTTACTAATATTCCACTCGACAATTTTCAAACTATTTTGCAATTGAGCTGACGAAGCCTCAATACGTTGTAAACAAGCCATAAACCCCTCGACATCGTCCTGATAATCCCAGCTTGTACGTATCACAACCACGTCGTAGACATTCCAATCAACATCCCTTTTTCGCCAAGATACTTCTTCGGCTAACCAACCGGCTGCTTTTAATGGTTCAAATAACATGTAATCGTAAGCAAAAAAGTCTTCAAGACTGTCCATGGATAAAAAGGCACAACGTTTCATAGGTATCTTCTATTGTTAGATAGTGGATTGATATTCACTATAATAAATTCAGCCTTTATTTACACTACAGCTCGTGCAACTTTCATCAAACATCGGGATAAAAATCACACATTTTTACAAATCAACTTATGTATCTTGGTTCTCATAAGTTACTATGGTTTGATAAAATTTTCAGTTAGGGCAAAACAGAATGAAACAAAAGTGGTTTAAAGGAATATTACCCTTAGTAATACTGGCGATTGGTGTTGGCGGCATGACTGCTATAAAGGCTTCCGGCGATAAGGATGATGATAATGAGCCAGTAGACGTGCGCCCCACGGTAAAAATTGAAACAGCCATAGCAGAAGATTATCAAGTTAGAATAACCAGCTACGGAGAGGTAACACCTTTAGAAAGTACCATGGTTTCAGCTCAGGTATCAGGCGAAGTACTCACTTGGCATCCTAACTTTGTGCCAGGTGGTTTAGTGTTGCGTGGTGACACCCTGTTTACAATCGAGCTGGATACTTATGAAGCCGCTTTATTACAGGCCGAAGCTGACCTTAGCTTAGCTAGAGCAAATCTAATTGAAGAACAAGCCAGAGCGGAAGTAGCCGAACGTGAAGCAAAAGGCAGTAAAGTATCTGACTTGTATTTACGTAAACCACAAATGTTAAGCGCTCAAGCATCCATAAAATCAGCCCAAGCAAGATTAAAAATCGCACAACGTGACCTAGATAATTGTGCGATTAAAGCCCCTTACGATGCCTTAGTCGTAAGCCGAGATCTAGGCGTTGGGCAATACGTTAATCAAGGTTCCCAAGTAGGAGAGCTGTATAATATTGAATCTGCAGAAGTATCCTTCCCTATTGCTGGTTTCGACAGAGAATTTTTACCCAGTGATATTACCCAGCAACCAGCCACTATCAGTACCAAAGGTTACAACGCTATTGTGCGCGAGGGTATGGTTACCCGTGATCTGGGCATTATTGACAAAAGTACACGCATGAGTCAGTTGGTAGTGAGAATAGAAGACCCTTACGGTTTAAAGTCTTCTCTTCCAGCATTAAAATTTGGCCATTATGTGGAAGTCAGTTTTGCAGGGAGAACGCTAAATCAGGTTTATCGATTACCCCAGGAATTAGTGAATAACCGCATTATTTGGTTATTAGACGAAGAACAACAAATGCAGCCGCAACGAGTTGAAATTTTGCGTGAAGAAGATGCGTATTTTTTGATCAGCGAAGGTCTACAAAACCAAGATAAGTTAGTGACTACTTTGCCTGAATATCCTCAGAAAGGTATGAAAGTTAAAATTGCCGAGCCTAAAGAAGACTTAGTTGTTCAGAAATCATTATAAGGGCAACACCATGTCTACTGAAAATCCAGTCACTCTAACTACCGAGTCACAAACGCCCGAGCCTAAACAAACAGGCTTGATTGCTTTTTTTGCCAACAATTCTGTTGCCGCCAACTTAATGATGATGTTTATCATCGTTATGGGTCTGTGGAATTATAAAACCATACAAAGGCAAATGTTTCCCAATATTGAATTTAATTATATCAATGTTAGTGCCGTTTATCGGGGTGCTTCGCCCCAAGAGGTTGAACAAAGCATTATCATTAAAATGGAAGAAGCACTCAAAGATATTACTGAGATTAAAGAAAGCACTTCCCGGGTCCGGCGCGGTAGTGGCTCAATTTCGCTAGAGATAGACCCAGACAAAAACTTGTCTGAGGTGTTAGATAAAGTGAAAGCTAGAATAGATAGTATTGCTACCTTTCCTGATGATATGGAACCTCCTAATATATCTCAAATTGAGTTTCAGCAAGAAGTGATTGCAATGGCTCTAGTAGGTGACCTACCCATCAGTGAGTTGAAACCTCTTGCCCAACAAATTGAAGATGAATTGAGGGCATTGCAAAACGTGTCTTTAGTTGAATTAGAGGCGCCTGATGATGAAATTGCCATAGAAATTAATCCGGAAACATTACGTAAATATAACTTGTCTATTGCCGACGTTACCCAAGCGATCAGACGATTCTCTACCGATATCTCTGCAGGTCAGTTACGTACGGAATCAGGTATTGTTGCAGTGAGAGTAGAAAATCAACTCTACAGTGGCGATGAATTTAGAAAGATACCTGTCAAAATTGGCGAAAATGGTGGCAAAGTATTACTTGAAGATGTAGCAGAAATTAAAGATGGTTTTATCGAAGGTGAGCGTTATTTCAAATATTCTGGCGTAAATGCTATGTCTCTGGATGTCAAAGCCACCAAAGATCAGAGCACTGTGCCCATTGCTGAGTCGGTGCAATCCTACGTAGAAGCACGCAACAAAACGTTGCCTCAGGGCCTTGAATTAAAAATCTTGGTGGACATGACTTTCTACTTGAATTCACGTCTAGATATGATGCTCAAAAATTTGTTACAAGGCGCACTATTAGTGGCTTTGATGTTAACCATATTTTTACGCTTCAGGTTAGCATTCTGGGTGATGTTGGGCCTGCCTGTATGTTTCTTAGGCGCCATAATGATGATGCCAGTATTCGGTGTGACCATTAACGTTTTATCCTTATTCGCCTTTATTATGGTGCTGGGCATAGTAGTTGACGATGCTATTGTAATAGGCGAAGCCGCTTACACCGAAATAGAAGAGAAAGGAGGCGGCGTAGAAAGTGTAGTACGAGGCGCCAAAAAAGTCGCCACACCTGCTACCTTTGGTGTGTTGACCACCATTGCTGTATTTGCTCCGACTTTATTTGCATCAGGTCCACTAGCCGCATTTTTTAGTAATATCTCAATAATAGTGATTTTATGTTTGGTCTTTAGTTTGATCGAGTCTAAGTGGATTTTACCTGCCCATTTGGCCCACATGAAATTTACTCCTATCAAAGAAACGAGTTGGCGTGCACGATTTAATAAACGTTTTTTTGGTTTTGTAAACGGCCCCTACAAAAATTTTATCACTCGTTGTATTGAATGGCGCTGGTTCGTATTTGCCACTTTTATAGCAATTTTGGTATTGAGTACTGGTTTAATTCAAGGGGATTACGTCAGAACAGTTATGACGCCTAAAGTGGCGCATGATTTTCCAGGCATTAATATTGAAATGAATGAAAATGTCTCAGACGAGACTACTTTAGATGCGCTTAAGGCCATAGAAAACATGGTTTATGATGTGGATAAAAGTATTGTTGACGAATATGGTAGCAGCATGATGAAAGATATCATGGTGTTCAATCAGGGGCGGACTGCAGGGCGAATTTTAGTGCCTTTAGTAGACGAAGAAAAACGGCACTTTGATGCGTTTGAGTTAGCCAGAAGATGGCGCGCAGATATGCCTGTTATTCCAGGTATTAAGTCTATAACTATTCAAGATAACCTCATCGGTGGTGGCGGTGGTGGCGGTGAATTTGGTTTCATGTTATTTGGTGCAGACATTGAGTTACTCAATGCAGCGGGACGTGAATTCATCTCCATGTTGCAACAACAAGAAGGGTTGTTTGACATCAGTTCAAGCATCGATCCGGCCAGTAAAGAGATCCAGATTGATTTACTACCGGTTGCCTACGACTTAGGGCTAGATCTGGCTAATATCGCCAATCAAGTGGGTGCCAGCTTTTTTGGTGGTGAAGCACAAAGGGTTATTCGTAATGGAGAAGAAGTACGGGTGATGGTGCGTTACCCTAAACTGACTCGTGAAAGTTTTGCAGAACTAAAATACGCCGTTATTACCACTCCGAAAGGTCAAGAAGTCATGCTTGGAGACGTTGTTACATTAACTGAAACGTCAGGAATTAACTTTATTCGTCGAGAAGAAGGGTATAGAAGTGTTTATGTCTATGGGTCTATTGACGAAGAAGTTGTGGAGCCTAATACTATTATTAAACAAGTAGAAGAAAATCTGTTGCCTCAACTAAAATCTAATTTCCCCGGAGTAAAATCTGAATTAGGTGGATCGATTGAAGAAGAGCAAGCTCAAGAAAGTGAGTTTGTCGCATTCTTGATTGCCGGTTTATTAATGATCTATATATTGCTGGCTATACCCTTAAAAAGTTATGGTCAACCGTTAATCATTATGTCAGTCATCCCCTTCAGTTTAACCGGAGCGATATGGGGACATTTTATCTTCGGCATAGATTTAAGCATATTGTCTCTGTTTGGATTGATTGCAGCGGCAGGGGTAGTCATTAACGACAGTTTGGTGATGACAGACTTTATTAATCAAAGAAGAAAACAGGGGCATGCTATATTAGCTGCCGTTACAGAAGCTGGATGCGCTCGCTTTAGGGCTATCACGTTAACCTCAATTACTACTTTTGCGGGTGTTTTACCCATCATGTTTGAAACCAGCACCCAAGCTAAAATTGTTATACCAATGGCAGTAGCCCTAGGTTTTGCGGTACTTTACGCCACATTTGTGACTCTGATATTGGTGCCTTGTTTGTATATGATACTTGAAGATTTAAAGGCCAGATTTATATGGTTATTTAGTTTGGTTGGTAAAATATTCAAACGTAAAAAAACTGCATCAATAGATACATCGCCGACACAAGCATAAGTTTTCTGATATTGAACCAAGCGCCTAATTGGCGCTTGGTTGGTCTAAGAGACTGGATTAACTTCCGCTAACTTCCCTCGATAATATATATGAAAATTGCCGCTGGTTTTAGTAAACGAGAGATAGTGCACAGTGCAAGTATGCCATGGATAGATTCACCAATGGTAGGTGTAGCAAGAAGACCATTGGACAGAGTGGGAGAAGAAGTAGCACGGGCAACTTCAATCGTGCGTTATGCACCAGGAAGCCATTTTTCACCTCATGTACACACAGGCGGAGAAGAATTTGTAGTGCTGGAGGCAGCGTAAAAGAACAGCAAGACTCATTAGTAAAATACAGTTGGTTACGCGCCCCAATCGGTTATTCGCTTTGCCTAAACACTGATGAGCTTGGCGCAGAAATCTGGCTTAAAACTGGCCATTTAACTGATGTGAATCAGCAGATCAAAAGGGTAATGGAAGTAAGCTGACCGGTTAAAGCCAGCTATTTTCGAAGGTAAAATAATTATCTTTTTTACCAGCCTATGCGTGTTTTTTAGCTCCAAGAGTGAATGAATAATTATAATGCTTGTCCTCTAACAAATACTCTTTGTGCGTACTCGGACTCCAAGAATCATCACCGCCCACCCCCATATGTTGATGGTCAATATGTACATGAACCACATCATCCACAACCAACTCGTTGGTGTGTTTGGCTGCGGCTAACTGACTTTGAGAATATTCGCTTGCTGCAAATAAAAACTCTCCAGCAACCTGTAACTCACCTATTTCGAGCAATTTACAATCACAACGCAAGCCGTTATCTGTGGGGAAAATGTAGGGCGTATGCAGCTCATTTAGAGGCAAGCTGTACTCACCAAAACGGGCTGCCGACTTACGATCTGGATAGTTTTCAAATGGCCCTATACCTAACCATTTAACTAGCAGGTTATCTTGTTTAGTTATGCTTAAACTGACTCCTACACGTGGCAGAGGTGGTAACTGTTCACTTAAAAGTACCGCTATATCAACTTTCACTTCAGCGCTATTATTGACGGTATAAATCCATTCGGTTTGAGCGCACAATTCACCGTTATATTCATAATCGAATACACAAATAATACGCACATCGACCTTTGAAGATATTGCATCAATTTGGCGACAATTTCGATGCCATTTACCAATGCCTGCATCTAACCAACGTGCTTCCCATGCATTGGGATCGAGGTTATCCACTTCGCTGACACCAATATCATTATCAAGTGGGGCTCGATAAAAATTATCAACCAGAGGGCCGGCTATTACGGATTGGTTGTCTTGCTGCCAGTTTTTAATCAGTCCTGTTTGGCGATCAAAAATGAGCGTTAAGCCCGATCCTTGAATACTAATAGTTTCCTTATTTTTAGTAAGGCTAACGTTTGTTTGAGTGCTTAATTGATAACTTGGTTTTGCAAAAGCAGTACTGATTAAGCTTTGGCTATTCGCTAAAACAAATTGTTCGGTTGCCATTACGTGGCCTGCTGCTGCAAAACTGCAGTTGTCGGCCAGTTCAACGTCTATATTCAGATGATATTGAGCACCTGTTTCAAATTGAGTGAAAGGTTTAATGACAATGTTGGCTGTACTTTGTGGTGCGATACTCAAGGTGACATCGCCTTGCTCAACCGCAACACCATTTTGCATCAGTCGCCACACTAGCTTTTCGTTATCTGTGGTTCTAAACACATAGTCACTAAAGATAGAAAGCGTATATTCGTTTTGAGCTAAGGACGTTGTTTCTTTCTTTTTAGCGATAGGCGCTATAGCAAAACGTAAATGTTGCTGGCTGTATTTAGCTTCAAACAAACTAGGATGAGCAGTACGATCAGGAAACAGTAACCCATTGATACAAAATTGCCGATCATTCACTGTATCGCCAAAATCACCACCATATGCCCAATAATGCACACCGTTTTCATCTGTTTTTGATAAACCTTGATCAACCCAATCCCAAATAAAGCCCCCCTGCAAACGCGGGTATTCTTTAAAGGCTTTCCAATAATCATCAAAACTTCCTAGGCTATTTCCCATCGCATGAGCGTATTCACATAAAATAAGCGGCCTAGTTTCACATGGTAAGCTGAGCCATTTTTTAATGGAATATTTAGGGACCGCTTCGTCCTCAATATCATAATCAACTCGTGCATACATGGGACAAATAATATCCGTAGCAGAAGTATTGGCACCACCGCCTTCATATTGCACTGGTCGTGATGAGTCAAAGCTTTTTGACCAAGCGTACATAGCATCATGATTTGCACCGTATCCAGACTCATTACCTAATGACCAAATAATAATGGAAGCATGGTTTTTATCGCGCTCTACCATTTGTGTATAACGTGACATAAATGCTCCAGTCCATTGAGGATCAGCAGCTAAACGACTCATTGGAAACATACCGTGGGATTCTATGTTGGCTTCATCCACCACATAAAGCCCTAACTCGTCACATAACTCATACCAACGAGGATGGTTCGGATAATGAGCAGTACGCACTGCATTAAAGTTGTTTTGTTTCATCAGCTTGATGTCAGTAATCATGTTTGATTCGACTACCGCATGGCCGTTTTCTGGATGATGCTCGTGGCGATTAACACCGCGTATTAGCAGTGGCTTGCCGTTTACACATAATTGACCATCAGTCATTTCGACTTTTCTAAAACCAACGTCATAACCTTCTACGTCAACGGTGTTACCTTGTTCATCTTGAAGGCTTACCACGCAGCGATACAAGTTAGGAGTTTCAGCGGTCCACTTTCGAGGGTTTTCTATTGAAAGACTCTGGAATACCACATCATCCCAACCTCCTTTTTCATCTACTCTTTTATTGTTAGTGCTTTGAATGTGAGGTTCACAGAGGGCTGTGTCGCCATCAAATACTTGAACGCTTACCGAATAATTATTCGGGGCATTGATGGTCGTTTTGATGGCCAAAGTAGCATCGCGATAACAAGCGTCTAAATCGGGGGTGATAAATACGTCGCAAATTTGCTGTTGCGGTTTGGTCAGTAAAACCACATCGCGAAATATACCACTTAGCCACCACATATCTTGATCTTCAAGATAACTGCCATCGCTCCAACGTATCACCATTACCGCTATACGGTTTCTACCCACAATCAAATATGGTTGTAAATCAAATTCACTTGGTAAACGACTATCTTGCGAATATCCCACCCACTGGCCATTGCACCACAAGTGAAACGCCGAATTCACTCCGTCAAAAATAATATGATTACGCTGGGTTAATTGTTCTTGAGTCACTTCGAATACAGTTCGATAACAGCCTGTTGGGTTATCGCTGGGGACAAAAGGCGGATTGACCGCAAAAGGATACTTTACGTTGCAATAAATAGGCTTATCAAAACCCTGAAGTTGCCAATTTGAGGGTACTGGTATTTCTTGCCAGTTGACCTGAAGCGTTTCATTAAGAAATGATGCATCAACCGATTCGGGTTTATCAAATAGTTTAAATTCCCACTGACCATTTAATAGCTGCCTTTGTGGGTGTTGTTTTTGACGCGCATCAGCAAGAGATAGATAGCCATTAAGTGGACTATGCGCGCTGACTGTATTTATTTGCGTGGTTAATTGCGTTTCCCAATCGCGGCGCTGAATAATGTGATCTAATGTCGTCATAGTATTTCCCGTGGGCATGTTGGATGCTTAATCTAGCATTGTGTCTATGTTACCTAATATAGCTAAAAAGCTAGGTTTATATTATGCTTAAAGCTCGCATATTTTTATCCAAAACTATCATTAACTTATGAAAAATCAAATTAAAGACCTTCTAGATATTGGTCAAAACTGCTATGAGCGCTTCATAGATTTAGATGTTCTTGCTGAAATGAAACACCTAGACATTACTTTAGCTGGGTGTTCTAACCTATCAGGGAAATATTGCGTAGCACGCACCGCCCCCCTTGAACATACGTTGTTTTATACCCTGAAAGGGCAAGGTAAATTAACCACTATAGACAACGAACACCTGCTAGTCGCCAATACTTTGGCTATTTTACCCACCAAGCAGAGTTTTGAGGTAAGCATCGCAGGGGAGCAATGGGACATTATTTGGCTAAACCTTGCGAATACAAAACGTTGGCAACATATTGCTTTAGAACAAGCCATCGTCATTAGCGATCAACAACTTAAGCCATTACATTTTGCCATGGAACTTTTGTACAGTGAACCGGATGCGAGATTCCGCGAAGGAGTCATTCCAATAATAAATTATTATCTGAATGCTACCCTGCGAGATGAAAAACAAAACAAAGCAAATAATCGCTTACATAGCTTATTTCAAGATATCGAGAAACGTCTCCAGTACAACTGGACCATAGAAGCCATGTGTGACCAATTACACTATTCACCGCCCCATTTGCACCGTTTGTGCCAAGCACAATTTGGTAAAAGCCCCATACAAAAACTTATTCATTTACGCATAGAGCGCGCAAAAAGCTTATTGCTCAATACTCGCTGGCCTGTTCAACATATCGCTAGTTACGTGGGGTACACAAATATTTTTAATTTTTCAAAAAGCTTTAAAAAATTAGTCGGTACTTCACCAAGTGAGTTTAGACGTGGCTAAACTACAAATTAACCAGCAAACAAGCATTGTCATGCTGACTGTTAGGGAAGTTTGGCTTAACTATATATTTATCAGAGACATTCTTTACAAAATACATCAAACCTGTTTATTTAGATTTGTCTCAAAGAGACTGATTAATGACCGAAGCTGCATCAACATACTATTTACCAGATGTTAAAAGGGTAGATTCACGTTTAACTAATTGCGGTCTAAAATGCAGATGAGGAATACTGTCTGAACTGGTTTTAGGTGAACGTAAATGCACTAAATGTTGGATCAAAGACGCTGTCGCTTTACGTGCAATAGTATTTGTTGGCTGTGCTGCGGTGGTTAACATTGGCCACGTTTGACGAGAAAATGGACTGTCCTCAAAACCTGCAATGGCTATATCTTCTGGCACATTAAGTCCTTGTAAACGCACTGCAAATAATGCCCCACCGCAATTTCATGGTTACAGGAAAATATACTAGTAGGAATCTCCGTTAAGGATAATAACTGTTTAGCTCCTTGAACTCCAAACTCAAAAGAATAAGAGCCATCAATCTGATAATCCTCAATAATAGGAATATAGTGCTTCTTCAAAGCATTTAAATAATCGAGTTTGCGCGAAGGAAAATTTGGAATTAGCTAGCGCAAGCATTAAGCAACGCTCCTTCGTTATCAGACTTGCATAGTTGGAAAATAAAGATAAAACGTTGGTACTTTAGCCTCTGTCAGTTATCAAGTGGTGAGTTATACCGCTCAAAAATAAAGAACCACTGATATGGAAATTATTATTTATAATAATGCTCAACAAGTTGCCGAAAGTGCAGCGCAATGGGTAAAAGAGCTAATTAAAAAGAAACCAAATCTTGTATTAGGTTTAGCGACAGATAGTACACCTATTCGTTTATATAAATTTAACTATAAATGTGCGTAAATTTACCAGTCAATCGTGGATAAAAAATATGTATCGTTCTAAAAACAGAGGAATAATTTTTGACTAATTCAACGGATATCTTTCTAGGCATTGATGGCGGCGGCACCAAATGTAAAGCTCGCTTGGAAGATGCTCAGGGAAACCTTTTGGCTGAAGCTACCTCAGGTCCAGCAAATGCCGCGCAACATTTAATGGGTTCAGTTGCAGCCGTGCTTGAAGCCAGTGAAAAAGCCATCGCCAATGCTAATATTAAAGGATTAACCTTAAACCGAATCCATGCTGGAATTGGCTTGGCTGGTATTAATATTCCCCAAGTTAAACAAACCTTTCTAAAACAATCCCTGCCCTTTGCTAGTTGGCACATAACCACTGATTTACACATTGCTTGTCTAGGCGCTCATTTAGGTCAAGACGGAGCCATTGTGATAGTAGGAACAGGCTCATCTGGGATAGCTATCCATAACGATCAACAGTTAGAAGTGGGAGGTCATGGTTTTGTCGTCGGCGATAAAGGCAGTGGCGCATGGCTTGGCAAGATGGCGGTTAGTCATTGCCTTGAAACATTGGATGGTATTACCCCTAACAATCTTCTTTGTGAACATGTACTGAGCTTACTTAATTGTGACAATCCTTACGACTTGGTTAGTTTAACTTTAGAGGCAAAACCGGCATTTTACGCATCAATTGCACCGCTGATACTGCAACTCGCAGCAAGTCAGCAAGAAGATGCATTGTTACTAGTTAATCAAGCTGCGACTTATATCAACAAGCTTTGCCATCGATTATTAATAGGTAACTTAAATCGCATATCTCTGATAGGCGGCATTACGCAACCCTTGATGCCTTATTTGGATAACCAACTACAGGCTATCATTCGGCCCGCTAAAGCAACGCCAGAGCAAGGCGCAATTCTATACGCCAAGACAAAAATAACTAAAACATTATAGAGGTAAAGATGCAGCGTTTTTTTGCAGAAAGTTTGTTTGATGGAAACACCATTCAAAAAAATCAAATGATTACTGTTCAGGCTGGCACCATTCACTCAATTAAATCAGCACAGTCACAAGACGAGGCGATTCAATTATCTGGTTTAGTTGCTCCCGGTTTTGTGGATGTACAGGTCAATGGTGGTGGCGGTGTATTATTTAATAATCTGCCAAACCTAGATACCTTGCTCACTATGAACCGTGCCCATCAAAAATTTGGCAGTACCTCTATATTACCTACTCTTATTACTGATGATTTAGCGGCTATGCAACAGGCAGCCAATGCCGTGGCAGCTGCCATTGCCCAAAATGTAAAAGGCATAATAGGTATTCATTTTGAAGGACCTCATTTAAGTCAGCCTAAAAAAGGCATTCACCCCGTTCAGCATATTCGGCAAATCAGTCCTGATGAAATGGCCCTGTTTAAACGTAACGATCTGGGTTTAGTATGCGTCACTTTGGCTCCTGAAAACGTATCGGTCGAGACAATCAAAGAGTTAGTGCAAGCTAATGTAAAGGTGTGTTTAGGTCACTCTAATGCTAGTGCCGAACAGACAATTGCGGCACTTAAGGCGGGAGCTCAAGGTTTTACCCATTTATTCAATGCCATGTCGCCGCTGCAAAGTAGAGCAGCGGGTATGGTGGGAGCGGCATTATTAGACGCAACTAGCTATTGTGGATTGATAGTTGATCATGAACATGTGGATATAACAAGTTGCCAATTGGCGATTAAATGTAAAACGCCAGAGCGTATCATGCTGGTTACTGATGCTATGTCCCACGTAGGTAGTGAACAAATCGAATTACAATTTGCCGGTATGCAGATCAATCGACATGGCAATAAATTAACCATTGAAGGCGGCAGATTAGCGGGCTCGGCACTTGATATGGCCAGTGCCGTTCGTCACTGCATACAAGATTTACAGTGCTCTATTGAAGACGCTTTCAAGATGGCTTCTACTACCCCAGCTAAATTCCTAGGCTTGCAACAACAAAAGGGCTATTTAGCTCCAGGGTTCGATGCAGATTGGGTGGTATTAACAGACCAATATTATGTGAATGCCACTTATATAGCGGGTGAGCAAGTATTCGGCTAAAGCAGACTCAACACTAAAACCAATAAAAAGGTGAACAATGCAAACAATTAATACACAGATGCCGAACGTGTTACTCAAATTACCGCATTGGCTGATGGACTAATTTTGCCTTATTCTTATATGGCTGTTGCTTTACTAGTATTAGCCGTCTTATTGAAGTTTTTTTCATTACCCGACTTAGTGCTTGAAAAGCCCCAATCTGCAGATGCAGAAGCGGGGAGCTTAAAGGCTTATCCACAATTGATACTCGGCGTAGTGGCTCTATTTTTATATGTAGGAGTCGAAGTTATAGCTGGGGATACCATCGACTTATTTGGTTCGCAGTTAGGTGTGGCCAATGCTACATCGTTAACCTCTTATACTATGGCCTTTATGGTGCTAGGGTATTTGATAATCAGTCTGCCTACTGGATGATGATCCCCTGCTACAGTTTCATCCTCTTTTATGCCCTTAAGGGACATAAAATCAGGCAGTGGTCTTAAATTTATTACAGGTTATTTTAGCCTAAGGTAAACTACCTTAGGTGAGTTCACCGCACAATTGTGAATTATATGACAATACTAGCAACCATCTTTTTTACTAGAGGTATTCATGACTAAAATGTTCTATCCCGTGCCAGAACAAGCCAAGCAAGATTCTTTTTTAAGTGTTGAAAAATATCAAACGATGTATCAACAATCGATTCAATCCCCTGACGAATTTTGGCGTGAACAATCGTCTATTGTGGACTGGTATAAAGCCCCCACCATCATCAAAAACACTAACTTTTCTAAAGATAATCTGCAGATCAAATGGTTCGAAGATGGGCTGTTAAATGTCAGCTATAACTGTATCGATAGACATTTAGCCAAACAAGCACAACAAACCGCGATTATCTGGGAAGGCGACTCACCTGACACTGACCAAAATATAAGCTACCAACAGTTACATGATGAAGTGTGCCGGTTAGCCAATGGCTTAAAAAGTCTAGGGGTAACTAAAGGTGATCGTGTAGCTATTTATATGCCAATGGTACCCGAAGCAGCTTATGCGATGTTGGCTTGTACTAGAATTGGAGCCGTTCACTCTATTGTTTTTGCGGGGTTTTCACCCAATGCGATAGCCGACCGTATTAACGATTGTGATGCAAAAGTGGTGATTACCGCTGACGAAGGCCGTCGTGGTGGCAAAACAGTCCCCTTAAAGCTTAATGTAGATGAGGCACTAAAAGACAACCGCTGTCCAAGTATTAAACACAACATAGTGTTTCAAAATACCCGTGCTGAAGTAGCATTTAACCCACTAGACTTGTGGTGGCACGAATTAGTTGCCGATTGTGCGACAGAATGCGCGCCAACAGAAATGAATGCGGAAGACCCTTTATTTATTCTCTATACTTCTGGCTCTACAGGCACACCAAAAGGTGTGGTACATACCACTGGTGGTTATCTGGTATATACCGCACTGACTCACAAATATGTTTTTGACTACCATCCCGGCGAAATATACTGGTGTGCAGCAGATGTGGGCTGGATCACAGGCCACAGTTATATGATATATGGACCACTAGCCAATGGTGCCAGCACATTATTGTTTGAAGGTGTG
>JAWUXT010000138.1:0-31837 GCA_034111205.1 Paraglaciecola sp. | reverse complement strand
GATATATTACATCCGCACCCTTTGGTAGTTGTCGAGTTCATGACTAATAACAAAGTGTTTTTTAATCTGCAAACACCAAAAAATATTAACACTATTATCCTAGGTCTAATCGATATTATAAATATTGCACATTACATTAGCATTATTCTCATACAGACTAATTCGAATTTTTAACACATTAGAAATTTATTATTTCTTGGAGTGACGCTTGCGTGTTGTTTGGCGTGTTGTTTGGCGTTTTTTCTGTTGCTTAATTTTATCCAGCCAAACAGAAATAATTACTGCCCCTATCAAACCAACAAAAAAAAAAGGTTATATTGCATGGAAAAGTAACAAGGTTGCAATAAAAAATGAATAAAATAAAGCCGCTAAATTTAGCGGCTTTATTAACAATAGTAAAATTGTAGGGGTCTAAAATCTCACTTGTTAATCTTTACTCTCTGCTTCAGGTTTAGCTGCTGCTGGCGTAGCGACTGCTGGCTTAGCTACTGCTGGCTTAGCTACTGCTGGCTTAGCTACTGCTGGCTTAGCTGCTGCTGGCTTAGCTGCTGCTGGCTTAGCTGTTGCTTTTGTAGAAGAGGCTTTGGACGATGTTTTAGTCGCAGTTTTGGCGGGAGTTTTTTTTGCAGTTGTCGTTGTTTTTTTCTCAGCTGCTTTTTGTTGAGCTAATTTAGCGACGACTTCAATAAGAGTATCAACACGTTGCGATAACATATCAACTTGCTGATCACGACTTTCGTTACCAAAACCAAGCTTAGCTCTTAGTGCTGAAATTTTGTCCTTTAACATATTTTTGGCCTCTATTTTTGCTTGTAATTGCGTTTCTACCGACTCACCTTTTACTAGTAAGTCATTTACAAATGCGGATCCATCAACAAATAGTTGGTCAAACTTATTAGCCGCTTTTTCACGTCCAATGTCATAAGTACCAACTCCAGCTAACCAAGTTTTATGTACTAAATCTATAGTTTTTTTAGCCGTATTCAAATTGACTCTCCTAATATCTTAGCTCACGCCAATACAAGATAAAAAATTAAATACCCAACTTTAAACCAGAACTTATGGCTCTATGATTACGCTGGGTATCAAAACAATTATTTTGCAGCTAGTTTTGCAACAGCGTCAGTTAGCGCATCAATCTTTGCTGATAACTCTTCAACTTTCTGATCATCAGTTGTGTTGTCTAGACCGAGTTTTTTACGTACTTCTGCAACACGCGTTTCAACTTTGTCTTTTACTTGAAACTTGTCTTTGGCTTCAGTTTCAATTTTAGAACCTTTTACGACTAGTTCATCGAACATTTTGCTCGCTTCGACACTGATTTTTTCGTAACGACCTTGTGCTTCATCAAAACTTTTACCATATGCACCCAATCCTGCAAGCCATATTTTACGTGCAAATTCTTCTGCTTCGTTCACTTTACCTTTGATAGAATCTAATTTAGTCATGGGTCTTTCCTCGTTTAAATAATCGGATTGTCTGGATTGAGGATAATGTTAAAGAAACGAATTAGAAACTGCATACTAATTGAACAGATAATTTGATTTTTTTGAAAAGAATCACATGTCGTTGAAATACATATGATTTTATTATGAATAGATGCGGCTGATAAAATAACCAGCCGAATTATAGTTTTATAACAGACTAGTCTACTAATCCTTTTGGCATATCTGCGCGTAATTCTTGCCAGATTTTACCACTTTCGATGCCATAGTCTCTGATCACCAAAGGAACACTTTCGTAATCGCCTTTCACAGCAAGTTCGAGTAATTGCTTGTAATAACTGCGTGTTAAATCCCTAGATTTTTGATTCGAAAAATAATAACCGCCAATACGTGAGTATAACCCTCTAAAGCCATTCATCATTAATACATACACAGGATTACCAGAAGCAAATGCTAAATCATGATTTAGTTGATAATCGCATTGAGCAAAGGTTTTACCATCATCAGGAACATCACTATACCCCTTCAATATTTCGATGGTTTTGTCCTGTTGATGACGGATAGCGCCGCGGATAAACACCGCGCTTAAATTAGTTCTAGCGGCTAGCAGGTGGTCAACAAGTTCAGGGATACCATCTTCATCGAGTCGAGCTAAGGTTTCTAATATATTTAATCCCGAGGTTTCCCAGAAATTATTAACCTTGGTGGGCTTTCCATGTTTGATAGTTAACCAGCCGTCACGTGCTAAGCGTTGCAATACTTCACGCAAAGTCGTTCGAGTGACACCAATCAGTTCAGATAATTCACGCTCTGCGGGGAGAATTGTACCTGGAGGAAAGCGACCACTCCAGATAGATTCCACTATATATTCTTCAGCGAACCCTGCCGGACTTTGTGCCTTGTATATCATCAACCACTCACTTCCATATTGTTTGTTTGTTTTTTTATTTATTATAGACTGATTGTACCAGATGAATTTTACTGGTAACAACGAAACTTTGAATTGTTAACAAAATATTGCAGAAAGCAGAAAAATTTCACTTAAATGTGTGCTAACTATGGGATTTTGAGTTTATTATTGGGTACACTCTGCAAATCGTTGATTCAATAATTATAATATTCAGCAAGGAGTTTTGCTTATGCAAATGTCGGTACCTCAAGCGGTAGCAGCCAATTTTTTGGGAAAAGCCCCAAGTTGGTATAAACAGGCTATTGTCGCCGTTCTTATCATCAATCCCATTTTATTTATTTTTAATAATTTTTTAGCAGGCTGGGCGTTAGTACTAGAATTTATTTTCACTCTAGCGATGGCATTAAAATGTTATCCGTTACAACCGGGTGGTCTCTTGCTGATGCAAGCGATGTTTATTGGTATGACAACACCAGAACATATGAAACATGAAATGGTGGTGAATATTGAGGTCATCCTACTCTTAGTGTTTATGGTGGCCGGTATCTACTTTATGAAGGGGTTATTACTTTATCTGTTCACTAAATTACTGATAAAACTTAAAAACAAGATTGCACTATCTATAGCATTTGCTGCTGCTTGTGCGATTTTATCGGCATTCTTAGATGCGCTAACAGTTGTGGCAGTTATTATTACGGTAGGTTTAGGTTTTTACTCTATTTACCACAAAGTTGCATCAGGTAAAGACTTTCATTCTGAACACGATTACTCACACGACGATGAAGTGCCTCACCTTAGTCGTAATAATTTAGAAGACTTCAGAGCATTTTTACGTAATCTGATGATGCATGCCGGAATAGGTACTGCATTGGGTGGGGTAATGACTATGGTAGGTGAGCCACAAAACCTAATCATCGCAGATAAAGCTGGGTGGGACTTTGTGGAGTTCTTTATTCGCATGTCTCCTATCACTATTCCAGTATTTTTTGCCGGATTAGCCACTACTTTTATTGTTGAAAAATTTAAACTGTTCAGTTACGGCGCAGAATTACCACCAGTAGTTAGGCAAATATTGACTGATTATGACAAAGACGTCGAAGCTAACTTAACCACTCAAGATAAAGTTAAATTAGCGGTACAAGGTTTGATTGCCGTTTGGTTAGTTGTAGGTTTAGCAGGGCATTTAGCCGCAGTTGGATTAATTGGGTTGTCTATTATTGTTTTGACTACTTCTATGGGCGGTGTAATTGACGAGCACTCTATAGGCAAAGCCTTTGAAGAAGCTTTACCCTTTACTGCTTTGTTATGTGTGTTTTTTGGTATCGTGGCGGTAATCATCGACCAAGGCCTGTTTAGTCCTGTGATTAACTGGGTATTAACCTTTGAAGGTAAAACACAGTTAGTCATGTTTTACTTAGCCAATGGTTTGTTATCCATGGTCAGTGACAACGTGTTTGTTGGTTCGGTATATATCACTGAAGTGACAGCAGCACTTAATAGTGGAGCCATAACCCGTGACCAATTTGATTTATTGGCGGTTGCCATTAATACCGGAACTAACCTTCCTAGTGTTGCCACACCTAACGGTCAGGCCGCTTTTTTGTTCTTACTAACGTCAGCTATAGCACCACTTCTCAGATTGTCTTATGGCACTATGGTGTATATGGCATTGCCTTATACTGTGGTATTAACACTCGTTGGCTTGGCTGCGACTTACTTCGGATTATACGACTTAACACAGTGGTTGTATGACATGCACTTTATTGAGCATCACTCTGGGATGGCACCCGGCAGTGAAGCTATACCTCACTAAACGAGGATGCACTTTGCTAAATAAACTATCATCATTATCTACTGATAAAAGGGCGTGGGGACTACTATTTGTCTCTGCGCTGTGCTTAGAAGTTGCCGCATTGTATTTCCAACATGTTACAGATTTACGCCCTTGCATCATGTGTATTTACCAACGAACTGCCGTGTTTGGGGTAATGTTTGCTGCGATACCAGCGATGCTAGTTAATAATCTATTCACCCGATTAATTGGTTATATCGGTTGGGGAGTATCCGCTATTTGGGGTTTACTTATAGCCATCGAACATGTGAATATTCAAACTGCAGTCAACCCATTTTTTGCTAGCTGCGAGTTTGTGCCTAATTTCCCTAGCTGGGGGCCCTTACATGAATGGTTGCCGAATATTTTCGGTGCAACAGGTGATTGCGGTGATATAAACTGGTCATTTATGGATATGTCTATGCCGCAATGGATGATTGTGATCTTTGCAATTTATTCAATAATTTGGGCTGTCATCTTGGCTAGCCGAGTATTGGTTAAACGTAGTCTGTGATGCTAAGCACAGATTAACAGGTTCGCTATTGGCTCAAACCAATAGTTGTGGGCTTGAATAAATATTAAATGCAATTGCTGATCCAGTCGAAGATTGTGACGATTTTACAAAGCCAAGCAGGCAGATATCACAATCTTTGGCTAAATCGATGGCTAAACTAGATGGAGCCCCCATAGCAACAATATAACGAATATTTACCATGGCCGCTTTTTGTACCAGTTCAAAACTGGCTCTTGAGCTTAACACCACACCTAGGACTGACTCATCTGAATGACTATCAACTGCCAACATGTCCAAGTTGGCGCCTATTAGTTTATCAAAAGCATTGTGTCTGCCCACATCTTCACGCACATCCAAAACTTGTAAACGTTGTTCAGTTTGGTCTGCTCGAACAGCCAAATCAAATAGCCCCACACCATGATTACCACCCGTTTGACCGAATATCACTTGTTTGTCTCTTAATTGTTGTGTCAGTGAGTGAATAGCGGTAATCGCAAGCAAGGGGGATTGGGCATCTCTGGTGAAGCCTTGAGGTAATTGCTCTAAAATATTTTCGATGCTTTGCTGGCCACATACTCCACAAGCTGAATTCATCACTTCAACTCGTTGATATGCAACAAGATCAAAATTTGCCCCTGCAGCCAAATTGACTTGTACTCGATTGGTGGACTGGTTTTTCAAGCGCCCCGTGCCTGTATGTTTAATTGAAGAAATTTTTGTGATGTCCTCAATGGCTCCACTTGAATATAACCAGCCTCTAACCAAATTCAGATCGTCACCAGGGGTGCGCATAGTGGTAAATAATAATTTTGGAGGCAAGTTCGGAGCAGCAGATAACCATATTTCTAAGGGTTCTTCCGTCACAACCACATCGTTACAGGCAATACACTCTGGAATTGCGTCAAACTCGCCAGAGTGAGAGATTTTAACTACCGAATACTGTTTAATAGATTTCAAGACAGAAGGCTACAACAAATAAGAATGACGCCTACGCTACCTTAGGCGATTAAAAGGGTAAAGATGTAATACCTAAAATAAATATCCAGCCTGCAAAAAACAACTTTAGATTTTTGGCTGAGAAATACAATACCAATTGTTTGGCTAAAATACCGCCTACTATTGCACCAGCCCCAGCAAAGAGTACCACTGGCCAATAAATCGCTTGTGTAATCAGTAAGTGAAAAATTATTCCTCCCCATACCGTCAACGCACTCAAAATGACGGCAGCAGCAATCGCAAAAGTGACATTAAAGCGACGTATGATTAAATACACCGCCACCAACTCGCCGACCCCGATGGATAACCAAGCAGTAATTCCCCCCCCTACTAAAGCAATGGTTGGCAAAAAGATATAGTCAAACAAAGTCAGTTCGGTATTAAAGTTTTGATTACTCAACAAAAATACTGTTGCAAAAATAGCTAATGCTAAGCCTATTGAAAAAACCCCAAAACCGGTATGCAAACTGTTGGGATCGCTAAAATGAGCAAAAAATTGAGGGTTAATTTGCACCATCCACAACCCTAACAAAGAGCATGGCACCGTTAAAAATAGAGTCTTACCTAAAGGTTGCCAATAGAAAGACTGCGGTTGGTTATTGGTTTTAAGCTGTTTATAAAACGTCCACCAGGTCACAGATCCAGCGGTCATACCGCAACACTGAATGGCAAAGCTGGTAGCCACAGAACTGGCAACAGAAAACTCAAGTTGATTGAAAAAAGGCACAAAAATAACGCCCCCACCTGCCCCCGTGGCATTCGCAAAAATAGCACCCAACAGACCCAAAAAGGCAAAACCTGCGTATTCTTGTATTAGGCTAAGTGGTTGCGTCTGCCAAAACAAGATGATTAACCACACAAGCAGCAAAAATATCCGAATATGCTTGGCTGACATTTTTGAAAACATAAAGATTGCATGACCTATACTGAAAAATAAAAGGCGGACTCTGCCAGAATTTAACAACTGAAACAAAGAAAAGATCACCAAATGGTTAAACTAAAACACAAACATGACTCGGTTATCTTAACCCTTCAACCCAATCGCTCGGCCAATTGGCAGCAAAACAAAATTATTATGATGGTAATGGCAGCTTTTGTGATGATTATTGCGATTGCCTGGAGTGCAGTTGGTGTGTGGATAATATTACCGTTTGCGGGTTTGGAAGTGGGATTATTAGTATTTATGATGTATCGCGTGTCCTATTCTACATATCAAAAGCAAATAATTACCATTCATTTAGATACTGTCATTTTTCAAGCTGGTGTGTATTATCCCAAATGTTTTCATTCATTTAATAAAGATAAACTCTTTGTCAAAACAATTGAGGCACAAAGCGAGTTCGAACAAACTCATATCATTTTAGATGATGGACATCAGGCGATTGTCATTGGTCAATTCTTAAATCAGCCAGATAGAATAGCTACATTAGACCATCTAAAAAAAGCCAAACTACACATACATATTGAAAAGTGGTGGAAAACCAGATAAACAATGTATTAAATAATTGAAGTAAACCTTTATTTAAACTTTCAAAAAGGGGTTATTCTGCCTCTTTCAAATTATTATCAATCAACTGTTGTGTATGGCCCTGAGAGTAAAAAGTTGAGCCCATCTCAGACATAATAAACTGATTGCTCCGAGTCACCACTAACCTTGCGTCCTTTAAAAAATCGACTAACTGTGCTTCCGGCATATCTTCAGACTTGTATTCAGCAGCCTGCTCTTTTGCTTGCCCCCACTCCACAAACTGAGACAATTTAGCGGTTTGTTGTACTAAAGTACTAAGACGATTGTCTTTATCAATGTATTGTTGCAGCGCTTTGCTGTTGTCAGACTCCCCTGCAACCAGCAACGCTCCATCTTGTATTGTCACCCTCACATCAGTTCCAAGATCAAAATTTTCAGCTAAATGCGCGACTTCCCTATTGAGCTTTTGTTGATTGAACTGATAATAGTTTTCAACCAAGTTCAGATCGATATCGATTTCGCCTTTTTCAAGTAGTTGTAAAGTCTCTTCAAACGCACCTCTATTTAAACCACTTTCAAGTACGTCGAGACCACCACTTACATCTTTATTATTGCCTTTAGCAAGCTGTTGCAGCACATCATCAGCCTTATTATTATTTTCACCAATGTAACTAAAGAGCGATAGAGGGTTGCTAGTAATTTGCATGTTTACGGCGGATAGAAGAATTTAATTAAGCTACAGCAACTTACACGCCAGTATGACAAGTATTTAGAAACCCATATAATTCATAATGCGATAGGATCTAGATAAGATATATTCTGACATCGATCGGTAAATTTAACCTTTTTTAACCTTATTAAGGCAACAACCTGCCAGTCGCCCTCATTGTCACGGTTATTCAGGTGCTTTGAATCAACAGTGAACAGGGATTGCCCGCTAATCCACTAACACCTGTAGATTTTAATAGCGACTAACCTTATGATTTAAAAAAATCACATTGCAATAGGTCGAACATGAAACGCGCACTCAGCACACTAATTTGTTATGCACTAACCTTTGGCGTATACGCAGCAACTTTAAGGTTATCAGAGCCCGTCACACAAGACTCCCAAAGTGAAACTTTCGGGGTAAAACTTGATAATTCACTGCCTAAGCTTAGTATGAAAAACTTAGTTACAGACTCCTCTTCACATCTGGCAAAACCATTTCAAGTAGAAGCTAGGATAGCCAAAGTATGCCAAAAGAAAGGGTGTTTTTTTATCGCACAACAAGGCCAACATATTTTGCGGGTTTCGTTTCGTGATTATAGTTTTTTCATACCCACAGACAGCAGCGGCAAAACCGTCACCCTTGCAGGTGAACTGGTACAAAAAGAAGTAAGCCCAGAACAAGCAGCCCATTTTAAAGCCGATTTAAGAAGCGAAACTGATATGGTGAAGCCTGGGATGGTGTATGAAATTGTGGCTAATAGTGTGAAAATCCCGCGGAGTTAATAAAGTCAGACTTTAAGACCTGTGATTATTACGGATAGTAGACTGAGTATCATAGGGCACTGCCTTCTCTGGTAGTGCCCACTATGAAGTTTACTTAGCTAAAACTTCAGTACATTGATTTCCAAGTTATTTAACTTATTTTTAAGACCGGTGTGATACAGCGCTTCAATCGCTTTGGCTCCTGAGTACTCAGCCACTGAGACCTTGTCATGCAGATGAATGGCAAAACTATGCCAAGCCTTTGCATAACGTTCAGCAAACCCAGCGTGTCCCCACTCACCTGAGCGCTTTTTCACTTGGCTTGGTGCAAAGAAGAACTCACTGTCTAAGTGACCGTCTGGCTTATCTTGTTGCGCATCAACATCGGTTGAGCCGATTAAGACCAACTTATCGAGATTGTCAGTAAACTGTTTTTGTAATTTCAGTAGCAAACTCTTGTTGCCTGCAAAATCCAGCACCCAGCTAGTTTTATCTTGGCCAAGTTCGGCAATGTCATCATAACTGAGCACATGATCGTAACAGTCTAAATCTTGGGTAAAGGCTTTGTTATTGGCAGATGTCAGACCAATCACTTGATAGTCTAATCCCCGCGCTTTTTTATGTTTCATTAATAAGTGAGCGGCACCATAAGCTGTTTTACTAGAGGCACTGGTCAATATCACTTGTTTAATGGGCTGCTCAGAAGCCACTAAACCTTCGCCGACATAATCATCCAACACAAAAGAGGTCATAAAGAGAGGACGATAATTTAACTGCCATGCTTCTCTGTCAACTTGATAACCGGGGTCGGTGGCACAGCGCACATAATTGTCATAGACAGGTGAAATACTTTTACGTTTTTCACTAATATCGAAAAAGTGAGTGGGCGAGGTTTTGCCTGCCGTGATCACTAAATGCGATGCCATAGGCAAATACCCATAGACCTTTTCACCAACTTTTACTTCAGGATGATTTGACTCAAGGACAGTGGCAAAGCCCCACATAGGCACAATGCCCCACGTGTCATTAGCTGGGAAAAACCCCCAATAACCCATTTTATCGCCAAACACTGAATATGTGACGTTATTTGCTGAAAACCCAAAAGAGTCAATTTCAAGCAATACCTCATCAGTGCTTAGTTGGTTACTGTCTAGCTCTTTTGTGACAATTTTGGTATTAGCTACATTGGATTTTTCAATCCAAATTTCGGTTGCATTATATATTTTGCTCATTATGCTTCGCCCTAAAGTGAATTATTCTGATAGATTAGATCAATAACTCAGTATAAGTTTTTAAAGCGTTGTTTCGGCATCACAATTTTGAATGCTGTGAAATAAACTAAGATGATTACCTCAGAGGCAAAACTACTATGCAAGACACTCCACCTAAGTTTGACATTATAATATTTGGTGCCACCAGCTTTGTTGGACAAATATTAACTAAATACATGTTGGCTCAATTTGCCGTTGAAGGCGAACTTAAATGGGCCATTGCTGGGCGCTCACAAAGCAAACTAAACGAATTAAAATTATCTTTGGGTATTGCGGGGGAAACACTTGATCTTATAGTCGCTGATGCCGCGGATGAAGACAGCCTTCACTCGCTGTGTAGTGCAACCCGAGTAGTAATTTCCACTGTCGGCCCTTATGCTTTATATGGTGAGCCATTAGTAAAAACCTGTGTGGCATTGGGCACCGACTATTGTGATTTGACGGGTGAAGTGCAGTGGATAGCCAAAATGTTAGAGCGTTATGAGGACCTGGCTAAAATCAGCGGTGCCCGTATTGTCAATAGTTGTGGTTTTGACTCTGTACCCTCTGATTTAGGTGTGTATTTTTTACAACAACATGCAAAACAGAAGTTTGGTGAAACGTGCAGTAGTATCAAAATGCGCGTCAAGAAAATGAAGGGGGCAGCATCAGGCGGCACAGTAGCTAGCATGACCAATATATTTAAAGAAGTGGCCAGCAACCCTACCCTGCGCAAGATTTTAGCTAACCCATATGCGATTTGCCCACCAGATCACGGTAACAAATCACGTCAAAATAATATGAATCGCCCACAATATGATAACGATTTTAACAGCTGGGTGGCACCTTTTGTGATGGCAGTCATTAACACCCGAATTGTGCACAGAAGTAATGCGTTGTTAGAAGTAAGCTACAGCCCACATTTTGAATACAACGAAGCCATGTTGACCGGAAAAGGCCTCATCGGTAGTGGTATAGCGGCGGGCGTAGGAATGGGATTAAGTAGCTTTGCTGTGGCTGCAGTTATCCCGCCTACTCGCTGGGCAATGGAACGATTTATGTTACCAAAACCCGGTGAAGGCCCAAGCCTAGATGCTCAAGAGAAAGGGTTTTACGATTTACGTTTTTACGGTAAAACTGACAGTGGCCAAGAAATTCGCTGTAAAGTGACGGGCGACCAAGATCCGGGTTATGGATCTACCGCTAAAATGTTAGGTCAAGCCGCTGCATGTTTAGTACAAGATATCAGTAAAAAAGATGTGCCTGGTGGCTTCTGGACACCAGCCAGTATTTTTGGAACTAAATTAATTACACGTTTAGAAAATCATGCGGGGTTAACTTTTGAGCTTATCGAATAATAAAACAGGACTGTAAAAAAGCACGCGACGATGACAATTCAATCGATTACATTCTAATACTTTAGTCTAATACGCCGAGACAGCATTCGACTGAAGAGTCATCCTTAGCCTTTGTTTTTAAATGGGTTTATCAATACCTACTGGACGAGTGTTAGTTGCGTATAAATTAAATTAATTGATCTATTTATCCCACTGAAAGTTATAATTGATTACCTAAAATTCTTCATCGGATACAATATGAAACGTTGGTTATCTAGATACCTGTCTTTGTTAACACTGATTCCTGTTGCTGCTTTACTGATATTTATCACAGCAGATATTTTTCGCGCTTACCACGACCTCGACCAGGCAAATAAAACGATTTCTAATGTTAGGTTAGTCACTATTACCAGTCAACTTGTACATGAATTGCAAAAAGAGCGGGGCATGTCTGCAGGTTTTATTGGTTCAAAAGGAAGTGAGTTTGTTTCTGAACTCAAAAATCAAAGGACGTTAACTGACGAAGAAGTCAACAATCTAAAAAGTTTTATGGTCGATATCGATTATCACCAACAGATCAACAAAACGATGCAACAACTTTTCAACGACCTAGGTCAATTACAAATAATCCGGCAACAAGTAGACGCTTTAAATATTACTTTACCAAAAGCACTGCGCTATTACACTGCTAATAATCTGCTTATTTTAGATTTGAATGGACATTTGGCATCTGAGCTAGAAGAAACCACATCAGCCGAAAGATTTCTTATTTTATATAATATCGCTTATGCCAAAGAACAAGCAGGTATTGAACGTGCTGTGCTTAATAATGTATTTGCTAGCGAAGAATTCACTCCAGCATTAATGACTCGCTTTATTGAATTGCTCACAAAACAACAAACATACATTAAATCGGCTTACACCGTCGCTTCGTCAGATTTCAAAGAAGTATTAAACCGATTTGATGAATCGAAAGAAAGTCGTGAGGTTCAACGCTACAGAGATATTGCTAAAAACAATATGAACGGATTCAACGTGCAGCCGAATGACTGGTTCAAAGCCGCAACAGCTCGTATCGATAAACTTAAGATTACAGAACAAACACTGCTAGATGAAGCCAATTTATATGCTCAAGGTAATGTCAGCACTCGACTTTTTGTTATCGTATTTGAATCTTTAGTGTTGATTTTCATGTTAGCCGTCGCTTATGCGGTCTTTAGTACGGTCAGATTACGATCGTTACAGTCTTTTGAAATTAATAGATTTATGAAAAAAGTAGATTTAGAAAAAGACCTAACAGACAAAGTCGAACTAATCACCGATGATGAGCTAGGTATAATAGCTAAGTTAATCAATATTACTTTTACTAATATCCGAACTGACTTTATCAGTTTTCAAGAAAACGCTCATCAAATTGGTGAAGCAACCGAGCAAGCTGTTTGCGCGACACAACAAAGCAAAGACAACCTGACACGACTTCAATTAGAGATTTCTAGTATAGCCAGTGCCACAGAAGAGATGAGCGCTAGCATAAAGTCTGTGACGGAGCATATGTTAGTCGCATCAGCTGGCGCAGAAACCGCAGCAAAAGAAACAGTAAACGGCGAAGAAGCAGTCAAAATCTCGATGCAAGGTATATCCCAAACAGCGGAAGAGGTAGCACGAGTAGGTACCACAATTACCGAGTTGAACAGCAGAGTAAACGATATTTTAGGCATGGTAGACGTGATTAAATCAGTTGCTGATCAAACTAACCTACTGGCATTAAATGCAGCCATAGAAGCAGCCAGAGCCGGTGAACAAGGAAGAGGATTTGCAGTTGTAGCAGATGAAGTTCGCACACTTGCAAAACGAACACAACAATCGACCCAAGAAATATCAGATGTAGTCGACGTGTTAAAAAACAGCTCCCAAAAAGCATTTGCTAGCATTGAAAGTGGTAACCAGCAAGCCAAAGAAGCCGTTGCAAATGCTCAGCAAATTTCTGCTGTATTAGCAAAAATTGTCAAGAGCATTAAATCTGTGGACGATGTAACCGGAGTGATAGCAAGTTCAACACGAGAACAGAGCTTGGTCATCCAAAGTATTAACAATAACGTCGCAATTATCGATGGCCAAGCCAGAGAAACGGTGGTGGGTGCAGAACAGCTATCCGCTTCTAGTCTGCAACTTTCGCAAATCACCCATGATATGAAAACAAGGATCCAAGCTTATAAGGTTTAGCGGCTTACAAAAGAGCATTAAGCAAAAGTAATGTTTATATAGTGAAGCTGACTATGTAAGCAGGTATCTACCGAAACATCGCCTACGATCCATTTCAATTTAGAACGGGGATGACTGCTGGGTTACTTTACCGAGTAAACCAGCAGTCACTGGCATCACCCCCAACATACAAATAAACCATTTTTATCAATGATTTATTTTCAGTTTCACCCTCCTGAAATAGAACATTCCAACCTTATTTTAATCATCCGTGGTCTGCTCTCTTATTGTTTTTATGTTGACTCGGTTTCGCACTCTCAGTGATCGGCTTTTCAAACTAGCCACAGTCAATTATGTCAAGACTACACTTCACCCACCTATAACCATTGTATAGATCAGGGTTAGCGTTTAATCTCATTGCTCACCTCAAACGCATCATAAATGTTTAAAATATAATTATAAATCGATACCTAGAACCGCATAGATGTGTCTGATATACAGATTAATAAAAGCTAAGGATATTGTATGAGCCAACCAAAGATTGCCGAGACAAGTAACTACCGCACGTTTGTATTATGGCTACTCACTTTAGCCTATATATTTAGTTTTATTGATCGCCAAATCATGGGCGCATTATCTCCCAGTATCAAGGCCGACTTGGGTTTTGAAGATTGGCAACTTGGCCTTCTCAAAGGTTTTGGGTTCGCTTTACTCTACACCACTGTTGGCATCCCAATAGCCTGGCTAGCCGACCGCTATAGCCGTACTAAAATCATCAGTATTTCAGTATTTTTTTGGAGCTTGTTTACCGCGTTTACAGGCATGGCTAATAGCTTTACAAGTATGCTTATTGCCAGAACAGGTGTTGGTATTGGCGAAGCTGGCGGTTCGCCTCCTTCCCACTCTATAATTTCAGATTTATACCCAAAAGAAAAACGCGCAAGTGCACTCGGTGTCTACTCGTTAGGTATTCCAATTGGTATCGCATTTTCCTATATCCTAGCTGGAATGTTGGTTGAAACGCTTGGTTGGCGAGGCACTCTTATTGCGTTGGGCGTGGCGGGAGTCGTTTTAGCTTTAATTATTGCGCTGGTAGTACGCGAACCAAAACGCGGGCAAATGGAGGGTGATAACATTGTCTTAGAGCCTGTGAGCATTGGAGAATCGATTAAAACCTTAGCCAAAATCCCAAGTTGGTGGGCTATGTGTATGGGTATCGCTTGGGTCAGCTTTGGTGGCTATGCCGTGGCCAACTGGGGAGTCGATTATATTGTGCGCTTTCTTCCTGAATACGCGCCAGGCGCTGGCAACGGGCAATTTCGCTGGTTGATGTTAATGCTTGGCCTAGTCCACCTTGTTGGCTATGGTGCGGGCACTTACTATGGCGCTGTCATCACCGAAAAATTAGCTAAAAAAAATATCAGTGCATATGGTTGGCTACCGGGCGCGGTACTAATAGTAGGCGTCCCGGCTCTGATTGGCGCATTTTGGGTACAAAACATATATCTGCACTTGGCACTGATTACTGTATATCTCATTTCTGCCGGCGTATATTTAGGCCCTAGTTTTGCTGCCGCCCAAACACTGGCACCGATTAACATGCGAGCAATGTCTACTGCATTATTCTTTTTAATATTGAATCTAATAGCGCTTGGTGGAGGCCCAACCTATATTGGTCTCTTGAGCTCTGCATTAACAGAGCAGTATGGAGAAGTGCATGCGTTACGCCTTGCGATTACGTCATTAGTTGTGCCCTACATCATCTCTATCATTGCATTCTTTTGGGCCGCCAAAACGCTGCCTAAAGATTGGGCTGAGGCTGAAGAACGCAACGAGAAGATGGTGAGTGAAAGTAAATCTTCATCCACTTGAGCCAAATAACGCTTTAGACCCGCAATAAATATCGAACAAAACAAGACTGCAAACTTAAAGAAGTTAGCGGTCTTTTTACTTTTAATCCGCGAGGCCCAACCAAGAGTTAGCATGCGATGTGAGATATTTGAAAAGTCAGGTGTTATTTGACTTGAACTTTTTTATATTTCAATTTAGTACTGTTTCAGAATTACAAAATTTTCTGTATTCATAAAACGTTGTCCATTGCTTAAATCAGTAATGTCTCATTATTGGTTTGTTGTATCAGTCAGAAATTGCGTTTATCCTCACTATACTGAAGCAAATTAAAATTGGGAAACGTGCATGAGTGAGATTGACACTGATTATTTGATCGTTGGAACGGGCGCACTTAGCTTGTCTTTTGCGGATTCGTTGCTTGAATATGGCGATGGTCATATCACTTTTGTTGATCAGCATCCAAAACCAGGTGGACACTGGAATGTCGCCTATCCATTTGTGACACTGCATCAGCCTAGTGCGACCTATGGTCTCAACTCAATGGACCTTGGTGATGATCTTATCGATACAGACGGCCCCAATAAAGGTTATTACAAGCTCGCCACGGGGACCCAGGTACTCAGTTATTTTGAACAAGCAATGCAACACCGCTTCATTCCAAGTGGGCGCGTTAGTTACTATCCAATGTCTAAGTATCAACAAGGTGCTAATGGAGAACACACCATTGTATCAAGTATTTCAGGTAAGAAAACCCGCGTAAATATTCGCCGTAAACTGGTTGATGGCAGTGCTTGGACCGCATCGGTTCCTGCCACTCACAAACGCAAGTTTGAAATCACTGATGGCGTACGTTTAACCACACCTGGCAAACTGCCCGAAGCTTGGCTCACCGATGCGAAGCCCCCTGGGCATTATGTCATTATGGGCGGAGGAAAAACTGCTATGGACGTTGGCGTTTGGCTGATGAACATGGGTGTTGAAGCGTCCAGTATAAGCTGGGTTCGCCCTCGTGAAACCTGGTTGATCAACCGTGCCTCTACCCAGCCTGGTTCAGAATTCGCAGGCAACAGTGTGGGTTGGCAACTAGAACAAATGCGTATTGGCGCTACTGCCACTAGCGGTGATGAAATTTTTCTGCATTTGGAAAAGCATGGCCATATGTTCCGACTTGACCAAAGTAGCCTACCAAGCAAGTTTCATTATCCGACAATTTCTCAAGGCGAAGTCGATTTACTGCGCCAAATCAAACATATTATTAAAATTGGACGGGTTAGCTTAATTGAACCTGGCGTTTTACACGGGTTGGATGGCGACGCCAAAGTACCCGTTGATTCGTTGTTCATTGATTGCACTGCAACCGCCGGTAAGCGTTCAGATGTTAAGCCAGTCTGGGAAGGTAATCGAATAACACCTGCTATCTTGCAAGTACCCTTGGTCTCACTGAGCGCATCAATCGCTGGATTTATCGAAGCAACATTTGAAAGCAATGAGGAAAAGAACGCCCTCGCCATGCCGATACAAATGACGGATACACCTGGAGACTATCCGCAGGCGATGTTGGGTAATGTGATGAACCGAATGCTTTGGTCGAAGAACCCTGCAATCATGAGTTTCCTCAACTCTGCTCGACTTGATCCTGCACAACGAATGAAGCATGCAATGGCTGATGTAAGCGAGAACGTGCGACATGACGCGGGTCAAATCCGTAACGCAACTGTTGCCGCGTTGCCAAATTTACAGAAGTTAGCAGCAAAAAATCATGCTGCTGAGAATAGAACGGCTGACTAAATAACCCAAGCGTCACACGTTATATCAACTTAGGCTGTCCCCCTGCAAATTGCGCGGGGATTAGTGAGTTAAAAATCCTACATCCGCGTGCTTTTCTATCAAAAATAATAAAGCTCACATATTCTTCATTACCATCTTCTAATCGTTGTTTAGCTCATTTTCTCGTCCATGTTTGAAGATACAGTAATTCTTATATCGCATTTTCAATCAGAGTTGTGAGGACTCAATAACAAACAAACAAACAAACAAACAAATAAAAATTGGCCTTACCATCAGTTATGTCTACTCTTAACTGATTTTTATCTGCACATTGAAGGTTGTAGCAGATGTGACCTTGTGCTTTTAGTGAAGTTTTAGCATTGGGCACGCTTTCGTCTGTTTGCATTTGCTGATATCAACTTTGATATATTTGAGCGAGTGATAACAAATGAAAGGGCAAGTAACACAACCAACCTCCAGTCAATCGCATACAGACACGTCAGCATTGTCTGAGTCACCAAGTAAAGCAAAGCAATTTTTACTCAGTATGCCGCAACCTTTATTAGTTTTAGGCACGATGTTTACTTATTAAAATGCGCCGGCAGCCTGATAAAAAACGCGACTACCCGTCCAAGTATAAACAGTGAAATATTACTATTCCATAGAGGCTTGGCATGTTTATCTGAACATACTAATAAATTTGAATAGTCATTGAGACAGTGCAAAAACTATCCGTAAGAAACAAAATTATGAGTTTGTTACTAGATGAAATTGTCCTTATATGGGACTTCCTTAGCGTCTAATATTATATTTCCCTTTTAGACCCAAGTGTATGCTCCAGATAAACCCACTGAGGGCTAACCATAAAGCAGCAATAGCAAAGAACACATTTTGAATATTATTGAAGCTACCATTATTACCGTAATCCATAAAATGCAGCATGAAGAAAATATCCGCAAAACGTTTATGTTCATCACTATGCCCAATAATCCTTCCTGAGTTGGCCTCAACATAGACACTGGTATCAATCTCATCATCAAAATATATTTGCCAAGCTGGGTTTTGTTGCTTGGGGTAATCTGGAATAAATGATTCCAGCATTATAACCTTAGATATTTTTCCTGGCCCATTATAAGAGAGCTCAGCAATTTTAGCTGCCACCAGCTTATCAATTAAGAACTGTTTGCCCGTGTAAGCATCCACTAATGTATATATATTTTTAAAATGTGAATAAAGCGCTTTCTCATGGGTCAGTTGATAAAAAGGGTAGCCCAAGATTTTTATTAGCTCAAGAGACACACTCGGCTGATATTTTAACAACACGGTTGAAGGGTCAACCAGACGCTCGCGATCTAATCGGCTTTCGACATTGATGTGGGCCTTATACGTTCGACCAAAGGCTTTAGTGGTGTCCATTAAATTGAAGTATATACCACTAACTAACCACACTAAAAATTGTATACCAACCACAATAGATGCCCATTTATGAAATTTTCTTACCCATTTCATTAGAAGACACCTCGCGGCTTATTCTTATTGGATACGGCTTTGTTTTTAAATGGTTTTACAACTAACAACCAGATCATTACCAGCCCTAACAAACACCCTAAGATGGCAAAAAACGCCACAACGAATAGTAACCAATTACCGACATCCTCTGCATCCCCGTAGTCCATAATATGGAAGCGAAACATCCAGTCAAACAAACGCCAAAAGGTATGCCGTTTGCCAACAAGTTCGCCGGTTGATTTAGATATATAAATAGAGGGTGCACCAAAATTGTCAAAGTTAATACGCCAAGCAGGCAATGCCCTAGGGCTAAGTTCAAAAGGTGGATTATCAGTAATTAATACCACACTTTTCACCATGCCCAATGTTGAATAATAATAGGCTGCTTCAATGGCTTTCGACTCTGGTATCGGTGAAATTAGTTCCCCAGAACGAGCATCCATTAAAAACTGTACAGGTACGTTTTCAGTGTTGACCACGAAACGATAAACTGTTTGTTGTAAAAATGTTGCTAGGCGAATATTTTCAGCATTAGGGTATTCGCTAAACAAGGTACTTAGCGAATATTGAATATCATGTGGATTGATCTTATCTTGGTGATTAACCACTAGGCTATCGCCATGAATATAATCGATGTCAAAAAAGACCATATATGCACCAGTCACCGACCAAATAACGAATTGAATACCGATAAAAAGCATGAGCCATTTATGAATCTTACGACTCGCTTTTAGTGCTTTTTTTCTGTTAGTATATTGTTTCAATTTTCTTTTTATAGTCATACGTATTGATTCTTATTATTAAATATAATTAGTCATCATTTTCAACATCATCGTAAATAGCCTCTAGCTAGAAAATCAAGAATATACCCATGATAATGTTTGTGTCATCTTTATGCGTGATGGCAGACATATCAGTGTGTAAAAGCCCTGCCCAGTAAATTAGAGTAAACACTAAAACGACCGCTTCCTGCGCGAGATGAGATATTTTTGAGCCTTGGTTAATATCGGCTGAAACATCTGAAATACTTGCTAATACTACAACCAAAAAACGGCCATTGTTAACCACGAATGCAACGTGTCTTTACCCCAAGATATCATGGTACACCTGTCCTAATCGCTAGAAAAATTCCGCCAGAGAGCGGTTGGGACAAATGGCCCATTTATCAGGAAGTATTATCAAATTAGATTGTATCACTCTAATTTTTAATTGTTTTTTGTTTGGGGATTAAAATCATAACAAGCCCATCGATTAAAGTATGGGACCTGTTTATCCGGTTTTTTCACTGGACAATGGTCATCGCATTTCTCACTAGTTATCTGACTGAAGGAGAAAGCGATGAAGGATTCTGGGAATAGACTCATGAATTATTAACTAATTTAACGTTATTTTTGATATTGCTGCATATTGCTGCATATTGCTGATGTTATTTTAAGTAGCCGTTTACAGCGGCAAAACCTCATTAAATCGATGATTTACGGCATAAAAAAAATCGACAAAGAATGACAGGCTAAAAGGTAAGCACTCATTATCAATTAAAACTGGCGAACTAAGTACCTTATACCGAACACACTTGAGCCGTCAGTTTCATATGAAAGTTAAACAGACTGCGATACTTATCGAGCCTTTAGCAGTTAGCTTACTGCTTGATGGTAAGTTGATTATTAATGGTGAAGGCACCTTCAGCCTCTCGGGCAAGTTTAACCGCCGCATCAATTTGGCTCTGGGAATCGACAACACCCAACATCCGTACATCACCTTTACGTGATACGACATCAATATCAAACGTCTCAAAGCCAGGGATCGACAGCAAAGCTATCTGAACATTTTGGCTCACTTCACTATCAGGAACACTTGAGCTTTTCGACGAAGTGGGGATCAAAACGTGCAGAGCTTCTGATGGCTTATTGCAACCCATTAACAGTAAAAGGGCGACTGCCGAGACACTCCATCGCACATTTAAATAATTTTTGTTCATATGTTTGCCTTTAGAATTGAGTAAGCAAGCCCAGTAATAATTTTAACTTTACTAAAATCATGGGTTGACGGTTATTTATTGTTAAATTTTTTCACATTCCTGATAGCCAGAATTCCTATAAGTACACCACTCGTTGAGAACCTATCTCGCATTGTTATTGACTAGTGGGAACAGGAATAATTGTCTCTGGTAACCATGCCAAAAGTAAGTACTTTGACCTTGTCATCACCCTCCTTTTTTGACAGAAAAGCTTAACACTGAACGCTTTATAAGGAGCATAATTATAGGTTCTTCTTTTCCGTCGCAATAGAAGATAAACACTCTCTTAAATAAATATACTCTACACGTAAAATCTAACTTATCTGGGCTTCATTTTTAAACCGCGTTATGAATGCAGGGCGTTTTTCTAAAGACTATTTTATGTTTTGGAAAATATCCATCAGATACTCGAATTAAGTGAACCAAACGCGCAACCTTGTCCTACTTATTGTTACTATAGTGTTCATTTATTGCCATCTTAGGTGTGCGGTCTGAGCGAAATACTCCCCAGTTTTTTTCAGCAATACCGTCTGGCTTATCTTCGCCCCCTTTCCACTTTTCATCGAAAGCTTCAAAATAGTAAGACACAATATGATTGTCGACTAGCCATTGTCTGTATGCGTCATAAAATACTTTTTGGGCGCGTTCACTGGCCTCTCCAACAATCAAGCTTTCGTCACCATTACTAGTAATAGCGCTAGTTGCCCAGCCTGACTCACCTAACACAATCTGCTTGGTCGGGTGTAAAGCTTGGATATCAAGGAAGGTTTTCTCGGTCCATGGCAACGCATTCTCGAGGGGTTGAGAATTCCACATAGCATAAGCATGCAAAACGATATAATCCAATGCTTGCGCTATTTCTTGACTCCATGGTTTGTTCCAAAAATTATAGTCATCGGCTAGTGTTACCGGCACTTCCGTCTCTGTTTGAACTTTTTTAACCCATCCTAAATACTTTGGGTAATCAGATTTTTCCAGCTTATGTGCTGACCAGTCGACAAAAATTTCATTGCCAAGATTGACTGTCACCACAATGTCTTTGTATTCATTGGCTAGACGAATAACCTCTGAAATTTGTTGCTGATTTTCTTCGTCAGTCTGAGTAGAGGATAGCCAAGCGCCTTGCATCACCTTGACTGGCAAATTGTGTTTTTTGATCGTCTTTAATACTTGTTCACTGGCTGCATCAGCAGCGTACATTCGGATAAGATTCCAAGATATATCGTTATCAGCAGTCAATAACAGCATGTCTTGAAGAATGTCTTTCTCAGACGAAACACTCTTTTTCTCAGGACTCTCACCGTCACGATAAGAGCCATAAGATATGCCGATACCAATCCATCTATCATTTATCGAGGGTTCAAATACCGACTTTATATTTGCAGAATTATAGTTTTTTTTGGTCATACTGTTCACCTGAAAATTAAAGCCCGTTAATACTAATAGCATGCTGATAAAAGATAATAATTTCATATTACATTCCCATAATTAGGCGGCTTTATTGCTGATTGACTGTAGTTAATCGAAACTGGGGCATAGATATCAAGCCATTTACGCTGTAACGGACTTTTATAGGGTCTATGAGGCTGAGGCGTTGGCTAACAGCCATTTTATTTCACTAAAAAAGCAGTAAGTAAGGTATTAAGAATCTTAATCTAAGGTGAAAAAGTCTTGAACTACACAACATAACTTCATTGCTGATATTATAATTCGGTGGATTGGCTGATTACGGATCTTAAAATAATAGCCCTACGGAGCCACTTAAATAGAGGCTTTACTATTAGCTTGGTAAAAATAAAACGGTTCTTTAATGAAAATACCGGAAAATAGCTTCGCCCCACACGACAAGTAAAAAACTAAGTGCGATAAATACCGCTGATGATCCTAGGTCTTTAGCTCGGCCGATTAAAAAATGGTGCTCTAGTGTGACACTATCGGCCAAAGCCTCCAGAGCCTAGTTGACTATTTCAGCAAAAAGCACAAGTTCGTTGCCGTATACCCGGTCACTGTGATCAGCGATGATAAGAAATACGGTGTCTTGCCAGCAATCTGATTTTTTGGCTTTTTCTATAAGTTGTCCCAATGCAAAGTCAGCGTATTTGACAGCATTGGCAACGGTGTTTTTGGGTTGTTCTGCTAGCTCTATTCGACCATCAGGAAACTCAAAGGGTGAATGATTGGTAGAAGTAAAAACTAAACTAAAAAACCGCTTCATATTATCGAAGTGTGCCTCACCACCGTAAATAAAAGTCGTGTCATAACCCTGTTGTGCCAACAATTAGCCAATAGTGAAAAAGTTGTTTTGACTCCCTCCAAGCTTTACAACACTTCGAGCGGGGGTCGGCAAAAAACCTGTAATAACCGCTTCAATACCTCTGACTGAACGGGTACCTGTGGCATAAAGGTTATCGAACTATATTCCTTGATCTGCTAATTTATCAATATTAGGGGTTAGGTTTTGTCCGCCAAGTTTACCGACAAAGTCAGCCCCTAAGCTTTCTTGTAAAATGATGACCAAGTTCTTTTTACCACGAGGCGGTGAAACCAGCTCACTGCGCTGACTGTGCAAGGTAGTAACATGACTATTAAAGAAATCACTTTCTGGAAGCAGCATGCCCTGATAAATGGATCCTAAAATCATCTCTGTATGCATTTCGCCATAAATAGGCTTACCACCTTGCTCATGTTTGATTTTTTCATAGAGTGCATAAACGACTGAATAAGCTGAGCTAAGGGGTAATGTATTCACAAGAGAATCCGATGAAAAAACCACTTTGCTGGGGTTCACGGGTCGATGACCCTATGCAGAACGGGCGCCGCCAACACACAATATACGCCAAGTATGGCAAGCAATGGTGCGCTCCAGCTATAAGTAGGTGCCGTTTTTTGCTCCAAAAAGCATAAAACGCTCAAGCTGCCATAGCGTTAACGCTAAGCGAGAGAGACTTAAAAATACTAATCCACAGGCAACAAAACCAAGAATAGGATAAATCCAACGAAGATGACCACGAGCCACAATAACTGCCTTAATATTGCTGAAGTGGTAGTAGTATGTCATACCAAACTTAAATTATTCTTAAGTATGTTAATTGAAAGGTTTATGCGCAATAAACTCGCTTATGAACATAAGCGCTTGAACAATCTAGATATTATTGAATATCTACTCAATAATGACTTTGCAGCAACTGAAAATCATCCCAGTTCCACCAAATAATGATAATGATCACTACGACAGCGACTTAATCTAAACTCAATGGCCTTATTGTCCAAAGAATGAGTGATTCTAGTAACTTCAAGCAAGGGATCACCTTCTTGTATGCCTAACATCTGGGCATCTTTTTTTGTTGCAAGCACGGCTTTGATACTGTCTCTGGTGTCACGAACTGTGAGGTTAAATTGAGTTTGATAAAAGTGGTAAAGGGTATGAGGAACGTCTGGTTTTTTTTCTAATATAGCAAAATACTTGTGTGGCAAAAATATGGTTTCAGCCATACAAAACTGGTCATTCAAAATTCGCCTCCGACTTAGCACTATCACTTTCGAAGTAGAGTCTAATTCTAAGGCCTCAGCAACCTGTTTTGTTACCAGTTGCGTTTCCATTGATAACAATTCAGCTTTGGGTAATTCAGGGGTTTTCCCATCTGCGATTAATGGAAAAAATCGATACAAACTGTGATGCCCGGTATGTTCAGATACAAAGGTGCCAATACCTTGCTTACGGTTCAGGATTTTTGCATCGGTTAGGCAATTTAAGGCTTTACGAACAGTGCCTTGGCTCACATTCAGCTCGCTCGCTAATTGAAACTCATTAGGTAACATTTCACCAGGCTTCCATCGTTGCTCGACAATAAGTTGAGTCACATGCTCTTCAACTTGTTTGTATAAGGGCTGGAAAGCAAGCCCTGGGCGGCTAAGCTTATTATCAAAACGATTTTTATTCATTAATGTGAACAGTAAGTTAACATGGACTTAGGGTATTATTAACTATCGCTCTTATACAAGATATTAAATAAATATTATCCCAAAAATGTATAGACCTAAGTCGTTGACACAAACCGTAAACACTTAGAAACAATGCGCGTGACATTGATACCCGTTGATTATTCTCATCGATTGACAAAAATTTAACACTACTATAACTTATGTCTTATATAAGATTAATAACGTACTCTTTATCCATACTCAATTCGTTCGCTAGTAGAAATGCACCGAAATCAGTACCTGAAGAATAGAATGTAGCGTTTAGAAAACTATAAGAGGTTACCTTTGCCCGTGCTTACATCCGTGCTTACATCCGTGCTTTCACCCGAGCTACCAGTTGCTCCAGAACTTAACCTATCAGCTCCCGATTGGAACACTGTGTCCCAAGTGAACGTGACAGGTTCGGCTTATCTTGCCGATGATGCTTCGATTATATTGCCCACTTCTGTTGGCTTGCTTCAGGTAAGTTTTCATTCATGTGGATTACGCCTTAAAATAGCAGGTAGGTCTAATGCCGATTATGAAATGCTACTGCAAGAGCCTGAAACACTTCCTTGTAGCCTAATTCACTCGGAACAAAGCACCACTATTACCTCAGATAATTATGAACTAAACATCCAACACACTCCTTTTTCATTTGCTCTCAATAGTAATGGAAAAAGTGTACAAAAAACTCCAAATGATGGACATTTTGTGCGTCGATACCGTATGCCGCCTCTAGCAAAAACATCGCAAGGTTGGCTGTTTAGCCTAGATTTAGGCGCAGAAGAAGCGGTGTATGGGTTAGGTGAAAAATGGTCGAGCTTGAATAAACGAGGCCAATTTATTCGCTCCTATAATCATGATGCTCTTGGGGTTAATGCCGAAGTCTCTTATAAAAACACACCTTTTGCTTGGAGCCCATCTGGCTGGGGCGTATTTGTACATACACCTGCCCCCGTAACTCACGCTGTTGGATATGCACCTTGGTCGCAAAGAGCTTATGGCTTATTGATCGAAGATGACGCGTTAGATATCTTTATATTCAAAGGTAAAAATGGGGCTGAGATGATCCATCAATATACCGAGCTAACGGGTAAAGCTCCGGTACCGCCGGTGTGGAGTTTGGGGGTTATTTTATCTAAAGCCTATTACAAAGATGTACCCGAACTCATGGCAACCGCAAAAGCCGTGCGTGAACACAATATGCCTTGCGATGTGATCACTTTAGATGGACGCGCATGGCAAGATACCGATACGCGCTTCGCCTTCGAATGGGATCCAAAACGATTTGCCGACTTCCCGCCAAGTAAAGTCATTGGTGACTTAAAGGCAATGGACTTTAAAGTGTGTATTTGGGAATACCCTTTAGTATCCGTACAAAACCCCTTGTTTGAAAAAATGGCTAATAAAGGCTGGTTACTTAAAGATAAACGTAGCGGCGAAGCCTACCGTTATCAATGGGATATGAGTGCCTTTGCCGAAGTGCTTACACCATTACCTGAATCAGGCATAGTCGATTTCACACACCCCGAAGCTTTTGCCTTTTGGCTTGAATCACACAAACCCTTATTCGACCTAGGCATAGACATGATCAAGGCCGACTTTGGTGAACAAGTAGAAGACGACAACATGCTAGCCCATAATGGCGACTCAGGGCATCGATTGCACAATGTGTATAGCCTGTTGTATAACCGTTGTGTGTATCAAGCAGCTGAAAAATATAGCAAAACAGGTGCATTCTTATTTAGCCGTAGCGCTTGGACCGGATCGCAACGCTACCCAAGTCAATGGGGCGGCGATCCTCAGGCAGATTGGGGGGGGATGATTGGTAGCATTCGTGGTGCTTTGTCTTGGGGTATGTCTGGCGCGCCTTATTTTGCCACAGACGTGGGAGGTTTTTACAAAGATACCCGCGACTCTGAGTTATTTGTTCGCTGGTCACAAACGGCTGTATTTTCTGCGCATATGCGCTTACATGGCATAGGCCAGCGCGAACCGTGGAGTTACAGTTCAGAGGCTGAAAATGCCGTTAATCAGGCGTTAAAACTGCGTTATCAGCTTATTCCTTATATTCAAAACACCATGCAACAAGCTAATCAAACGGGTATGCCATTGATGCGCGCTATGGCACTAGCCTTTCCTGACGACAGATTAGCCAGAGGTTTTGAAATACAGTTTATGTTTGGTGACCAGTTATTGGTGGTGCCTTGCACACAAGCCGGTGGCGAGGTAGAGTTTTACTTACCTCAAGGCCAATGGCTAAGGTTCCCTGACCAACAATTGTTTACTGGCGGCAGAGTTCACAAAATGACTTTAACTCTAGATGAAATGGCAGTGTTTGTTCCTGCTGGCCATCAAATACCCATTGGTCCAGATATATTGCATACCGAACAGTTAGACAATCCAACAATCGGCCAACAAGTCAGTCATTACTGGCCAGCTAAAGGTGCAATGTCATAATGATTAAGCTGCAGCAAACATTGTTCGCAATCAATACGCCATTAGGTAAGTTCAACTATTGGGTAGCGAATGTAGCCAAAAACTTAGCCGGTGGATTACTTGCGATGATGTTAGGCATGATACTGGCGCAGGTGTTTTTTCGCTATGTGCTCAACGATTCACTGGCGTGGACTGAAGAACTTGCGAAGTTTGCCATGGTTTGGGTAGCGTGTTTAGTCGCACCTTGGGCATATCGAGCACACTTAAATGTGTCAATTCAAATGTTTGCCGATGCGCTGCCAGCTGTTTTACATAGAATAACCGAACTTCTGATCACTATTTTAGTAATAGGTATCTGCAGTATCTTTTTTATTCAGAGCTTAGATTTTTGGCAAACAGGACTGAGTATTAATGCGTCGTCTGTGCCCGTTAAACTAGCTTATTTTTATAGCTGCGCGCCTTTTGCTTTTGGCTCAATTTGTTTGGTCGGCATAGAAAGGCTTATCGAGCAATTATGCTTGCCCTTAGATCATTGCTTCGCCCCACCACAGGACGCCACCTAATATGTCGTTAAGTTATTTCTGGGTATTTATTTTATTATTAACCGCTGGTGCACCGGTCATTTTTGCGCTGTTAATTGGCCCTGGGGTCAGCCTGATTTTAGACGGTCAGGAAGTGTTCTTCTCTGCCCTATTAAATAGACTTTACTCAGGCATGAACTCTTTTCCTTTGATGGCAGTGCCATTTTTTATCCTCGCTGGTGAACTGATGAATCAAGGGGGGATCACCCAGTCAATTGTGCGTTTTAGCCAAACATTGATAGGCCACTATCGCGGTGGATTAGCACAAGTGAATATTTTATCTTCAGTGTTATTTGCAGGTTTGTCTGGCTCAGCGGTAGCAGATACCTCGGCCCTAGGTAAAATGCTTATTCCAGCCATGGAGCAAAATGGATATAGCAGACGTTTTGCTGCGGCGGTGACTGCCGCATCGTCAGTCATAGGCCCGATAATTCCGCCCTCTGGCATTATGATTTTATACGCGTTTATTATGAACGTATCTGTCGCAGGCATGTTTTTGGCCGGTATAGTGCCGGGCATATTGATTTGCGCAGGTTTGATGTTAATGACCAGCTATATTGCCAAAAAGCGAAATTACCCCATTGCGAATGCCAAGGCCACTTGGCATGAGCGCGGCAGTGCATTCAAAAGCTCATTTTTACCGCTGTTAACCCCCGTCATTTTGTTAGGTGGCATAGTTTTAGGGGTATTTACCCCCACCGAAGCCGCGGCAGTAGCAGCAGGTTACGCCCTGATTATCACCTTGTTTGTGACCCACACTCTCAAATTTAATAAGTTACCTTCTATATTAGTCGATGCCGCAGTACAGTCTGGCACTATCCTACTGTTAGTTGGCTCGGCTGTGACCTTTGCTTGGATCATTACGGTATCGGGCATGGCAGATACACTCGCCTCAGAAATATTGGGTATCACCGACAATGTGTTGTTACTGCTGCTAATCATCAACTTATTTTTATTTGCTATAGGTATGTTTTTAGATGCAGGGCCCGCTATCTTAATTTTAGGCCCGGTACTGGCGCCTATATTTATCACTCTAGGCATAGACCCTTTGCACTTTGCGGTGATCATGTGCGTGAATTTAACCGTGGGGCTCGCCACACCACCTATGGGTTTAGTACTGTTTGTTGCTGCTGCGGTGTCAGGTGAAAAAACTGAAAATATCGCCTTAGAAATGCTGCCATTTTTAGCAGTAGAAGCGGCGGTCATCTTTCTGATCACCTACTTCCCAGCTCTGACGATGACCTTACCTACCTTTTTTGGATTCGCTTAATATGCAATTAAAACGCTTCATTTTACTGGTTATTTATGGGCTGATTGCCATTGGCTGCTTAGTGGGTGTTTTTCGAGCCAGTGTGACTCAAGCAGAATTTACGATTAAAGCGTCGATTCAAGCCTCTACTCAAGATGAAGATTATGTTGGCCTGTTGGCATTTAAAGAATATGTGGAGAAGACCAGCAACGGACGGGTGCAAGTCCAATTGTATGCCTCTGGGCAATTTTGCGGCAGCGTACCCGAGTGTATTGGGAGTTTGCAATCAGGTGTGTTGGAAATGTTCCCCAGCACAGCAGGCGGTACAGGTAACTTTTTCGCACCCGCCCAAGTCTTGGATTTACCTTATGTATTTACCAGTGACGCACAGGCTGAGTGTGTTTTAGATGGGCCTATTCTGCAGAAAATGCGGGAAACAGTGCTGGACCAAGGCTTAAATATTCGTTTGATTGGTGTATCAAATACTGGAGGTTGGCGTAACTTTGCCACTACCAATAAACCCATTCACAGCCCAGCAGACTTAGAAGGGCAAAAAATTCGCACGACTCCGGCCGATATTCAGCAAGAGTTGGTCAGACAATTAGGTGCGAACCCTACCCCTATTTCTTGGGCTGAACTATATACGGCACTCGCTACGGGTGTAGTGGAAGGCAGTAAAAACGGCATTCAAGATATTATCGGTGCGAAGCTGCAAGAACATTTAAAATACATCATTCTTGATGGGCACTCATACATGGCGACGCTATGGTGGTTTTCTGAACCCGTGTGGAAAACCTTGCCTGTAGATATTCAGCAAATTGTACTAGAGGGATTTGTTAAACAAAAAGCGGCAGCCAGTGAATTAGTCGCCACTGAAGAAAGTAATTCTTATAAAATTTTTGAGCAAGCAGGTGGCACCATTTACCGCCCTTCTATTGCAGAGAAACAAGCGTTTAAAGATGCGTCGGTCAACATGCGTCAATGGTTTATCACTAATTTTGGACAACAATGGCTAGACTTATTGGAAACCTCAGTTGAGCAATGTAACGCCAGTATTAATTAATACTGGCGTTACATACAATCAATTAACTTACAAGTAACAAAATGATTGCATATTATTTACTTAGAGGTTAAATTTTCGTACATCTTCTATCTTATATAAGACAGTTGAAATAAAACTCAAATAAAACAACAATAATATTTGGTGCAGCCATCCAATAACACATAAGTCGTTACTCCAGCAGTTTAAACACTTTCACTGGAGCGCGGTTACATAACTAGATCAAGAACACATCTTGGGAGAACACTATGCAACTTAAACCCAGTAACTTACACACCAGCATTACCAAAGCTCTTGCATTGTCTGCTTGTCTGACCATCGGTTTAACCGCCAATGCTCAAGAAGTAGAGAAAAAAGAAAAGCAAGGTTTTGAAACAATCACGGTTACCGCACAAAAGCGTGTAGAAAACCTAAACGAAGTGCCCATTGCGGTCTCGGTACTGAGAGAAGATCAAATCAACTCTGCGTTTTCCGCAAATATTGAAGGCCTTCAGGCGTTAGTACCTTCAGTTAGTTTTAGGAAAGGTAACACTACCCGTAACTCAGCGATTACGATTCGAGGTGTAGGCACAATTTCATTTAGTGTGGCTGCTGAACCCAGCGTATCGACCGTGGTTGATGGTGTGGTATTAGGGCGCTCTGGACAAGCATTCGTAGACTTGTACGATCTTGAGCGTATTGAAGTCTTACGTGGACCACAAGGTACACTTTTTGGTAAAAACGCCTCTGCGGGTGTGGTTAACATCACTACTAAACGCCCATCAGATGAGTTTGGGGGCAGCTTTGAAGCGACTCTATTTCAAGATAACGAATACCGTTTAAAAACCAGTGTAACAGGCCCACTTAACGATAACGTCAGTGGTAGTTTAACCGTTTTAAAATCTCAGTTTGATGGTTACATTAATAACGTTTACAACAACCAAACCGTCAGTGGCTACGACAAAGAAGGTGTGCGTGCCATGCTTGATATCGAAGCGGCTGATGACACCGATATCTTATTTATTTTTGAAAATGTGAATTCAAATGACAGTTGTTGCGCCGATTTGGAGCTTGCTCCAAGCAACCGTCATAATTCAGAAGCGTCACCTAACAGCTCAGGCAATGGCGTTCTTGATTTAGAGCAAAGGCAAGTTGACCATGATTTTGAAACCCGCACTTTAGATGAAACCACTGCCTTCTCTATTCAAGTGGATAAAGAATTAGGCGAGCATCAACTGACATCTATTACCGCCTATCGTAGTTGGAACAATACTGAATTTAGAGAGGGTGATTTCACATCAACGACTGGCTCTATTCCTTTCCCAGTTAATTTTGGAAACGTTAATGAGGGTGGCGTAGCATTTCAATTACACGATATTGGTCCTCAAGAATGGGATCAAGTGTCTCAGGAATTGCGTATAGCCTCACCCACTGGTGGCGCATTAGATTACCAAGCAGGGTTTTTCTGGTGGAACCAAAAGTCTGAACGTAATTTTACTCGTGATGCCAGTTGTCAGAATAACGGTGGTCAATTCCAAACCGCTATTGGCAATTATCTAACTGACGTATTGGGCGTTGCTAGTCCATCTGATGACGACATAGAACAATTTATCAGCGATGAAAGCTTATCTTGTAATGCTAATGATATCGTTGGCGCTACAGCCTACATGGAAACCGAATTTGATAACTGGGCATTATTTGCAGATGGTAAATACCATATCAGTGATGACTTTAGATTATTGTTTGGTTTACGTTACACTGATGATGAAGTGAGTTTTACCCACAACAGAAACAGTAACGATCAATACGGACGTAAAGGTGTAGGAGTGCGTGAAGCCACTCTAGATACCGATTATGACGGTTCTACCGATGAGGCAAATGTGTCAGGGAAGTTTGGCGCGCAGTTTGATATTAACGACGACAGCATGGTTTACGCCACATATTCACAAGGTTATAAAGGTCCGGCCTTTAACGTGTTTTATAACATGTCTGATAA
>JAWUXT010000137.1:0-8262 GCA_034111205.1 Paraglaciecola sp. | reverse complement strand
TGGTAACTCCGGAAATGGTTATACCCCTGGTGAGCCATTAAGTGATGATGGCTTTACCCAATTTGGCCAGTTTTCTGGTATCGAATTAATGGATGCCTATATTTTTGGTGCCTTTGACATAGGTGATGTACCGTTAGATGTGCGTTTAGGACGTCAAGTTGTCAGCTGGGGTGAAAGTACCTTTATCCAAGGCGGACTCAATTCATCTAATCCATTTGATGTAAACGCTTTACGTCGCCCGGGCGCTAGCCTAAAAGAAGGATTACTACCGGTCGGTATGTTATTTGTCAATGCAGGTTTGACTGAAAATCTAAGCGTTGAAGCATTCTACCAATATGAATGGGAAAAAACCCAAATTGATGGTTGTGGTACGTATTTCTCTGGTGCGGATTTTGCAGCCGACGGTTGTAATTTTGTATCAGTTGGCCCACTTGGAGACCAAGCCGGTCTGGCAGCAGGTATTGCAGCAAAACGTGAAGCCGATATGGAGCCAGATGATGGTGGTCAGTATGGGGTAGCTTTACGTTATTTTGCACAAGAGTTGAATGATACTGAGTTTGGTTTTTACTACATGAACATTCACTCTAGAGTGCCACTGATTAATTCTATTCGCGGTGCATTTCGCGGAATTAATCCGGCATTACCGGTATTTTTACCTTGGGCAAATGCGGTTCAATTAGACGCGGCTTTCCCTACTTTAGCTGCAGGTGCTGAAGCCGGTGTATTAACGCCTGAACAGCTAGGACAATTCGGTTTAGCTTCAGTATTACAATCTACAGGTGTAGACCGAGACACTATTGATGCCCTAAACCCTGGATATAATATTGAGTTTCCAGAAGATTTAAAATATTACGGTCTTAGCTTTGCAACTAATGTTGCAGGTTTTGCTTTGTCGGGTGAAGTTTCTTATAAACCTGACACGCCAATTCAGATAAGTGGCCCAGAAATTTTGAACGCGGTATTGTCAGAACAACCCTTCCTTAAATACTCACCTCGTGTTTTGGGTGTCAACCCTGGTGAACTTTCCAGAGGGTGGGATGAATTTGATGTGACTCAAATTCAAGTTACTGCATTACAGTTTTTTGATCGGGTGTTAGGTGCTTCACGCTTAACTGTTATCGCCGAAGCAGGTGTTATTTTAACCGATGATATTGAAGCATCTGATCAAAACTATGGTCGTAACTCAGTATTTGGGTTAGGAGACTTTGATGTAGGTGGGGGTATTAACTGTACAAACTTGGTTGCTGCAGGCGCACTTTCAGGTGATTGTATTGATGATGGTTTCGTAACCGATACTGCTTGGGGGTATCGTGTAAGAGCCGCGCTAGAATATCCAAACGTATTTGCCGGTGTGTCTCTTTCACCCACAATCGATTGGCAGCATGATGTGTCTGGTTATTCTCCAGATCCAGGTCAACAGTTTAATGAAGGTGCTAAATCATTTGGTGTCTCACTCGAAGCCGTTTATCAACAAACTTATTCAGCCTCTTTAAGCTTTAGAAGCTTCAGTGGTGGCGATTATAATATTTTGTCAGATAAAGACTTTCTTGCCGTAAGTATTGGTATTACGTATTAATAGGATAAAAACAATGAAAAATTTAATCACTTCTGTAAGTGTATTGTGTTTGAGCTTAGCGGCGCACAATGCAATCGCTAAAGTATCACCAGAAGAAGCGGCAAAACTCGGCACTTCTTTAACCCCAATCGGTGCTGAAATGGCCGGTAATGCTGCAGGTACTATCCCAGCATGGACCGGAGGTCTCAACAGTAAAAATTCTACACCGAGCACGGATCCGGGTCGTCCATCTAACCCATTTTCTTCAGATAAAATGTTATTTGAAATCACCAATGCAAACTTGTCTACATACCAAGCTAATTTAAGCCCTGGCCAGATTGCTATGTTTGAAAAATATCCAGACTATAAAATGCCTGTTTATCAAACACGTCGCACCGCTGCATACCCTGAAAACATCTACGATGTAATCAAAAAAAATGCAGTCAATTCAGTGTTAGTACAAGGTGGTAATGGATTAAAATCTTTTGACACCGCCATTCCTTTTCCGATTCCACAAGATGCTAACGAAGTGATTTGGAATCATATTACTCGTTTTCGTGGTGGTACCGCTAAACGCGAATTTACAACTATCCCTGTTCAAGCCGATGGCTCATTTGTTGAAGTAAAAATGAACGACCAATTGGTTTGGCCTGAATTTTTGGAAGGTGGCAGAGATGCTGAGAAAGATGCAAATATTCTTTTTTATTACCTACAAGTTATTACCGCACCGGCACGTTTAACAGGTACTGCATTGTTAGTTCACGAAACCATTGACCAAGTAGAAGAAGCACGTAAGGCTTGGGTATACAATTCAGGACAGCGTCGAGTTCGCCGTGCTCCTAATGTATCCTATGATGGACCTGCAGCAGGAACTGATGGTTTAAGAACTACAGATAACTATGATATGTATAACGGTGCACCTGATAGGTACAACTGGAAATTAATTGGTAAGAAAGAAATGTATATCCCTTACAATTCTTACAAGTTGATGGATACCAGTATTAGCTATGAAAATGCAGTAAAAGCGGGTCATTTAAATACTGACAACTTACGTTATGAACTTCACCGTGTATGGGAGGTAGAAGCGACACTAGCTGAAGGTGAACGTCATATTTATGCCAAGCGAACCTTCTTTATAGATGAAGATACTTGGGGTGCATCGGTAATTGATCATTATGATGGTCGTAACGAATTATGGCGTATGTCTGAAGGTCATAATGTGATGTTTTATGACGTGAATACACCTTGGATGGTAGCAGAAACACTGCATGACCTAAATTCTGGACGGTATTTGGTTACAGGCTTAAGTAATGAAGAACCTAGGTTTATGACTTGGGGAGGGGTGGAACAACGCACCGCATTTTCTTCGTCAGCCCTACGACGCCTCAGTCGTTAAGTAATAAAATTAAAAAGGCTGAAGTTTTCAGCCTTTTTTTATGAGTAAAATTTACTTGGACATTACTTCACAACTGTTTTTTAGAGACTATTAAAGGGAAAGCTATGTTTACAATAAACCACACAGTTTCACTCACCCTACTTGTTCTGTTAGCTGGGTGTAATAATATCAATCATACTAGTAATTATTCTGCCACTGAAAAAGTGGCCACCAGTAAAACGCTAGAACACCAAAATTTGGTTAGACAGAGTTTGCCCTTTAATGATGATTTAGATTTTGAGCTAGCAGAAAAAGGCTTAATAAAACGACCAGAACAATTAGAAATATTAGATGACAACGGTAATGTAGTGTGGGAGTTAGGTAATTATGAATTTTTGACAAACCAAACCTACCACAGCACGATTAACCCAAGCTTAGAACGTCAAGCACGTCTTAATATGTCTTATGGCTTATATCAGGTCACAGAGCGTATTTACCAAGTTCGTGGTTATGACTTATCTAATATTTCTTTCATCAAAGGTGATACAGGCTGGATAATATTTGATCCTCTGCTGACTCCTGCCACATCAAAAGCGGCATTTGAGTTGGTAACCCAAGAGCTTGGTGAGTTTCCGGTTAAGGCTGTTGTTTACAGTCATGCCCATGCAGATCATTTTGGTGGTGTAAAAGGTGTGGTAAGCCAAGAACAAGTGGACTCTGGCGCAGTACAAATTATCGCTCCAAAAGATTTTATGGAGCATGCCATTAAAGAAAATATTTTAGCAGGTAATGCTATGACCAGACGCGCATCTTACCAATATGGCAGTGTTCTGGAGAAAAGCCCAACGGGACAAGTTGATGCAGCGATTGGTAAGGGCTTATCAAGTGGCTATATCGGCTTAATTGCTCCAACAAAAGTTATCTACGAAGACATAGAAACCCTCACTATTGATGGCATAACTATGATTATGCAAAATACCCCAAGTACCGAATCACCAGCCGAAATGAACACCTATTTTCCACAATTTAAAACCTTATGGATGGCTGAAAATGTGACCGGCACTCTACATAATGTCTACACACTGAGGGGTGCAGAAGTGCGTGACGCCCTAGGCTGGAGTAAATTTATTAACCAAGTTATTTTTGGTTTTGCTAAAGATGCAGATGTGATGTTTGCCTCTCATAGTTGGCCTCGGTGGGGCAATAAATATCTTATCGAAGTCTTGGAGAAACAAAGGGACATGTATGGATTTTTACATGACCGCACTCTCAATTTAGCAAATAAAGGTGTCACCATAAATGAAATTCACAATGAATTAGAAGTGCCTGATGCCTTATCTAAGCATTGGTACAACAGAGGTTATCACGGCTCTTACTCTCATAATGTTCGTGGCATCATCAATAAATACCTAGGCTTTTTTGATATGAACCCTGCCAACTTAGATAAACTTAGCCCAACTGATTCAGCGCCTCGCTATGTAGAAGCGATGGGCGGCGAAGATAAGGTAATAAATTTAGCCAAGCAAGCATTCGATAGGGGAGAATATCGCTGGGGGGCAGAATTACTCAATAATCTGATATTTTCTCAGCCAACTAATAGACAAGCTTTATTATTACAAGCGGATATTTTCGAACAGATGGGATATCAAGCGGAAAGTGCTGGGTGGCGAAACACCTACCTTGCTGGAGCGTATGAGTTAAGAAACGGCGTATCTAAAAATGCAGCTTCGACTCAGGCTGGTCCAGATATGATCCAAGCCATGTCTTCAGAAATGTTATTTAATTTGTTAGGTGTGAAGCTAGATGTAAGCAAAGCTAAGGATAAATCGTTTAAAATAAATATAATCATTCCTGACCGTCAAGAAAGGTTTGCTCTGGAACTCAAGAATTCCCATCTAAACAACATTCAAGCACAGCAGTTTGAAGAACCTAACGTAACAGTCACTGTGAACCGTAAGGAGCTTGATCAAGTGCTAATGAAATCTGTGACTTTTAAGCAGCTAATCTCCAATAACCAAATAAGCTTTTCTGGTAATGCCAATACATTCTTTGAATTAATGCAAATGATGGAAGACTTTCCCTTCTGGTTTAATATCGCGACTCCCTAGCACCCACCTACCCTAATAATTTCCCCTCGCATTGATAAACAGCCAGAGTTACATAAAAAAAGAGGACCAGCAGTCGCCTACCGGTCCTCTTTTTATTGTCTCTACTTATGAGCCATAATATCGAATATTATTCAAATACAACGCTTCAAATGTATATTTACTAAAGCATAAGATTAGCCCTAAGGTAACCTTATGCTTAATTAATTACTTATTTGAAGGTTTATTGCCAATTCTTAATGCCCAGGCTAAAGCAGGTATCAAGGTCAAGGCACCCAACATGTTAAGTAAGAACATAAAGGTTAATAATAAGCCCATGTCGGCTTGAAACTTAATCGGTGAAAATACCCACGTTGCGACACTTATCGCTAAGGTGATACCTGTAAACGCCACTGCTTTGCCCGTTTGATTAAGTGCATACAAATAGGTGTCGTACAGGGACTTATTCATGGCTAAGGCTTCTTTGACCTTACTGAATATGTAAATGCCGTAATCCACTCCTATACCTACTCCTAAGGCAATAACAGGTAATGTTGCTACTTTCACTCCAATACCTAAGACCGCCATCAGTGCTTGGCTTAAGATTGAGGTTAATACTAATGGCACAACAATACTGATAACAGTACGTACCGATCTGAAAGTAATCAAGCACAGGGCAATCACCACTGAATATACCCATATCAACATTTCTGTTTGGGCATCTTCAATCACCATATTAGTAGCAGATTCAATACCAGCATTACCTGCAGCCATTAAGAATTCGATGCCTTGTGGTGGATTTTCTAATATAAAGGAATCAACAGCATCAACCACATTTTGTAATGTGTCGGCTTTATGATCATTCAGAAATATCAGTACGGGTGCCATACTACAGTCTTGATTAATTAACCCCGGTGGAACTTTGGCTAAAGATGCATTGGTAACAAACTGATTACGGTTCAGACCAAACCATTTTATAGAACCTTCATTCATACCGAATATGCCAAATTTAGAGACATCTGCAATGGATTTAACATCTTGCACACCGGGAGTGTTTTTAATGCTCCACTGAAATTGATCAATCCAAACTAAATTATCATATTTGATACATTGTTCTTGTGCCGTTTTAGCCATCACCACAAATACATCGGTACTGGTACTGTAGTTTGCAACTATGTAAGCATTGTCTAAGTTATAAACCGAATCAGGTCGTAATTCAGGTGCACCAGCATCAAGATCGCCTATTTTCATAAACTGAGAAAAATACAATCCAACCACAAACAACAATGCGCCGACTGCCAATGCAATTTTTGCCATAAAGGGTTTAGCAAAGTTAGCAAAAAACTTTTCTACGATGGAAATATGCTCTAATGATTTTCGCGCATTATTGACCGCAGACTGAGTTACCCCGACATAACTCATGACAATTGGCAGAGCTATTAGGTTAGTTACGATGATCACCGCCACTCCAATACTGGCAGCTATTGCTAATTCCTGGATGACACCAATGTCGATTACCATTAAAGTAGTGAAACCTATAGCATCACTTACTAGGGCTGTCATACCAGCCACAACTAATGAGCGAAACGCTAGTTTTGCAGCATCGGCCTTGTTATGGCCAGTCACAGAGTGGAAAATAATCGAATTAATGATTTGAACCCCGTGACTGACACCAATCGCAAACACTAAAAAGGGCACCAACATAGAGTAAGGATTAATGCCATAACCTAATAAGTTAAGAATACCTAACTGACAAATAACTGCAAAAATAGAAAAGAATAAAACAGCAAATGTGCTTTTTAAACATCTAGAGTACAAAAATAACAACACAAAAGTGATGGCAACGGCTAACCCAAAAAAGATAACCACTTGTAGAGCGCCATCAATCAAATCGCCGACTACTTTTGCAAAACCAACAATTCTGATTTGCACAGTATCTGTTTGATATTTGTCTCTTATCTCTGATTCTAACTTACTGGATAAATCCCGATAATCTAAGGGCAGTCCAGTCTCTGGATTAATATCTTGAAGGGGAGCCAGTATCATTGCGGATTTAAAGTTATTACCCACTAATACACCTACTTGGCCTGATTTTAGGGTGTTGGTTTGAAGCTGTCTAAGAGATTCTGCAGAACCGTCGTAACCATCAGGGATAACAGCTCCCCCGACGAATCCTTCTTCTGTTACTTCTGCCCACCTAACATTAGGTGTCCATAATGATTTGAGCTCATTACGATTAACCCCAGGGATAAAAAACACTTCGTCAGTGACTTGTTTCAATATTTCCTGAAATTTTGGTTCGAAAATGTCGCCGTCAGTATTCTCAACCACAACACGCACCACATTGCCCAGTCCCGCTAGTTCTTTTCGGTAAGTAAGGAAATTATTGATGAACTCATGTTGACCAGGAATCATCTTAGTGAAGCTGGCTTCTGGCTTAACCTGCACTGCCTGAATAGATAATAGAACAAATAAAATGCTTATTATGCTCAGAATAGTTATGCGTTTAGTGAATAATATATTTTCAATCGTTTGTGTAAATTTTGATGGAGACTTTTCCATAAATACCCTTATTTAACCAACCAAGTAGTCATGCCAAATTGGCCAGCTAACACTAAGCTATTATCACGGATAAGCACCGATGAAAAAACGGCGCTCGACGAGTGTCGGTGAAGACTAAGGTTTGAAATGTCATTGACATTAAATCTAACAATGATACCGGCATGCCCTACTAAGCTCGCGGTCATATCATCAGCAATCACACCGCCTAATAAACTGGCACTACTACCTATATTTGAGGCCTCCCATGATGCACCATTATCGTTTGAAACCATAAAATTACCTTGCAAACCAAAGGCCACTAGAGAGCCTCTTTTACTTGCAATACCAAACAAACTGCCATCATAAGGCATGTCCATAGTCTGCCAAGTTTGACCATTATTCTCTGACGTAAAACCAATCCCGTTCTCACCTACAATATACACATAGCCGTTATCAGCAGTAATAATTGAGTTCAAGTGGTATTGGTTGGGGTTTTCAACTTGACCATCAATCAACTGCCAACTACTCCCCAAATCGTCACTGGTGAGCATTGTGCCGTATGCACCGACTGCGAATAGATGATTATTGTCACTGGCGGTGATGGATAATAGTGGTTTATTGGGACCATCTTCTAGTTCAATCTGAGCATCCTCAAGATTAAACTCAAGATCTTCGATAGAAAATTGAAGATCTGCAATTTCATCTTC
>JAWUXT010000136.1:0-7972 GCA_034111205.1 Paraglaciecola sp. | reverse complement strand
TGGCAATATCGATGCTAGCGGTGCTTGGTATCGGATTAATGTCCTTATCGAGTAAAAATACCAATACAAAAATGCCGGAGCAAGGCACAACTAAAGATGCATAAATTAAGTGTTTTTAATGCCACAAGATATGCCTCATCTATTCGTGCAGAATTGCGTGCAAGCCACGCGGGGGAAACTGGCGCTGTTTGGATATATCGGGGCATATTGCTGGTAAACCGTTTTAAGCGTGACACCGAGATAGAAACGTTCGCTAAACATCATTTAGCGACAGAGAAAGACCATCTGCTTCAATTTGAAAACCTGATCCATCGATTTAGAGGCAGTGCCCTTCTTTTTATCTGGATGTTTGCTGGGTTCATGATGGGGGTATTCTCGATGTTGCTTGGAGGGAATTGGGTTTATTACACAATTTACAAAGTAGAGTCATTTGTTGACGCTCATTACAGGCAACAAATACATGCTCTTTCCAAGCTAGAATTTTGTGACAAAGTCGAGATTATACAAATGATGCAAGCTTGTAATGCAGATGAGCAAGCTCATAGAGACCAAGCGCTTAATGCGCTAAATGGTGAACCCAATCTAGCTATGCGAGTGTGGGGCAAACTGGTTGGAACTGGCTCACATTGCGCCGTTGTTGTGGCTAAATTACTTTAAAAGTAAATGCATGGGAAAGTCACTAAGAAACCGCCAACTGAAAGACTGCGATAACTGTGCAAAATCTGAGTCCGTGTTGTATCGGATTCGATTACAACAAGCCGCACCTTGGGTTTTTATCTGTTCTGGTTGTCAGTCAAAGGTAAAAAGCCAAGCGCTGTATCAATATGGAGGTACTTGGAAACAGCAGAAGCGGCATTGAGATGCTTAAGCGCCTGTTGTGATGGTCTATCCACATTATAAAAATGATGACCTTAACCCTCCCCCGAGTTACTCACCCAAAAACCTAAAGTTAAATTGAGATTTTTATCCTCAGGCTATCGATTTTTTTCAGTTTGAACTTAGTTGAATTGTTTAGTCAACGAGGGAGCGTAATATGCTGTAAAATTCAAAAGTAACTGTATTTTTGAACGGATAATGAATGCTCCATTTAGAGGTTTTTACAGACGGCAGTGTTAATAACCAATTAAAAGTGGGATATGGCGCTTACTTAGTTGTGTCAGAACAGTGTAGGTCTATAGACAGACTTAAACATGATGTGAAAATCAAACGCTTTACACCGACAAGTTCGACAAAATTGGAATTACAAACATTGTTGTGGGCGTTGCATGACATCATTATTTTGGCTGCTGAAAGAGACTTCAGATTGACCATTTATACTGATTCTCAAAATATCATCGGTTTGCCTGACAGGCGAATTGCTCTCGAACAGAGTCATTATTTTTCGAGTAAAAATAAGCGACTCAATAACTACGAACTGTACCGGGAGTTTTATCAATTAACGTCGAGCATAAAATATACGTTAGTTAAGGTGGTTGGCCATCAAGCATCTAGTAACAAAGATGCAGTCGATAGACTATTTGCATTGGTTGATAAGGCATCTAGGCGCGCATTGCGAGAACAATTTTAAGCAGTGCTTGGGCAATATGAGTGATTAAATCCAAGTCATTTCAATGCTTTAGATTGTTAGCAGGTACCTTTGCAGAGCAGCAAGTCGCCCCAGCATTGATGGACTTTGCTCTGCTGCACCCTGAGTTGTCTATCGATATTGACTTCAATAGTCAAAAAGTCAATTTTGTTGAAGATGGTATCGATTTTGCCATTAGGTATGGGAAATTAGAATACTCTGGCCTGATTGCACGTAAATTATTAGCGCATCCAATGATGACTGTGGCTAGTCAGTCCTATTTAAGCAAATATGGCATACCTAAAGGTCCTTATGACTTAAAAAATCATAGCTGTATTATTTCAAATAATGATCATTGGCTGTTTGAGCATCAAGGCGAGCAACAGAATATAAAAGTGCAGGGTAGGTGGAAAAGTAATAATGCTCACGCAGTAGTAAACGCGTGTGAACAGGGCTTAGGTATTGCTTATATGCCTGAGCACAACTTTTTACAAGCTGTCGAGCATGGACGTTTAGTGCCTATATTGCAGACCTTTTGGCGTACTGATTCACACAGTTGGGTGGTGTATCAAAATCGTCGATTCTTACCTATGAGAGCCCGTTTGGCTATTGATCATTTGCTTGCACACTTTTCTAAATAAAATTCCAAATAAGTAAACTAACATCGAAGTGTTTAACATTTTTTTTGAATGACTTAAATTTAATAGTACTCACTACGGTGTTTAATGTTTTTTTGCTTTTTTGTGGACGCTTTTGTGAGTTTTTATTGGGTGGCAATGTGCTGCTTGATTCTAAGGTTCGCAAACACCACTCCTCCCAGTGCTCCTGCTAGGCTTTGGCATATAAAACCAAAGGTACTGCGAGCACCGGCTAATAGGGTGATTTCTAAAATAGGATGCATGGCTAAAAGTGCTACCGTGACTCCTACGCCCCCCGCCAAAAAATACAGAATGTTAGGGGATAACTTGAATCGTTTGATTATTAGGCCTGCCACGATAAAGGAGATGAAATAACTAACCGCTATCACTATCCCATAAGTAGGATATAGGCCTAATAGATCATCAAGGCTCATACTGAGCCGATCGTTGAACAAAATCTCTACCCCTACCTTGCTCAATTCAGCCATCACAAATTGACTATGAAACAAGCTTGCTAAAACAAATGCAAAAATCACTGCAACAAGAAAATGTGTACAAAGCCTGAGGTAAAAATATAATTTCATAAAGTGTTACTTATTTTAGTGTTGATGCGGGATATAGAATATGGCGATAATGGGCGAACTGAAAGTTAATATCAATAGAACTATGATCCGCTATCCGGATTTTATTCTAAATTAGAGAAGACACACCAATGTTATATCGGGTTTTTATTTTGGGGCTGCTTATTCTCTTAAGCTGCAATTCACACTTATCAGCTGCGCAACAAACACCGTTCCCTAGTTATAAAATACAGGAAGTCGCTAGCGGCTTAAATTTTCCTTGGTCATTAGCCTTTTTACCTGATGGAAGTTTATTGGTGACTGAGCGTACTGGTAAATTGGCAAGGATAAGCAATGACAAAGTGTACGCGCCGATTACTGGCTTACCCGATGATATATACGTTAAAGGGCAAGGTGGATTATTAGAGATCGTGTTGCATCCTAATTTTTCCTCAAATAGTTGGGTGTATATTTCTTACGCTACGGGCAATGATGACCAAAACGCTTTACGGGTTATGCGTGCAAAATTAATCGGTAACAAATTAGTAGAGCAACAAGTTGTTTTCACCGTGACTCCTTTTAAGTCAACGCCGGTACACTTTGCTGGGCGTATGGCTTTTTTACCTGATAACACACTACTTATCACCAGTGGTGATGGCTTCGATTACCGTGAAGACGCACAACGATTAAATAGTTTGTTGGGTAAAATAATACGCATTAACGTCGATGGCAGCGTGCCAACCAATAATCCCTTTGTGACTGAAAACGCTGATTCGCCCAGTAATTATGTTTTTAGTTATGGGCATCGAAACCACCAAGGCCTACTTTTTGATTCCGAGCGAAATGTTATTTTTTCAAACGAACACGGACCAGATGGCGGTGATGAACTGAATATTATTCAAGCAGGGGTAAATTATGGTTGGCCCGTTATTACCCAAGGACTAGATTATATCGGCTCTCGCATTAGCCCCTTTACCGAATATCCAAATATGCAGCAACCCAGACTAGATTGGACCCCTTCTATTGCTCCTTCGGGTATGGCCGTTCACCAAGGTAATCTGTTTAGTGAATTAAATGGTGATTTGTTAGTCAGCGTCCTTAAGTTTAAAGAAGTGCGATGGTTGCATATGGACGGATTAAATGTGGTCGGTCAAGCATCTTTGTTTAAAGAACTAGAACAAAGGATCCGTGATGTCCGTGTCCATCCTGATGGTTCAATTTATATCTTAACTGATAGTGAAAATGGCAAAGTCCTGCGTATCATCCCAAGTGAAGATATATAAATTCAGTGTTAGGTAAGTAAAATAGAATTTTGCTCAACAGATAAATAGACTTATCAATTAAATAAATACTGAGTATAAGTAAACTAAGGGCTTGGTGAATTTAACTTTTGGGTAATAACCATTATAATTCCTCTCTTATGTATTATGCTCCAGTATTTATAGTTGTTTTGGGAGTCAATTTGAAGACGCTAATCGTTACACAGGCCTCTTGTAACCACGTTGCATAACGTGCCGCAATGAATGTCCCGCCTAAGCTATTGGATGCTGAGCAAGTTGCCGGTTTAGTGGGGGGTAATGAAAACATCACCCGCTGGAAATTAAGCCGTTTTTAAAGAAAGCCTTGATGTAGAACGCTTATTTTACCAAAAGATGCTTAATGAATAGAAAATTAGGTAAACTATCGACAAAATTTCACCCTGCTAATGAGTATATTATTAGCATGTTATCGCCCTTGGGAGTTGTATATGAGTTTGTATTTAGAATACGTTAAAGAAATTGAAAGCCGTAAGAAAGATCTAGGATTGGCACCTAAGCCAATTGATGGCGCTGAATTATTAGCGGAAATTATCGAGCAAATTAAAGACTCGGCCCATGAGCACAGAGAAGACTCGCTTCATTTCTTTATTTATAACACTTTGCCTGGAACAACCAGCGCAGCAGGTGTAAAAACTAAATTTTTAAAAGAAATTATTTTAGGTGAAGTCGTCGTTAAAGAAATTACGCCTACCTTTGCTTTTGAGTTGTTATCTCATATGAAAGGTGGCCCCTCTGTAGAAGTACTTTTAGATTTAGCATTATCTGATGAGACATCAGTAGCAAAACCAGCCGCAGAAATACTAAAGAATCAAGTGTACTTATATGAAGCAGATATGAGCCGTCTTGAAAAGGCGTTTAAAGCGGGCAATACCATTGCCAAAGACATTCTTGAAAGTTATGCCAGAGCTGATTTTTTCACCAAACTGCCTGAAATAGACGAAGAAATTGAGGTTGTTACTTACATCGCTGGTGAGGGTGATATTTCTACGGATTTATTATCACCTGGTAACCAAGCTCACTCTCGTTCAGATAGAGAATTGCACGGTAAGTGTCTTATTTCTCCCGCTGCTCAAGCTGAAATTCAAGCACTTCAGAAACAACATCCAGCCAAAAGAGTGATGTTAATCGCTGAAAAAGGCACTATGGGTGTAGGCTCTTCTAGAATGTCAGGTATTAACAATGTGGCTTTATGGGCCGGTAAGCAAGCCAGTCCTTATATTCCATTTGTGAATTTTGCCCCGGTTGTTGCAGGTACTAATGGCATTTCGCCTATCTTTTTAACGACTGTTGGTGTAACTGGCGGTATCGGTTTAGATCTTAAAAACTGGGTTAAAAAACTCGATGATAACGGTAAACCTGTGCTTAACGAAAGTGGCGACCCCGTTCTTGAGCAAACTTATTCTGTCGAAACGGGCACAGTGCTAACGATTAACACTAAAAAGAAGAAGCTATTCAGCGGCGATAAAGAACTGGTTGATATCTCTTCGGCTTTTAACCCTCAAGCAGTTGAGTTTATGAAAGCAGGCGGGTCTTACGCCATTGTATTTGGTAAAAAGTTACAAACTTTCGCAGCCGAAACGCTCGGCGTAGCGTTAGAGCCTGTCTATGCTGCTTCTAAAGAAATTTCTCATCCAGGACAAGGTTTAACTGCTGTTGAAAAAATATTCAACAAAAATGCAGTAGGCGTTGCCTCTAAAACGGCTCTTCACGCTGGCTCTGATGTCCGTGTAACGGTCAATATTGTGGGTTCTCAAGATACAACCGGCTTAATGACGTCTCAAGAATTAGAGTCTATGGCCGCCATGGTTATTTCTCCTATTGTTGATGGAGCTTATCAATCGGGTTGTCATACTGCTTCAGTATGGGATTCCAAGGCACAAGCTAATATTCCCAAGCTGATGAGTTTTATGCATAAGTTTGGTCTTATCACAGCACGTGATCCTAAAGGTGTTTATCACCCAATGACAGATGTTATTCACAAAGTATTGAATGATATTACGGTGGATGAATGGGCGCTTATCATCGGTGGTGACTCCCATACTAGAATGTCTAAGGGGGTTGCGTTTGGTGCTGACTCAGGAACGGTTGCACTTGCGCTGGCTACTGGTGAAGCGAACATGCCTATCCCAGAGTCTGTAAAAGTCACATTTAAAGGCAATATGAAAAGCTACATGGACTTTCGTGATGTCGTGCATGCCACCCAAGCTCAAATGTTGAAGAAATTTGGCGACAATGTTTTCCAAGGAAGAGTCATTGAGGTTCACATTGGTACTTTACTTGCCGATCAAGCCTTCACCTTTACCGATTGGACTGCTGAAATGAAGGCGAAAGCCTCTATCTGTATTTCTCAAGATGACACCTTGATTGCGTCGTTAGAAATAGCGAAGAGCCGCATTAAAATAATGATCGATAAGGGCATGGATAATGAGCCCCAAGTGCTTCAAGGATTAATTGATATAGCAAATAAGCGAATTTCTGATATTACATCTGGAGAAAAACCAACACTAAGACCAGATGATAATGCTGAATATTTTGCCGAATTAGTGGTTGACCTTGATGCCATTGATGAACCCATGATTGCGGATCCAGACGTTAACAATGCCGATGTTTCAAAACGTTATACTCATGATGCTATCAGACCTATTTCGTATTACAAAGGCAGCAAAAAAGTAGATTTAGCTTTTGTTGGCTCATGTATGGTGCACAAAGGGGATATGCAAATTATTTCTCAAATGTTGAGGAATATTGAAAAACAAAACGGCAAAGTGGAATTTAAAACACCACTGGTGATTGCACCGCCAACCTATAATATTGTTGATGAGCTCAAAGCTGAAGGTGATTGGGACGTGCTTAAGAAATATGCAGGTTTCGAATTTGATGACGTTGTGCCTAAAAACACTGCGCGTACAAAATACGAAAACATCATGTACCTTGAACGCCCTGGTTGTAATTTATGTATGGGTAACCAAGAGAAAGCTGAAAAGGGGGATACGGTACTCGCCACCTCAACCCGCTTATTCCAAGGTCGAGTAGTAGAAGATACTGATGAAAAGAAAGGTGAGTCATTACTTGCTTCTACACCAGTGGTGGTTCTATCTAGCATTTTAGGCCGTACGCCTACTCTGGAAGAATATAAAAAAGCAGTTGAAGGCATTAACTTGACTGATTTTGCGCCACCGCTGGAACAGCTAACTACAGCGCCATCAGCGCCTGTGGCAGTGAAAATCGCAGATCCTAGCTAAGCTAGTACCTTTCAGATATGAAAGTAAAACAAGCCATAAGGCTTGTTTTACTTTCTCTAACGCACTCTTCAAATCGCCTAAAACAGTGAAGTAATCCTCGTGTTAATAATGATCTCTATCGCTGCATAGCCAGCTTAAATTATTCATAAAGACACAGCATGTGTTGAGAAAAACCATTTTTATCTTAATAAATCATGCCTTTACCATCACTTATGATTGCTTGGTGTCTTCTGCCTCAAGTTGATTATATGTGTACTTGATGTATGTAAATTGAATATAAATGAGCAAATATTGATTATAAGCAAACTAAGGCCTTGGCCAATTTCACTTTTTGATAATAACCCTTATACTTAATCGGTTTCATTTCTACACTAGAATATCTTTGATATTTTCGGAGTCAACTTAGAGGGTCTAATTGTGTTAGATGCATATCGTAAACATGTTGCAGAGCGTGCAGCACTGAATATTCCACCTACAGCACTTAATGCAGAGCAAGTTGCTGGTTTAGTTGAGTTGTTAAAAGCACCACCTGTTGGCGAAGAACAAACATTATTAGAATTATTAGCTGAGCGTGTGCCTCCCGGTGTTGATGAAGCCGCTTATGTTAAGGCTGGTTTTCTGACTGCCATCGTTGAGGGCGAAGCCTCTT
>JAWUXT010000135.1:0-7268 GCA_034111205.1 Paraglaciecola sp. | reverse complement strand
GCCTAGCGGCAAATCCATCGCTTGTAGTACAGTAGAAGCCTTAGAGTGGGATGCGAGCTTTAAAGCCAATGCTGACCCTTCTGGTCGTGCAATAAGCTCTGTTCACGGCAAGAGCTAGGTCGTAATTAAGCTAAACTAGATGCATCTACGCAGCAGATAAAAACCAGAGTCAATCACTCTGGTTTTTTATGGTTTAATCGGATGATTAATCTTGCCGTCAAACCATAATTCCTTTCTGTCTAAAGGCGTTTTTTCTGGTAAAAAGCTGTTTTCTAACGTGTAAAATGTTCTGTTTCCAATCTGTGCTTTATCAATAGAAGCTTTATAGTTCTCTGCAAATAATTCGTCATACGTTCCATTTTTGATGGCTTTTTCTAACCCTCTTTCAATCAGGTTCGCCAAAGGAACACTTTTTTTATTTACAAAAAAGTAGAGTGCCGCAGGATAGCGTATCCCAAGAGTAGGTTGGACCTGTATTTTATTTACCACATCGCTTATAGCCAGTTCGTCCCAAATTTCTATAATAGAGCGCGGGAAAAAATCCCCTTGTGCTCTACCAAGCATTTTCAAAAGAGAGGATTGAGAACGATCGGTGATCACGTCGAAACCATTGGATTGCATTATTTTGGTATCTGGCCAATCTCTCCCCTGCAATGGCGAAAGTTTAACTAGATGATCGAACTGCTGAATATAGGTAAATCGTTCAGCCATGTCTTCTCTAATTAACAGTAAACGCCACCCAATCAACCCTTTAAATATTGGGATGCGTATTGGCAGTAAATCCTTTTCACGCTGAACATTGGTCATACCCCAAACAATGTTTATTTCTCTATTGTCTTGAAGCCTGTCTAGGGCCTTGCCTTTGGACAGAAGATTGTCTGAGGGTTGAAGTTGATACTTAACACCAGTTTGATCCAAAGCCAATGCCAGCAGTTTGATTGGGTAATCGTCAATTGTTGACACCGTTTCAGTCGAACGGGGAAAGGTTATTTGCCATGATGCACTCTGAGTATTAACACTAAAAAGTAGGATAAACCCAGCTAGGATTTTATTCATAACTCACTCTGCAAGGGGAAAAGTATCTGTAAGTTTGTTTTCGTCATCATCAATAACCGTCACAATTATTTTAAGTTGTTTATCGGGCATCTTTTGCAAGGTATATGACGAGGCACAGCCAAAACATAGTCCATATTGTTCGTCATAGAACTGCCAGCGCATTTTTGAGAAAAATAGTGAGCCTGATAAGCGCATATTTTGCTGCAATTTAGGTACAAATTTTTTAATCCCTGCTTGCTTAAGCTTTGTAAACACCCGGCTAAAAGTGTGCTCTAATTTTTCATCGCTAGTGATGACTTTTTTACTTTTGTCACTCATGATAATAGTAGGTGGTAGATAGAAGCTGACCACTTTTTTGGGGTCAAAGGTATTTAATGCTGTGGCAGAAATATCTAAAAAACATTCTGAATCAATCGGCATAAATCACGTATCCCTTGATTACATATATTCCGTTCATATAATTCGCTACTCGATCCCAATAAATTTATGAGTTTGTAATGACAATCGCCAATTACGCGCTATGCAGGTTTTAATTGCAAGGTCAGTGGCACGTTTTTGTTGACTTATCGGCTGTAAATAAATATCGGGTACCACTTGGTCGCCTAAAAGTGTCAGCACCTCGTCTAGCTCTTCAATGTGTTTTTGCATAGCTATCGGATGCTTAATTTCATTTGCTCGGCGCATTGCACTTCGCAATACAAGCCTGCCTCCCGGCATATTGATTTTTGGTGAAACCGTGACCCAGGTGTCCGGGTGCGCAATGATTTCATAAGTACCGCTGGTTTCAATTTGCACCGAATACCCTTTAGCTATTAAGCTACTAGTGATTTCAGTTAAATCATACAAACACGGCTCACCACCGGTGATCACAATATGTTTAGCCACATAACCATGAAGATTAAAAAGGCCTAATAACTGTTCGGTAGTGTGTTCAAACCAACTATCAGACTCAGCCGTTTCTGCCATCACCGCATTGCTTGTGGTCTTTAACTCAGGCGACACTACCCAAGTATGTTTAGTATCGCACCATGGACAACCAACAGGGCACCCCTGCAGTCGAACAAAAATCGATGGCAACCCGGTATAACTGCCCTCTCCTTGCAAAGACTCAAACACTTCATTAATTTTATAGGTACTCAATCACTTTCCTTTTAGTTTAACGCGTTCCTAGTGTGGGAATTTATCGTCAAATCACTTAAAATCGATATTAATAAATTGATTATAAAGAAGCAAAGCCCATGTCACAAAAGGTAGTGGTAATTTTTTCCGGAGGAATGGACTCATTTACAGTCCTAAACCTAGCAGTCAAACAGGGTTTAGAGGTATTTGCCCTGTCTTTTAATTATGGACAAAAACATAAAAAAGAACTCGATTATGCTGCTCGAGCCTGTGAAGAGTTAGGTGTGCACCACAAAATAGTCGATATTTCAGCTATCAATCAATTAATTGGAGGCTCATCACTGACATCAGATATTGAAGTAGCGGAAGGCCATTACGAAGAAGAAAGCATGAAAAGTACTGTGGTGCCAAATCGTAATATGATTTTGCTGTCTATGGCAGTAGGTTATGCCGTTTCAATCGATGCCAACAAAGTCTACTACGGCGCTCACTCAGGCGACCACGCCATCTACCCAGACTGCCGCCCTGAGTTTGTGCATAAAATGAATGACGTTTGTGCTATAGCTAACTATGAGGCAGTCGAAATTGTGACGCCATATTTAGAAGTCAGCAAAACGGCAATTTTAACAGCAGGTTTAAAAATGGGCTTGGATTTCAACCTCTCCTGGACTTGTTACAACGGCCGTGAAAAAGCCTGTGGTAAATGTGGAGCCTGTCAGGAAAGATTAGAAGCGTTTACTGAAAATGGGGTGACTGATCCTTTGGAGTATGAAGGCTAGATTCGAGATTCAATTCGGTTGCTACTTAACTCGGATATTTTAGAAGACACTTGTTGCAGATGTTTCAGCCAGTACTCACTGCATTATAATAACCTTGATTGACAAAAGTCTGGCGATTTCTAAATTATAGAGTGCCCTACCGTGGGCATTCAAAGTGTGCTTGTTTTTAATCATGTAAAAAATATGGGGAAACCATTTTATTATTGCACTGGCTTTGCTTACGCAAAGGTTGTACTTACCCAAACAAAACAGCATGTTTTGAGAAATAGTTTATCCAAAATTCTAAATCTATTTGCCCCTGACTTGCCTGAGTATTACTGATCCCACCGCTAGCAAAATCAATAAAAGCAAAAAGCATTTCTTGATTATCCTCAATTCGAGCATTTTTAATGTCTATTAATATTTTAGAATCTAAAATTGCAGTACCAGCAATAAATCCAAACACGCTATGAATTAATTGGAAACGCAGATGCTCTTTGTTTTTTTCAGGTAATTGATGTGCAACCCTTTCATATACCGCAAGCAGATGCGATTGAAATAAGTCATTTGCGATTTTTGTTTCTTCATTAGAGTCGAGTAATAATTTGCTCAATAGTTTAAATATGTCGTTGCCACATTGGGGTATTTGTTGGACGAGAATAAGCGGGGCATAAAGCACCAACATTAACTCTTGGACACTCATGTCATTCTTGTCTTCGCGTTGTTCTATTTGAACCCAAAGATCTTGAACTGCAACTTCAACTTGTTTGCCAACCCACTCAAAGATAGCTTTTAAAATGCCGTCTTTATTACCAAAGTGATAATGCACTGCCGATTTGTTTTTTGTGCCCGCTGCGGTGTTAATTGCCCGCATAGAGACAGCTTCGACCCCTTTTTCTGAAAATAACTTTATGGCTACCAAAAGAAGGCGCTCTCTTATATCAGCTTTTACATTCACCATAAGGTGCTTTTCAGATAATTGCATGCTGTTATTTTGGCCTTTCATGTCGCTGGAACTTTAAGGTAATTAAGGATTATGTCGCTTTCGAAATAGCGTTTATTAGCATCTGCTAGTGCTTTTAGCCTTTAAACACACAATTATATATATTCTCAACTATAACAAGTTTGGCTAAACAGTACATTTAAGTCAAGCGACTTTATTTAAGTCGCTTGACTTAAATAAACATGGGCATTATCATTTTCAACACGGAAAGGTGCCAAATGTATACTTTTCCGTATTCGCTGAGTTGTATTACATTTGAAAGGTAACTTATGTCTATTCAAGAGTTTGATGTTGTAATTGTTGGTGCGGGCTTGTCGGGTATTTCTGCTGCATACTATTTAAAGAAAAAATGCCCTAATAAAACGTTCACTATTCTTGAGCGCCGTGAACAGATAGGTGGCACATGGGATCTATTTCGCTACCCGGGTGTGCGCTCAGATTCTGATATGTTTACCTTAGGTTATTCATTTAAACCATGGCAAAGCGATAAGTCTATTGCTCCCGGTGATTCTATTCGAAACTATGTTAAAGATACCGCTAAAGAGAATGACATTGAGAAACACATTCAATTTCAACAAAAGCTAGTTAGCTCTAGTTGGTCTAGTAAAGAGGCACGCTGGACATTAGATGTTGAACAAAGCGATGGCAATATTCAGCAGGTGCGTACTAATTTTGTAATGGGTTGTTCGGGTTATTACAACTACGATAAAGCTTATACCCCTAATTTTGATGGTATTGAACACTTCAAAGGTCAGGTGGTTCATCCACAGTTTTGGCCAACGAATTTTGATTATGCGGATAAAAAAGTGGTGGTTATTGGAAGTGGAGCAACGGCAGTTACACTTGTACCGGCAATGACAGACAAAGCGGCACACGTCACGATGCTCCAGCGGTCGCCAACCTACATGGCGAATTTGCCCAGTGAAGATAAACTCGCAAATACTTTAAAAAGGTTACTGCCACCAAAACTGGCTTATGCCTTAACGCGTTCCAAAAAAATTATTTTTGGTGCAGGTTTTTTTAAACTAAGCCGGACCCGCCCAGCCATGGTAAAAAAACTATTACTCAAAGGAGTGGCGTCACAACTCAAAGATAAATCATTGGTCAAAAAACATTTTACGCCAAGCTATAACCCTTGGGACGAAAGATTATGCGCAGTGACCGACGGAGATATGTTCAAAGGTATTAATAAAGGCAATATCTCTGTGGTTACCGATCATATTGAACAATTTACTGAAAACGGCATACAATTAAAATCGGGAGTTATACTTGAAGCGGATATTGTTATTACTGCAACCGGTTTAGTGTTAAAAAACCCAAACGACACACCTGTTTTTGTTGATGGTAAACAGGTCGACTTCCCAAGCGCTTTTAGTTACAAGGGCATGATGGTCAGTGAGGTGCCTAATATGTCAAATACTGTGGGTTATACCAATGCATCTTGGACCTTAAAAGCAGATTTAATACACGCTTATGTGTGTCGTTTAATCAATTATATGGACGAGTCAAATCAAGACTACTGTGTGTCAAAAGTAGAAAATCCTAATATGGAGCCAGAATTTGCTTTGGACTTTTCTTCTGGCTATGTAAAACGGTCTATTCATTTATTGCCTAAGCAAGGTGATCGTAAACCTTGGAAGCTTTTTAATAATTACTTTTTAGATTTCTTATCTCTAAAAATCGGTTCTTTACAGGACGATGCAATAGAGTTTCATCGAGCGGGCGAATTTTTTAATTCGCAAGAAGATAAACAACTTAGCCAAAAATCAACGGCTAGTTAAGATAATGACTTGAAACAAGGGGAGTATTAATTAAAAAGCCGCATAAATGCGGCATCAATAGAAATAAATTAGATGACAATTAGTTAATTACGGCTCGTTACTTTCAGTTGCTTAAATGTCACCTCAAAATAGCAAGTAGCTTCGCTGTATATTTTGTTTCGATGAATAACCTCTAGGGGCCTACTTATCAACCTGCTGAATAAAGTAGCTGATTTCCTTAATCAAATGCCTCAACACAGGATTTAAGCGGGTATTCTTGCCATTCATCACAAAGAGCTCATGGCTAAATTCAAATAAACTTTTTCCAACTGGCACTAGTCCTAAACCTGCCCCTTGATTGGAGAGTATGTAGTCAGGTAATAATCCCACGTATTCACCCGTCATAATTGCAGATAGACAGGCATCGTAGGAATCAGAAAATGTCTGAATAGCCATTCGTGTATCGTCAGAAATGTAATTGGCAGAGGACAAACCGGATATCCCAATTGCGGGGTAGTCTCCAATATTAACGTTGCTGGGTAAACCATCACGATATTTTGCTAGGGCATGAGAAGGTGAGCAATAAAGTCTTCCCTTGCAAGAAACTTCGACTGGGTGAAAGGTAACAGACTCAGGTTTAACCATATCATAAGTAGATAAAACCAGATGACATTCGCCAGATAATGCGACATGTTCAACTTCGTTATACAAACGAATTTGAATATTTACGTGAATATCGTTGAATTTCTTCATGGTGCTTTTAACTGCTTTACTCACCGCTAAATGGAATGAAAGCGGTAGGCCTGCCATCATCACTAAGGTGATGTGGCCTGAATAATCGTCGTGTAAACTCTTCAGATTAAACACAAAGTTATCAAAAGAGTTGAAAATACGTTTGGTTTCCTGGAAAACTACTTCCCCCTCTTTGGTCATTTGAAAACCGCCACGACCACGATGACATAATACTAAATCTAAGCGTTCTTCGAGCTTTTTAATAGCCGCGCTAATATTCGGTCGTTGCATCCTTAGCACCGGCTCAGCAGCAGTAAAGCCATTACATGAGGCAACAGCGTAAAATACACGCAATAATTTGATATCGGATTCTTGAAGGCGATTTAACATTACAGCACCACTTTTAGGTATAGTTATTGATACTAAAGTACATAGTAGGAAAGCCGTAGCCGGATTACAATGGAAATTTAGCAGAACTGCAAAAACAGGGGTGTTAGCGATCTAAAAGATACAAAAAAAAATTAAAGATATTGAACCACAGAGGGAAAAAAGTCCACAGAGAAAAACGAAAAAAGGGATTGAGCATAGTTCGTTATTTTACATCACCATGCGCTGTTATCCCTTCTTATCCTCTGTGCCCTCCTATACCTCTGTGCTGAATAATCTTTTCTATTTATGCGCCAACCGAGTTGCGCCAACCGAGTTGCGCCAACAGCTCTTGCACTTAGCAGTCTAAAATCTATCGCTAAGAGTTTTTCACTATTTGAGCACGGGAGGCTTCAATGTCATCACGTAAATTCGCTGCTTTTTCAAATTCTAAATCTTTAGCCGCTTTAAACA
>JAWUXT010000134.1:0-7828 GCA_034111205.1 Paraglaciecola sp. | reverse complement strand
CTAAATATTAGAAAGTATTACCCCATTAGCTTTCAACATCAGGCTAAATTTAATAGAAGCGTAGCATTCAGATAATATCAACGTTGCCAAATAAGATTATTTGCAGAATCTTAGGCCCTAGCTGAAACGACTTCTACGTTTGGAAATAAAAGCTACAAATATTCACTTTGAATGTGTCTTTTTAGACTGATGTATCGTCTATATAGTCACAAAAAATAGTGAAAAAGTGAATCACAACAAAAGTATCCACAAATTAAGGTGTGTCGGGTTAGGCAATAATTTAACTTTTTGTGTTCTTCGCACATAAGTTGTTGTTTACCAGAAACAATAATTTAAAAACGATACTGATGTCACGTCACACCTTTACTTTATATATACACGTTTATTACATAATGAGACTGTTCACTTAATGAATCATCCATGCTGGAGTAGAATGTCATGAGTGAGATGCTTACTTAGAGAAAACCTTATGTGACGCTAGATAATGGTGACAATGAACTCGCACAAAAAACATTATATGGGGTATTTGTTAATCCAATAATGGATATATTGATGATGAGTAATCCACTACTTGAAGTGCTCGACAACTTCGAGATAGCTAGGTTACTTATCAATGATCATCAATTTTATGCCACCAGCTCCAGCCTCACTAATATTCACACATTGCTGGAAGATTCTGACTCTATCGAACACTTGCCATTTACCCAGTCTTTACTAATAAGAGCCAATACTCTTCGAGATAAAGAACTTAACAAAAGAAAGCGCTAAAACAGATCTCACATTAATATCAGCTGCAAGAGAGGTCGCTGATGCAAATACATTTATGCGGTCAATTAAGAGCTTAGTGGCTTAAGCCATAATCACTTTAGGAAAAATTGCTATGGAAGAAACCAGTGCAACGCTAAACTTGATGGAACAATTCCATGTCTTTGCCATTGGCAAAGGCTTCTTAATACTTATTATTGGGTATTTTTTGCCTCGTTTCGCAAGAAACGGTATTGGCCGTCTTAAAATTGCAAACTTAACTCCCCATAGCATGACATTGCTTAAAAGAGTGGTGTTTTATGGGATCTTAGTGCTTACCTCTATATCAGTGATGAAAGAGCTTGGATTTGATTTAAGGGTGGTACTCGGTGCTGCCGGTATTTTCAGCGTAGCGATTTGTTTTGCTTCACAAACGTCAGCATCAAACTTAATCAGTGGTTTATTTTTGATGATGGAAAGACCTTTTTCTGTAGGAGATATCATAAGAGTTGACGACACCACAGGTGAAGTATTATCAATCGACTTACTCTCGGTAAAAGTCAGAACCTTTGACAATCTCTTTGTAAGACTACCAAACGAGTCCATGATTAAAACTCAAGTCACCACTTTGACCAAATTTCCTATAAGACGTGCCGATCTGAAAATTGGTATTGCTTATAAAGAGGATATTGAGATTCCCTTCCCACATATCAGTTTGTATTCTGGCACAGCAACAAAACCTATACCCATCGTTATGGATAGAGAAAATAATGAGAAGTCGTGAGATGAAAAAAATAGTGGTATACCACTCTCAGCTTTTATTAATGGTTTGGAGTAAACATGGCTAAACATCATATCACCGGAGATCTTCCTTTTGGCGAAGAGCAGGGCGTAGCTCCTGGTGGCGTTATTTCATATTCATCGGACTATGACACGGTAGATGACTCTATCTACCCTAGCCGGAGTCACTTTAGAAGCTACGTAGACGGCATTTACATGGGCTACAAGTGGCAATGTGTCGAGTTTACTCGGCGCTGGCTATATACCAACAAAGGCTACATTTTTAATGACGTAGCTATGGCTTATGAAATTTTTAGACTGCGATATGTTCGAGATTTAGTGAACAATAAAGAGTTACCTCTGAATGCCTTCAATAATGGTTCGCAGCGTCACCCTGAGCCTGGATGTTTATTAATATGGGATGAGGGAGGTGAATTTGTAGAAACCGGGCATGTGGCTATCATCACCGAGGTTTTTGAAGACAAAATTAGAATAGTAGAACAAAATCAAGACTTTGGAAAATGGCCAGATGGCCAAAATTTTTCTAGAGAAATCAAAGCAAAAGTGGGCATTGCCGGCGACTATTGGCTACATTGTCCGTCAGCTGAGTCAACTATTTTAGGGTGGGTAATACAAACCAACGATCCAGCTCACGCTACGCGTTTCGATGTACCCAATAAAGAGATGTTTAACATCATCCCTTGCAAAGCAAAAGATGACGGCAAGATAAACACACCATGGCTCAATCTGGCCAATGAAGATGAAAACGCTTTTGTTGACATGATGCAGGGACACAAGTTGTCCTGTGCTGCTTCCAGTGAACTAAAATATTATCAGCTCTCTGCTGCCGCTAAAGAGGCATTAGAATCAGCGACTGATGAGCTGCACCAAATGTTTATGCATGCCACTGATTATGCCCTCGAACATCCGGAGCTATTGACTAAATTTGCCTTGCCAGATGAGATATTGACAAAAATTAGAACCTCTTGGGCTAATCGAAAAAACCAATTAATTACCAGTCGATTTGACTTTGCCATGTCTGAAAATGGCTTAAAGGTATACGAATACAATTGTGACTCTGCATCTTGTTATATGGAGGTGGGTAAAGTACAAGGAAAATGGCTTAAACACTTTGATGTAAAAGATGGGTATGACGCAGGTGGTGAGCTTTTTAAGCATCTAGTGAAAGCTTGGAAGAGTTGTAAGATCAATTCAATTATTCATGTTCTTCAAGATGATGATCCAGAAGAAACCTATCACGCACTTTTCATGAAAAGTGCAATAGAGGCAGCTGGATATAAGTGTGAATTAGTTAAAGGGCTGAGCTCTCTGCGTTGGAACTCCAGTACGGAAATCGAGGACTGTAAGGGCAATGTTATTAAATGGGTTTGGAAAACTTGGGCTTGGGAAACCGCATTAGATGAGCTTCGTCTAGATGAAGACAGTCAAAAACAAGCAGATTATCTTGCCCACCCTCCTTCATTGGCTGATGTGCTGCTTAACGATGACATTATGGTGTTTGAGCCTATTTGGACACTTATTCCAAGTAATAAGGCAATACTTCCCATACTTTGCTCTCTATTTCCTAACCATCCACTATTATTGAACGCAGATTTTGAAATCAATACTGAGTTAGCTAATTCTGGGTACGTTGTTAAACCCATAGTAGGGAGATGTGGTGCCAATATTCAGTTAATCGATCAACATCAAAAAACATTAGCTGAAAAGCCAGGACTATTTGACGACAGGGATAAAATTTATCAGCAATTATTCCCATTACCTTGCATTAACAATCTTTATGTTCAGGTATGTACGTTTACCGCACAAGGTAACTATGCGGGGAGTGGCGTCCGTGTTGACCCCACAATGATTATTGGTAAAGAAAGCGATTGTCTTGCACTGCAAGTTTGCCATAAATGATTAAGTAAACGCTACTATGTAGATAGCGCACCTGGAAAGATTTAAAAATCTGTTTATCTTGCTAGGTGTTTTGAGATTAGGATGAAATTGATTATCTAATGAATAAAGAAGAACTAGAGAAAGAACGTTTTTGTAAGATCAGCTCAATCTTATACAGTGCCAGTCAACCCATTCGAATACTGTCCCATTTAGAATGGAACAGGGATATTAAGCGTCAATTTTTTGCAGATAAATGTAAAGAACTGCCTAAAGTTAACTACCCACAATTTGACCCGAGTAAAACCTTAACCTTAGTGAATGAAGCGAGAGCACTGATTGGGAATACGGACATAGATAACTGGTTACAACGTATTTCAATTAAGCTTGAATATGGAGCCTTAATGATGGCATCTGCAGGCACTAATAAGTTTTATGAGTTCTCTGAAAAGCTATATGGTAAACCAACTAATCCTTTTACTGATGGTAAGTCAACACCGCTGGAATTAGCCAATACATTTGACAAACAAATTAGCAGTTACGCGAGCTACGACTTGGGCGCTCCACCTCCAATGTGTTACCTCGCCTCTGATATCGCTAAACAAATGCAGGATGCGGTTATAAAAATGCTCGGTGACGAAGCCCCACAAGTCGAAATTGTAGATGAGCTTTCTGCCAATGCGTTAGCAAACCCAAAACTTATTAGGATCAGAAAAACGGCGTGTTTTACTGACCTTGATGCGCAGCAGCTAATAAATCATGAAGCACATATTCACGTCGCCACATCTATTAATGGCTTAAATCAACCGCATCTTAAAATATTGGCCGCTGGTCATCCAGGTACCACTAAAACACAAGAAGGTTTAGCCGTCTTCTCTGAGTATATTACCAACTCAATAGATTTAGACCGTCTTCGTAGGCTTGCAGATCGTATTCTGGCGATACAAATGGCAATCGAAGGAGCCGACTTTTTAGACGTATATCACTATTTTTTAGAGCGGATTGGAAACGAATCACAGGCCTACGAAAACACCAGAAGAGTATTCCGAGGTGGCGTGTTAACTGGCGGTGCACCCTTTACTAAAGATGGAGTCTATTTAGAAGGATTTATCCGCGTACATAATTTTTTAAAAGCAATCGCGGCTAACGGCAGGGCAGACTGCCTGAAGTTATTATTTTGCGGGAAAATGGATATTGAAGACATACCTGTCTTATACAAATTAGAAGAAATGGGTCTCTGCCAACCGGCGAAGTACTTACCACCGTGGGTTAAAGATGCTCGTTATTTATTGACGTATTTAACCTGCTCTGAATTTCTGAATAAAATGGATATGACTAAAAATTATGCGCATTATGATGAGTTACTTCACAGCATTCCAAAAACCCTTAATTAGAGCTTAATCTTAGAACAGGCCTTCAATCCTAACAAAGGGGCAGATTGTGATAACCGAATCCTAGTTCACCTGCATATAAGAGTGGAGAAAGGATGGCGCTGCTAAATATCAGGATATGCTGATACTTTGTTTTTTGTACTAATCTAGATGTCAACATAGCTTGGTATTTTTTCTAATGCACGTTTATAGCGCATCTTCACCGTACTTAAATTCTGATCGACTATCTCGGAAATTTCACTAAACTTCAGTCCACTAATAATCCTAAAAACGACAATTGAGCGCTCTTCCACACTGAGTTTGGATAGCCAAAGATCAACCTTCTCATTATCTTCAAATGCCACCGTTCCAACTTGTTCTTCAGCTATAAAATCAGCCTCGTCTATAGATACAAGCGTGAGCTGCTTCTTCCTTAATCGATTCAAAGATTGATTATAAGCAATCCGATAAACCCATGTTTTAAAACTGGAGCGTCCTTCAAAGCGATGGATATTGTTAAACACGTTTAACATTGTGTCGCTCACAGTTTCTTCTGCTTCTTCAATCGAGCCAAGATATCTGAAACAGACTTGTATTAATTTTGAGTGATATCGATGAAAGATCACTTCATATGCAGTTGTCACATAGGGCAACTGAATACGAGCAATCCTTAGAATCTCATTGTCATCTAGCTGCGACAACCTCTCTGAGACTCCACTGGCACCTAGCCTTGTGGTTTTCATGGTTAACTGTTTCTAAGACTCTTCCCAGTGTTCAGCCAACTTGGTTATGGTATATGTCTTAGTCAGTAAGTCTTGATTAGGAATGCTCATCTGTAGTCCGTCTTTGTTTTCTATAATGGTATTTACAGTGCTGACCTGAATAACGTTTCCAATAAAACCATCAAATTCAACTTCATCTCCTGGTAACAACTGTTCTCTTGCATATATGCCTGAAACAATACTATTTGCGATAGTCTTGGTTCCTAAACCTAACGCCAACGCAAGAGCTATCCCCATACTCGCTATCAATACAGTAAAGATAGTGTTTAGCAGTTCTGTTTCTAATTGAAGTTGGCCAACAACTAACGAAAAGGTGATGAATATCACTAACATCTGAAGCATTTTTGCTGCAGCGTCACCAAATTCAATCCCCATATTTTCAAAAGACGCTTCTACTTGTTTTTTGGCGGCCTTAGCAACAAACAAACCGATAACCGTAATCACCACTGCGCCTACTAATTTAGGGAGATACAACACAAATTCATCCAACAGAGAGGACAGCCTATCTAACCCTAACGTTTCTGCACCGGCAACAAGAATAATCAACATGAAAAACAGATAAAGAATCCGCCCTACGAGCGACGAGGGACTTAATTTAAACCCTAACGTTTTCAGCCCCCTCTCGATACCTAGCATATCGCAAAGAGTATTAAAACCTACTTTCTCAATGACCTTTGCAAACCACTTTGTCACCAATTTAGACAACAAAAGGCCAATAAAAATAAAAATTATGGTGGCAATCAAGTTAGGTAAAAAACCCGCAATTTCTGTCCAAAAGCGCGTCAAGGCATTGCCAAACGATTGGGTCCAAATATCTATGTTCATGTCAGTACTCCATTTTTAAATAAGGTATGTAATTTCAATTCTTGTCATTTTTTGTTTGTTATTATTTGTTTTTGTTTTTGTTTTTGTTTTTGACGTAAGTCGAAGCGACGTTTTGCTGAATATGCTGACGCACCAAAACCTAACAACAAAACCCAAAACCAACCAACAAAAAGGCTGCCAACATCTTTGATTGCTGTTGTATTCGTAGATTTTCTAAGAACCTGTTGTAATGCTTTATCTTCATCAGTAACAGGCGCACTTTGGTTCAACAGCTTTTTTAACTGTTCTTCATCTGGGCTCATGGCAACTCTCCAACTAAACGTAAAATGGGCCAATCACGGTGCTTAGCCCTTTCTAATTGTTTTACTAATTTACTATCAGCATTTCAACGCGTCTAAATGGCGTTCACAGGTATAGACTAGTCGAAACGAAAAGAAGTCACATTTTAAGAATATTAATTTAAAAAATCACCTTGTGACCAATTGAAATTTCATTCCGTCTAAAAGATAGTGATATATAATATTAGGCTTTGATAAGGAACGTTTTTGCGCACTGGAGCTAGGCAATGGCAGTTTACCCCTTCTAAAAATGCCTCTGTTTTAAGAAACAATCTATAGTGGAATTGAACAGGTCTATTTATCCAGTGCGCTTTTTAAATAACTCTTGGCAATTAAGCCTCAGTATTCTGCTTGCTCAGTTCCTTATACCAAAGCGTCATAAAATCCTTTGTCAATTTATGCTCGATATCTAGGGCTTTTTCAATGGGACAAAATAATGTAAAGCTCGCTTTAAATTCTCCAATTTCAGTTGTACCAAAGTGTATTTCCGGCTCTGGACCTGATATTTGCGCATCAAGTTTTCTTTCGATAACAGAATTATATCGACATGCAACATCAATAAAATCCTCACAATAATGTTTGGCTTTATTAGATAATGTTTCATAGATGGAATAAGGAATAAGACTTTCTTTACGAACAATTATAAAATGATGGGGGACATAACGCTTACTAAAATTTAAGTTTTTTATGGCGGTGGTAATCAGTTTGTTGTTGGGAATATAGACTGTTTTTCTTGAAAACTGATAAGTATTGATGTCAATTTCATGCAAGGTTGTTTTTATCCAATCAGTTTCGGCCAACTCTCCAAAATAGGCTCCCACTTGGATCCAATCCCCTATCTTAAAAGGCCTTGTTGTCACCAGATAGAAAAAACCGATCACACATTGGATAAACTCTCTTGTAGCAATCACAATAGCGACAGCAAAAGCCGCAATGGATAATGCACAGTTCTGAATTTCAGCGGCCCATGTAGATAAGAGCAATAACATCATAACGAAGTTAATAAAATGTTTGATGTTATGTGATGTATTTCTGACATCTAGCTGTTTTTTTTCAGCGCGTTGCTGTGCTAATTTATCGACAAGCGCTTTTA
>JAWUXT010000133.1:0-12854 GCA_034111205.1 Paraglaciecola sp. | reverse complement strand
CAACTATACGTTTACCGTATATGCATCAAACTGGTTTACCCTGTTTGCTGCGAGTGACTCTGTTGTTTCCAACTCGTCTCCCTTGAAGCGAGGGCGCATTATAGACAGAACAACTTTGCATGCAACCCCTAATTTACAATTTTCGTTTAAGTGCTTATTAATCACTCAAAACACCTTAAAACGCCTTGTTTTTGAATGAATCATTAAAAGGATGACTGATACTTAGTCTAACTATTTGCGAAAACCATATAAATGGGTAACATGAAGGTGCTTTTATTCTTATAACCATAAAATCTTTTTAGGTAGAGCCATATGAATCCATCTTTTATTTTAAATATTTTTGTCACCATCATTCTCGCTATTGTTCTTTATTTCATTTTACCCATCTTATCTCCTGATATACCGAATCAATTGTCAGCAGCTATAGGCGTTTTAGTTGGTGGCTTATTGGTCCCAGCTTTATCAAAGTTGTTTTCGCCTTCTACTTCATCAAACGATCAAGACGAATCATCAGAAATATCTACACTATATGTAGGCAATCTACCTTATCGTGCAGATGAAGAAGCCGTTCAAGAACATTTTGAGCAACAAGGTAGTGTTGTTTCAGTCCGATTAATGAAAGATCGACGAACTGGAAAAAGGAAAGGTTACGGCTTTGTTGAAATGAATGCTAAAAGTGCAGCTAAGGCAATCAAAAATTTAAACGATTCAACTTTCCAAGAACGGACCTTGAAAGTGAGATTAGCTAAAGAAAAAATTGAAGAAGAGTAGTATTTGTTTAAACATAAAAAAGGCCAGCTTGTAGCTGGCCTTTTTTATTTATGTACCACTGCAATACTATGATTTGCTTTCAGGTTGATATCCTATCGGCAAGTTGCTCACAAGTTTTTGATTGAACTCATTGAAGCGATTAATTGCAGAAATTAAATCTGGCGTTGCCACATCCTCACCAAAATTATTGATCAGTTCATTGATAATATTATCATAAGAATTACTGTCTTCTAGTCTAAGTCTGGACCCATCTAACACATTTAATAGTTTATCAAGATAATCAGCAACAGGTTTAACTGCTTTTGCGGGATCACTGTCCACATTATCACTACCAAATCTAGAAACTGTTTCATAAGCTTTGATAACTGCTGTATTTTCAACTTTTGTTAACTGAAGAGCAAAACTAGATAATTCTTGTTCATCAAAACCTAATTCTAAGGCTTGATTAAAAGCAGTTTCTATATCACCGTTAAAAAACTCTTCAGCTAGTTCATTAGCATCCGCTACTAATTTGCCAATCGCTTTTAGTTCATCCTCATCTAACTCACCCTTAACTGAAAACGAAAAGGTGCTCTCTTGATAAAAAATAGTATTCTGTTGAATTGAATCAGTAGTGGGTCGGGACTTATCAGCTTCATTAATACTGACTTCTGAATCGTCTACCTCAACATTTTCGGGAGGCGCAGTTTGAGCGCTGGAAACTGCAGCATTATTAGCATCTATTGGAACATTTACAGGCTCGGCTACTACAGTTACCGGCTCGGTCACTACTGCTTTTTTATCTAGTTCAGTCTGTTGCGTAACTTGTTGCACCTGTCTTTGACTGAATTCAAATTTTTCAAGATCTTCAAAAGTAATATTTACTGTATCGCCATCACGGGTTCGAATATTCAGTTCACCTGATTCTTGTTTTTCATAAGATATACTGGTGGAATTTACTGTAGATGTAGCTGGTTTTTCTAGGTCTAAAGCTTGCGGATTAAAAATATCACGCTTTAGTCTGGCTATACCGTCTTCAATTAGGCTTTTACTTTGATTGATGCCATTAGTAATTTCTTCATTTAGGAAACCAGCTAAGTCCTGCTCTGCTAATTTTATACCTTTAAGCACTCCAGATGAAGCTTGTTCAAACAAGTTATTTAACTTGTCTTCATCAGCACCCTTGTTTTGAGCATTTTTGATTGCTCCACCCACAAAGTTGAGTACGTTTTTAGCTATTTTTTCGAAATCAAATAGCGATGACTCAGTATTTTTTGTATCAGGCGCAGGTAAATCGGGCTTAACTTTATCGACTTCCAACGTATTGTTTAATGAATTCGTATATATACGCACTCCCAAAGATGTACTGGAACTAAACTGGTCCAGTCTTTGTGAAGTTTGGCTATTTTGCCCGCTAATAGCTTGCTTTAAGCCAGTATCACGCAATTGATTTTGAATACTGTTTTCGTTACCCAGGTGTTGGGGTTTATCACCTAAAAAGGCTTTTAATTGACTAATGTTCATGGCAGATACCTCACTATCCTTATCTTAGCCTATCGACCACCTATCTTTAATACTTTAGTTATATTTGCATAAAAAACATACAACCTAGAATGTTAATCTTTTCTTAAATATTGCAGAATGCGTAAAAACACTTTAACTTGCGCATTTTTATCCCACCGATTAAGTTAAGGCAATACATGCGGCCCACAGAGATTCAGGCAGACAATTATGTTGAACAGCTGGAAACCAAGGTTAGCGTTCTTAAAGAAAATTTTGCCCAGCATTCGGTGCCTGAATTAGAAGTATTTGCTTCACAGCCATTACATTACAGATTACGTGCTGAATTTCGTCTCTGGCATGATGGTGATGATCTTCATCATGTAATGTTTGATCAAGTAACAAAGCAAAAGTACCAGGTCCATAATTTCCCTCCTGCTAGCAAACTCATCAATGATGTCATGGCAGATTTACTTTTGCTGCTTAAAGGCAACGAAACTGTGCGCAGAAAGCTTTTTCAAATTGACTACTTAGCCACATTGAGCGAAGAAGTCATTGTGTCCTTGCTTTATCACAAAACATTGGATGATGCATGGACAGAGGAAATGCAGAAAATTCGTAGTACTTTAAGAAAAAAATTCCAAATAGATATTATTGGTCGAGCGAAGAAGCAAAAAATTATACTAGATAAAGATTATGTAACCGAAAAACTCACAATCAAGCAACGCAACTTTACGTTTAAACAAATCGAAAACAGCTTTACGCAGCCCAATGCACAGGTCAACATTAATATGATTGAATGGGCACTGGATATTACTCAAAATAGTCAAGGCGACTTACTTGAACTCTATTGCGGTTCAGGAAATTTTTCAGTTCCGTTAGCGCAAAATTTTGAAAAAGTACTGGCAACTGAAATATCCAAGACCTCGGTAGCAGCGGCACAAGATAACATCGTAAAAAATAATATCGACAACCTAAAAATCATTCGTATGTCGAGCGAAGAATTTGTACAAGCACAGCAGGGAGTGCGTGAATTTCGGCGTTTAAAAGGCATTAACTTGGCCGATTATCAGTGTAAAACGGTACTAGTGGATCCACCTCGTTCTGGCTTAGATGAGAGTACGGTGAATATGATTAGTCAGTATGAGAATATTGTATATATTTCATGTAATCCAGACACACTGAAATACAATCTAGATACCTTATTGAATACACACACCATCTCTCGATTTGCGTTATTCGATCAATTTCCCTACACACACCATGTAGAATGTGGCGTTTATATGCAAAAAAAGTAGCAGCTCCTAGGTTGCGGACAGTTAACTCGAAGTTTGTTCAGCTTTAGCTTGCAAGGCACCATTTACGACAAACCTTAATTGAAGTTTTACTCGCTCTGCAACATTAGCCTTTTGTTCATCGGATGCATCCAAGGCTTCAGCTCCAGCACTAAAAACCAATTTAACCATCGCTTCTGCTTGTAAATTAGCAATGTTATATGGCAAGCCCGTGGTCGATATAGTGTAATCAGTCAGTTCTACATTAAAGTGTTTTATTTCCCGTAATACAGCGGCTCTAAAGGCCATTGATGTGCCTGTATGCTCTCGCAACAACAAACGAAAAACATTATTATTAGCGTTGATAAATTCCATAAAGGTATCCACTGAGGTATTAATTACACCGCCACCGGAAGCAATCCTTACTCTGGCTTGGCGCATTAACTGACGCAAAGCTAAACCTGCTTCATCAACCAAAGTTAAGCCTAATTCGTCAATATCTTTAAAGTGTCGATAAAAAGAAGTAGGTGCGATCCCCGCTGCCCGCGCAACTTCTCTAAGGCTAATACTCGACAAGCTTCGCTGTTCGTCTAATAGCGAGAATGCAGCTTCAATGATAGAGCGACGAGTGCGTAATTTTTGTTCTTGACGATTCAAAAGCTAAACCTAATATGGCTTACAGGTTAATATGAATTGAATTCTAACGTGAAAAAAGTAAAACACATAACGAAGAAATATCACGCTATACACATATAGGACTTGCGAAACATAAAAGGCAACGTAAAATAGCGTACACATGTAAGCTGAACTTAATATTTTAAATGAAAAAACCACGCCTACTACTAACCAATATATTAATATTTACCATTACTGGGCTTATAGCCACTGTATTGGTGCCCTTTGAAGCATTAACAAATGGCTTTGATGCCGTTGAAATTATCTCGTGTATCGCTTTGATTTACTTTTCAGGTATGTCGATTACTGCCGGTTACCATCGTTTATGGTCTCACAAAGCATACCAAGCCAACGCATTTGTCAGAGTAGTGTTGGCAATAGGTGGAGCAATGTCGTTACAAAACAGCATATTGCATTGGTGTTCAGATCATCGCATCCACCACAAACATGTTGACGATAACGAACATGATCCGTACTCAGCTAAAAAAGGATTCTGGTATTCTCATATTGGTTGGATGTTAAGAGAGTATCAAACCCACAGATACGCTGATTACAGTAACTGCCGCGATCTTCAGAAAGATGCTGTAGTAATGTGGCAGCATAAACACTATTTGAAAATTATGCTTGCGGCAAACTTTGGTGTCCCTGTTTTGTTGGGTTGGCTGAATGGTGATATTTGGGGCATGCTGTTGTTAGCAGGTGTTTTCCGTTTAGTGGTAGTTCATCACGTCACTTTTTTCATAAACTCCCTAGCTCATATATGGGGAAAGCAACCTTACACAGATAAAAATACTGCTCGGGATAACGATATCCTCGCCTTTTTCACTTTTGGAGAGGGATATCATAATTTCCATCATATATTTGAATATGATTACAGAAACGGCATCAAGTGGTGGCAATTTGACCCAACAAAATGGTTAATTAAAGGTTTATCTCTTATTGGCTGGACCAGTAATCTTCGTCGCTGCCCAGAAGAAAGGATTGAAAAAGCTAAGGTTGCCATGCAACTAAAACTGGCTCAAGAAAAAGTATCTAAATTAGCTAATGCAGATGAGATATTAGCCAAAGTGCACTTTGAGTACGAACTTTTAGCACAGCGCATGACCGACTATTACGCAGCAAAAAAACAACTAATGGCAATCAAAAAACAAAGCTTGAAACGCAGTTATGAGAACCTTGAAGTTCACTACAAATATAAAGAGTTAAAACAAAGTTTAGCCATTCAAAAGCAAAAATGGATACATATTAATCAGCTCGACTTTTTACCTGCCATGGCCGAGTAACCAGAAGATTTTATAAGGCCTCATCTTGAGGCCTTTTTTTTACCTACAAAACTGATTGGGAGAATATGGTGATTGGCAACATAGACATTACCTCTAAGATCTATGATTGCACTGAATGTGCGCACTCTTTACCTTTCTTACCTAAACCCATATTACAATATTCAAACAATGCAGCACTTATTCTAATTGGTCAGGCGCCTGGTATTAAAGCTCATCAAAGCAATAAGCCATGGAATGATGTCTCAGGAAAAAGGTTACGCCTTTGGTTAAACATGTCTGAAGAGGAATTCTACGACAAAAACATTTTGTCTATTGTCCCGATGGGTTTTTGTTACCCTGGCAAAAATAAGTCTGGTGATTTACCTCCACGGCCAGAATGTGCACCAAAATGGCATCCACTGTTAGTACCACAAGATTCATCTAAAGTTATCCTTTTAGTCGGTAAGTATGCACAAGATTATTACTTAGCTGACAAAAGAAATTTAACTGAACGGGTTAAAAACTGGGGGGAGTACCAAACTCGATTCTTACCATTACCACATCCTTCGCCAAGAAATAATATTTGGCTAAAAAAGAATAATTGGTTTGAAAACGACATATTACCGCAAATACAAAAATCGCTTAAAGCCAGAATGTTGGCCAATCAATCACTAATTAAAACTTTATAACTCTCTGCTAAACCCGTAAAGCTGAACTCATGCTAACGGATCAAAGTGAATGTATAAATGTAGACTTATATTTCAGTAAGGTATCTGTAACAAAACCTTGGGGAAGTGCTAATAGTTATTATTTATTCTGAACTCAAGTTAGCTATCTTGCGATGCTAAAAACTCCAGAAGTTGTTCATATGGCATAGGTTTCGCAAACAAAAATCCTTGCGCTTCGTCACAGCCTAACTTCAACATATAACTAGCTTGCTCTCTTTTTTCGACACCTTCAGCAATTGTCGATAAACCGAGTTTATTACCTAGGGTCACTATGGTTTCAGCAATAAAAGCTGATTTCCCGGGCGTGATTTCGTTAACAAATGAACGATCAACTTTTAATCGGTCAAGAGGCAGTTGTTGCAAATAACTCATAGAAGAGAAGCCAGTACCAAAATCATCTATCGCGACCTTGACCCCAAACAGCTTCAATTCTTGTAGTGCTTCTATCACAATTTGTGGCTCATCCATAACGACACTTTCAGTGATTTCTAACTCTATCTTATCTGGTTCAACACCAAATCGTGTAATAATACTTTTCACGGTATCAATAAAATCAGGATCTCTAAACTGCGGCATAGAAATATTCACCGCCATTCGCAGGCCTGTGTATCCTTGGGCAGACAATGCGCTTAATTTCCGGCATGATTCTTCCAAAACCCATATTCCAATATCAATAATTAAACCTGAGTACTCAGCTAAAGGGACAAATACAACAGGTGAAACAAAACCACCATCAGAGGTTGGCCAACGCAACAGTGCCTCCATTCCCACTATTTGTTCAGTCACTAAATCGACTTGGGGTTGATACCAAAGTTGCAGTTTTTTAGCTTCAAAGTCTCTGGTTAATTGCCTTATCATGTCCAAACGCCATGTGGTTTCCTCTTCCATTTCAGGCGCATAATATTCAAAATTTGCATTAAGATTTTTCTTGGCTTTATTTAAAGCAATATTACTATGCTTAAGAATATTAATACCCGTTTGTGGCTTCCCGTCTAATCGATAGAAGCCAAAAGAAGCCGAAAGCGGTAATGTATGCTCTCCTCCTTTAAACGGAGCTATAAACATCTCATTTAATGTTTGTGGATTGACAAAGAATTCTGCACCAATTAAGCCAAAAACATCCGACCCAATCCGGCCCATTTTCACCTTATCTAAAAATGTTTCTTGCAAGCGTTGGGTTACGGCTAGCAGAGTGCTATTACCAGCATCTTGGCCCAGTCCATCATTGATGTCTGCAAAATGGTTAATATCAATCAAAGCCACAACTGAATTTTCATGTTTATATTTTGCTGCACCGCAATCGTCCAACATATTGATAAATTCACTGCGGTTAGGCAGTTTAGTTAGCCAGTCTTTAAAAGCAGCGGTGCGAAGTTGATGAAATAAGTTAACGTTTTCATAGCCTACAGAAATACTCGACAAAAACACTTCTAGTAATTGTTGATCTACTAGGCTGATTTCTTTGCCTATTTGTAAATAAACAGCAGCTTCGTAACCCGAGCTATTGAGATAAAGTACAGAAAATTCTTTTTCAAAAATATGTTTTTTGAGCTGCAAACAACTATTAACATATTTTACTATTCGTGCATTATGTAAATTCTCTAGCCTTTCATTAATATAGGGTGTGAATTCACCAGCAGCACCAAGTACATAAACGGCATCATCATCTTTATCCTTATCCAACATTGAGCCTGCTTTTGCACACACAACCCCACCTGCTTCTAGACCTATTAAGGAACTAATTTGGGTCACGACACCTTCGCAGAAACTCTGAACAGAATGCTCTTCCATTAGGTTTGCTGCAGACACTATAATTTTTTGTAAACCTAAGCGGCTTTGATTAATTGACAATATCTGTTGATAAGATCGTAGTGAAGCAATGATGGTCGTTACTAATTTGCTGCGGGTTAGTTCTGTTTTGGTTTTGTAATCGTTTATATCGTAATCTTTAATGACTTGTTCTTCAGGCGCATAGCCAGGCTGACCAGTGCGTAAAATAATCCGAGGTTCCAAAACCCCCATATCTTCGCGCATTATTTTTGCTACCGTTAAACCAGCATCATCAGCTTCCATCACCACATCCAACAAAATGATGGCAATAGATGAGCCCATATCTTCAATTATTTTTAGTGCTTCAGCTCCAGAGTAAGCATGAATAAAATGCAAATTTTTATCGTTAACTACCAAATCTGACAGAGCCAACCTAGTGACGGAATGTATTTCTTCATCATCGTCAACGACTAAGACGTTCCACACGCCTGTAATTTCTGGCGTATCTGAGTGAGTATCTTCTGATAAAAAAATTAATTCATCATTTTCGTATTTGCTAGGGCTCATTTATATTCCATAAAGGACAAGATCCTGATTTCAGTAGCAATTATGCTTTATTTTTTATATTCGTTTCACCACAGCACTATACAAAGTAAAACGTAGGAAAGTACAAAATTAACTTTCAAGTATGATTAAAGTTAACATTTTTATTTGCTCAAGTAACATGAATTAACGCAATATACATCACAATAAATAATAATTTAAATCAGCGTTTTAAGCTTTATGAAAATTGAATCTAATTCTCCACCTATTACACATCATTTAAAGCCTATTCCGTCGCAAAAAGCAGCGGTAGAGCTGAGTGCACCTAAGTCGCAGTCAGAAAATAAAATGAACCGCCAATCAAGTCAAAAACGTATTGTAGATTGGTTTTCACAGGCCGGTGTGCAAGCGGACAGTAGTATGTTTAAAACGTCCACCAGTAAAGAAAAAATCAAGCGTAAAAAAGAGGTGTTAGAGCAAAGAAAATTAATTAATTTAGAAAAAATTCTAGGCAGAGCTTTAGATTTCTGTCTCGATGAAGGTAATGCTGAAGAAATAGATCCCGATTGGTTTTTTAGTTTTGTAAAAATGGCAGAAGAAATTTTTTCTCCCGCCATGCAGGAATTATGGGGCAAAATATTTGCGGTTGAGACAGCAAAGCCAGGTAGCTTTTCTTTAAAAACCTTAGGTCTATTGAAACAACTAACTCAAAAGGATGCACAGATTTTTCGCAATGCAGTTAATTTAGCCAGCAAACGTAAAGGTGAATCTTCTCCTAAACTGATACTAGGCTATTATCAAAAAAAGAATATTTGGTCGCTCTTTGGTTCGCACAAGAACCATCGACTTAACTTGGCTGAATTTGGTTTAGGTTACACCGATATTTTGTCACTAATAGACTTAGGATTAATACACCATAGTGAAATTGAATCTGGTGAACTTCCAATAGGTATTCCTGCGGAATGGCGTTGTGCAGGACAAGCACTGAATTTAATCGCTAAACGTACAGGCACCACATTGGTTTATTACAAGTTCACTACTACTGGCGCTGAATTATGTAGATTAGTGACCCGAAAACGACAAGATGTTTATGTTAAGTCGCTCAAAGTCATCTTAGGTAATGCTTTCAATATAATCTAAATAACGATTAATAGGGCAATATGAAAAATAACTAAATTCCGTCACCAAATTCATGCAAGCCACATTCTCTTTTTAAACCGAAGAAACGAGTATCTTGTTCAGTCATACCTTCTTCCAATGAACGGGTACTGTGCCAATCACCAATTGACACATAACCTTTTTCCCATAAAGGATGATACGGCAGGTTATGTTTTTTTAAGTACAAGTGCACATCTTTATTCGACCAATCAATAATAGGATAAATTTTATACTGATTTTTCAGCTTTTGCACAACAGGCAAGGTTTCTCTCATGTCAGACTGACTGCGGCGCAATCCAGCAAACCAACTTTTTATTTGCAAATCATCCAAGGCTTTTTGCATGGGCTCAACTTTATTTAGAGCATTATACTTTTCAATACCTTCTAGACCCTGTTCCCACATTCTCCCCATACGTGCTTCTTGCCATGCAGAGGAAACATCGGCGCGATAAACCTTAAGGTTAAGGTTTAGACGTTGTGTTAACTCATCAACAAATTGATATGTTTCAGCAAACAAATAACCCGTGTCTGTAAGCACTACTGTTATATCAGGATATTGCTGCGTAACCATGTGTAACATCACAGCAGCTTGGGCACCAAAGCTTGATGACAACATAAACTGATGCGGCAAGTGTTTTAATGCCCAAGCTACACGTTGTTCCGCAGACTGCTGTTCTAAAGCAATATTGGTTTGCGCTAATTCATCGTCTGAAATACTTAATGTTGCACTTTCTAGAGTGCTAGATTGAATAGCTTGGGTCATCATAAAAGTCCTTGGCTGAGTCAATAACAGGTTTAACGACTTGTGCCCTGATAAGAAAATCACCAAAAGCTTCGTTAACATCACGCTCTTTAGACCAGCGACCTATTAAGTTATCTAACTCGCTCATAATTTCTTTTTCGTCGATATTTTCACGGTACATTCTAGGGATCCGTGTGCCTTGACGATCACCACCTAAATGAAAGTTATATTTGCCTGGCGCTTTACCCACTAAGCCAACTTCTGCCAACATAGCCCTGCCACATCCATTAGGACAACCGGTAACACGATAAATAATACTTTCATTCTGCATACCATGCTTAGCCAATATGCTTTCAATTTCTGTTACCGCATCAGGCAAATAACGTTCTGCTTCGGCCATCGCTAATGGACATGTAGGCAAAGACACACAGGCCATAGAATCTTTACGTTGCAAACTCACATCATCAGCCATTAATCCATGTTCACGGGCTAACTGCTCAATCTGGGATTTTTGCGACGCAGGGACACCCGCAACGATCAAATTCTGATTGGCCGTTAATCGAAAATCACCTGTATGAATTTTTGCAATTTCTGCACAACCAGTTTTAAGTGTTTTGCCTGGATAGTCTAAAATACGGCCATTTTCGATAAATAAGGTAAGGTGATGTTTACCGTCGACACCTTCAACCCAACCAATACGATCACCACGTGAGGTAAACTCGTAAGGTCGACTTTGTGCAAAACTAACACCTGAACGTTTTTCTACTTCCGCTTTGAAGTTTTCAACACCGACACGCTCTAAGGTATACTTAGTTTTGGCATTTTTACGATTAACACGGTTCCCCCAGTCACGCTGGGTAGACACTACCGCTTCTGCTACAGCCAAAGTATGCTCAATGCTAATATAGCCAAAATCATCAGCTTTACGTGGGAAAGTAGAAGTATCACCATGAGTCATGGCTAACCCCCCACCAACCAATACATTAAAGCCAACTAACTTGCCATTTTCTGCGATAGCTACAAAATTCAAGTCATTAGCATGTACGTCGACATCATTTTGCGGCGGAATAACTACAGTTGTTTTAAACTTACGTGGTAGATAGTTATTACCTAATATAGGCTCTACTTCAGTTGTTTCTGATTTTTCGCCATCCAACCAAATTTCTGCGTAAGCACGTGTTTTAGGAAGCAAATGTTCACTGATTTTCTTCGCCCACTCATAAGCTTCTTGATGCACTTCAGACTCTACTGGGTTAGATGTACACAACACATTTCGGTTTACATCACCCGCAGTCGCAATAGAATCAACGCCAACTTGATTAAGCATTTGGTGCATAGATTTGACGTTAGGCTTTAACACACCGTGAAACTGAAAAGTTTGACGCGTAGTTAAGCGAATACTGCCATAAATGCTTTTTTCTTCAGCAAACTTATCTATTGCCAGCCACTGCTTTGTAGTGATGATGCCACCGGGTAAGCGGGCTCTTAACATCACATTTTGCAACGGCTCTAGCTTTTGCTTAGCGCGCTCTGCACGAATATCGCGGTCGTCTTGCTGATACATGCCGTGAAAACGAATAAGCTGAAAGTTATCGCCAACAAATGCACCAGTTAAATCATCGGTCAAGTTTTCTGCTATGGTTCCACGTAAAAAATTACTTTTTTCTTTTAAGCGTTCGTTGTCAGCTAATTTACCTTCAACGATAAAATCTTTGTGGTCATTACTCATTAGTAAACATCCTTCTGGTAACGTTTAGCACGGCGCAAGTCAGAAATATACTGTTCTGCTTGCTCTTCGCTTTTTGCGCCATGTTCAATCACAATCTGCACTAAAGCGTCCTGTACATCTTTGGCCATATGATTGGCATCGCCGCACACATAAATGTGCGCGCCTTGTTCAAGCCACTGATAAAGCTCAGCACCTTGTTCAAGCATGCGATGTTGCACATACACTTTCTGTTCCTGATCTCTAGAAAATGCCAAGCTAATTTTGTTGAGTACACCGTCTTTGACAAAACGTTGCCATTCAGTTTGATACAAGAAGTCTTGAGTATAATTGGGGTTACCAAAAAACAACCAGTTTTCACCACTCGCTTCTTCGACTTCACGTTGTTGCATAAAGGCTCTAAAGGGTGCTATACCTGTCCCTGGACCGATCATGATGACAGGTGTATTGCCATCATCGGGTAAACGGAAGTTGTCGTTTTTCTCAACAAATACATTCACTTCACCACCTTCATCTAAACGATTAGACAAAAAGCTTGATGCACCACCTTGGTGGGCATGGCCGTGGGCGTCATACTCAACTAAAGCAACGGTTAAGTGCACTTCATCCTCTACTTCTGCTTGGCTAGAAGCAATGGAGTAGAGTCGAGGTGTCATAATTCTTAAGGTATCAACAAACTGTTGCGCAGTAACTTTAGCTGGATACTGGCGCACAACATCAATGATT
>JAWUXT010000132.1:0-7944 GCA_034111205.1 Paraglaciecola sp. | reverse complement strand
TTTTTTCGAAACTATTATCATCATCATTTACTTCTTGAGCAAATACTGGTGATACAGATACAACACTAGCTGCTGCAGAAGCCGCTATGATGAAACGAATGCTTTTACTAAGTTTTGTTTTTGATGTTCTCATAATTTTTTTCCAGCTTAATATTTTTATAGTGCTTAATAGTCATGGAAGTAATGTACAAACCTTGAAAAGACCATTAAGTGCTTGAAGTCCATTAAGTGTTTTGTGTGTCCTTTTAACGCCCACAAAACATGAGCGCAAACAACTTATAAACCCGAAATACATTAAAAACAAATAAAACACAGAAAATAAAAAATATACTTTATTTGATAGAGGATTTTGGTTTTTGCTTTGTCTATTGGGGTTAATAAGGGATAGGAGAGTGTTAGCTAGAGGTTTTACGCTTTAAATTGTCTGATTGGGACATATTAACTTTAAATGTTAATATGTCGAAGAAGACTAAATAACCTTCTCCGAAAATCGTAATTAGTTAACGAAAATTGGTTTCACTTTTACTCCAAAGTTTCATCAATAAAGACTCAACAGAAAGACTAGCGGCTAGGCCTAGTCTTTCTGGTAAACTTTTCTTCATACTATATTTAACAGTGAAAATTTTCTTATTTTCATTGGCTGCTAATATGTAATCGTCAGATGTTTGAATAACATCAACTAAGCCCAGCTCCTTAGCTTTAATACCGTACCAATATTCACCGGTGGCTACTTTAGCAATATCTAACGCTGGTCTTTGGGTTTGTACAAAATCCTTGAACATGTGATGCACATCTTCAAGTTCAGCTTTGAATTTCTCTCGACCTTGATCGTTATTTTCACCAAACATGGTTAAAGTGCGTTTGAATTCACCTGCTGTGTGTTGTTCAAAATCTATATTACTTTTCTTCAGCAACTTGTTGAAGTTAGGTAACTGGGCTATCACACCAATAGAGCCAATAATGGCAAACTTTGCTGCCAACACATGATCCGCGACGCAGGCCATCATATAACCACCACTGGCGGCGACTTTATCTACCGAAATTGTGAGTTTGATATTTTTGTCTTTAATTCGTTGTAACTGAGACGCTGCTAAACCATAGCCATGCACTACCCCGCCTCCACTTTCAAGTCTCACTAACACTTCGTCATCTGGCTTAGCTACACATAAAATAGCCGTGACTTCTTCCCGCAGATAATCCACTTCATGGGCGTCCATCGAACCAGAAAAATCAACAACAAAGATTTGACCCCTGCTAGGTTCATTAGCATCTTTGTTCTTTTGTTCTTTTTTCTTGGCTTTCAGGGCCTTTTTTTGTTCTTTGTGAAATAGCTTAAGTTCGTCTTTACTTAATAATTCACCTCTTGCAAAGTCAGTTATTGACTCTAACTTGTCTGATAAAGAGCTAATTTCAAGATGACCTTTACCTTGTTTTTGCTTACTGGCTAAACCAATGATGCCGCCAAGTGTTAAAAGAATAGCTGCTACTATTGTTATCGCTTTAGCAATAAATAATCCGTACTCATATAAAAAATCCAACCGGGTGTACTCCTTAAAAGTATTTTCAAATATATGGGGATAAACTAACAAAAAAAAAGCCAAGTGATTAACTTGGCTTTGTATTTATACTCATTAGTTTAATTTTCAACCACTGAGGTATCAGAAACAACGATATTTTCACCACCTGTAACAATAAATGCTACCGCTTGGCTTTGCATTTCTGCAGTGGTTGCAGCGCTAGGTGATGGGCTGAGTAGCGAAGAGTGGCTGCCTGAAATAAATCTGACCACACCACTTCCTTGGGAAGTGCTTGATACTTTAGATAACTCCATTATATCTGCTAAGGGTTGTCCGCCTACTAGAGGCAAGGATGTAGTCACTGGATTAACTTGATCAGTCAGTGCTGTGCTGCCGTCATCATTGTTTCCTCCACCTACAACCAATTGTACTAATGTTGGGGTTGTACTGGTTAACTCGGCGGCATAACTAATAGGATCTGCAGCATCGGTAACCGTTTGCGCAGCAAAAGCAACAGAGGTGAAAACAGCTTTAATTACTGCTGCTTGCTCAGCAGTAATTACTTGTTCAAACGCTAAATAAGCGGGTCCGACAGCGACCTCAGCAGACATGCCATTTTCCACTGCAAAGGCCGTTAAAAACGCTACAAACTCAGGTGAAGATGCAACTAATAGTTGGCCTTTGATATTTGGGCCAAAAGCAACTGAGTCAAGTGAGCCTGCAGAGATACCTCCAGTAGGCACATTGATATTAGCTGTTTTAAATGCATACATACTATCAAATGAGGCTAAATCGCCAGCTAAAGCTTTATTTGCTAACGCAACAGCACCTGTTCCATAAATTGCACCTAAACTCTGGCCGATAAAATGTACATCTGTTGTATTTAAGTCGACTAGTCCTGTTGAATCATTGATAGCATTAAGTGCTAATCTGAAAGCCATAATATCAGCGATACTTTGACGACCATTATCTCGTGTAGTTAATAGGATTAAAGAGGTATAACCGGCACTGTCAAAAACATCCTCACCAATTGTAATCATTCGATCACCATGTAATGGGTGATCAATTGCCGCGGAAGCGAAACCAGCCATAGCTAAGGCTGATGCAACTAATAAGGCATTACTTTTTGATTGGCCTAAACCATGTTGAAACACCACCACTGGCCAGCCTCCAGCTGGTTTAGTTTGTGCAGGCACAACACCATCAGTTGCGGCAGATATCATGGCAATAACTGATTCGTCAGGCACAGTAAATAGTACGCTAACAGCTTCTGTACCCGCTTCATTATATGAGGTGTTTACATCGTCTGTTTGCCGGCCTTGTAAAGCAGGAATGGGACTAAATTTAGTGATATTCCTTGGATCTGTCATACCTAAACTAGTTAAATCTAAATCAAATAAGGTTCCGCCTGATGCTACCTGACACCTTGCATTGTTAGGACCCTCTTGTCCTGCTTGAATTAACCCAGTCACTATTTCAGTGCCAAGGGATTGTAAAGTAGCACCACTTGTACATGCGGCTCTCCACCAATCGTTGGCTGGGTTAGTCGTACTTGAGTAGTAAGGTAACTTCACCTTACCTTCGACTATGGTTGACGTGCAAAATGGCCCTACCTGAGAAAAGGTAACAGTAGCTGTAGCATTTAATGGAGACGTTTGGTCTGAGACTGCAGCAATAAGCCCTTCACATGTGTCCAAACCAACAGCTGCTAACCCAGCTAATTCATCTGTAGAGAGTAATAAAGAAGAAATATTTTCAAATACGTTGTCAAATCCAGTGGTTAATTCAGTGGTAATAGTCGGTAAATACTGTAATGCAACAGCATTGGCTGTTGCTAAATCTGCGCCACTGGCTAAGGTCGCCTGAAATGCTTGGGCATAGGGCGCAATGTTTAACTGTTTGACTGTATTAAGGGCATCTTCTGTAGATTGAGTAGAAAAGTAAGCTGCATAGGAAACATCAGCTGTAGCTAATCCAGCAGGCTCTAAAACATTGACTAATGAATTAACCAAACCTTGTAATTTTAGCAAGTCATCAGAGCCTAAAGCATTGGTGGTTATATCCTGACGAGCCAGATCCCAAGTAATAGAGCCCTTAACCGCTCGGCCGTCGGTTGATTTTAAGTCTTCAGTGACAACTAACATATGGCCCTGAGAAGACTTCATTGGTTTAAGAGGGATGACACTAATAGCGCCTGTACCTGTGGTATAAGAGGCAACAAAATCGACACCGTAGGTCAACTCTTCACCTAATTCACAAGGCACACCTGGTGCCCCGATAGATACAGCTAATGCCTGACAAGTTTCCGAAGTACCTTCTAAGGCTTGAGTCGCTTCAAAAATTCTTATAGATGAGCCAGACACAGTTGCAGCATCAATATCCAAATCATCTGTTAAGGATACTCGAATAGCAAATGGCATATGAGCAGACCAGCCGTCAAGCGCACTAAGAGAATGCAGCGGATTGGCAGGGTCAAATTCATCACTACCTTCAGTATTAAGGGTGAAATCAAAAAAGTTGCCACTCGGGATCATCAGAAAATCGTTTGGTACATTTATATCAGCAGTAGCCGGGTTAAACACGACCCGCACAAACGGCTCTTCAAGAACAACTTCTTGAATTTCATCAGTTACTGTGACATCTCCAGGTAAATCACCTCCACAAGCTGATAATCCAAATAGGGTGATGATCCCAGTACTTATTAGTGTTTTTTTCATTATCCTGCCTCTAAATTATTTTAATTTTTTTATTCGTAAGTGTTTGTAATTATGATTATTAATAAATAACTGTTATAGATATGTATAATTTTTGTTTCAATGGTGTGACCAGTTTACATATGAGTAATACTATTGCCTTTATAGTCTATTTGTAAAGCCTATATAAACATCCCTTAAAAATATTATTTTACTATTAGCCTAGTACTTTCTTAGGTTAGTACTTCAGTGATACCATTTAGTTATTGATTTTATTAGATGTTTATTATGCATACCTTCACACCTCAAAAACTATATCTAGATAAGAAAACAATCTTAGTCACAGGTGCCGGAGACGGTATTGGAAAACAAGCGGCCCTGCACTATGCAAAATATGGGGCTACTGTCATTTTGCTGGGTAAAACCGTTGTAAAGCTTGAAAGTGTTTATGACGAAATAATTAACAATGAGGGTAATGAACCCGCTATTGTGCCTTTGGATTTAAAAGGGGCGACCGCAAAACACTATCGGGATATGGCAAATACTATAAATGACCAATTTGGTTGTTTAGATGGCTTATTACATAACGCCAGTGTTTTAGGACATTTAGGACCGTTTGCACAAATCAGTGAGCAAGATTGGCAAAATGTATTTCAAGTGAATGTAACCAGTCAGTTTTTAATGACTCAAGCATTATTGCCTAGCTTGAAAAAAGCGCCTCACTCTTCCGTTATATTCACCACATCAAGTGTGGGAGTTCAAGGTAAAGCATACTGGGGACCCTACTCCATTTCTAAATTTGCCACCCAAGGCATGATGCAAGTACTGGCTGATGAATATGATAACAGCAATATACGTTTTAATTGTGTCAATCCTGGAGCCACAAAAACGGCGATGCGAGCAAAAGCGTTTCCTGCAGAAAATGCTGATCATTTAAAAACACCAGAACAAATAATGTCACTGTATTTGTATTTAATGGACAATGAAAAAAGTACAGAGAATGGTCAGACGATTGAGGCACAACCCAAATAACCCAATTTAGTGAGTTTAACCAGTAGCCATTTAAATAGCATCTTACTGATACAAAAAACCGGACATTAACAGTCCGGTTTTTATAACACTTTAGTTGGTAATTTACCCTTGATCCATTTTCGCCCAAGTATCTCTAAGCCCTACTGCACGATTGAAAACTAATTTATCGTCTTGGCTATCTTTATCTTTGCAAAAGTAACCTGTTCTTTCAAACTGGATTGGAGCACTGAGCTGTGCGCTAATAAGACTAGGTTCAACTATTCCCTGTTTAACAACTAAAGACTCTTCATTAATACACGCTAAAAAGTCTTCTTCTGCGGCTGGATTGGGTACTTTAAAAAGTCTGTCGTATAAACGTATTTCAGCTGGCACACCGTGTGAAGCAGATACCCAATGAATAACACCTTTGACTTTACGTCCATCAGAGGGATCGTTACCTAAGGTATCTTTATCGTAGCTGCAGTAAACAGTGATGATATTTCCCTGTTCGTCTTTTTCAACACGTTCTGCTTTTATTACATAAGCATTTCTTAAACGCACTTCTTTGCCTAATACTAAGCGTTTAAACTTCTTGTTAGCTTCTTCTCTAAAGTCATCAACTTCGATATAAATTTCTTTACTAAAAGGCACACTTCTGGTGCCCATTGACTCGTCAGCTGGATGATTGGGTGAAGTTAAATTTTCGACATCATCAGCTGTATAATTTTCAATGACCAGTTTAAGCGGTTCAAGTACAGCCATCGCTCTGGGCGCATCAGCATTTAATTCTTCTCTTAAGCAGGCTTCAAGCATGGACATTTCAACCATGTTGTCCATTTTGGTGACACCAATACGTTTACAAAACTCACGTATAGAAGCGGACGTATAGCCTCTTCTTCGTAAACCTGCAACGGTTGGCATCCGTGGGTCGTCCCAACCATTAACTTGGTTTTCTTCGACCAATTGAATTAATTTACGTTTGCTCAATACCGTATATTCAAGATTCAGTCTTGAAAACTCGTATTGATGAGGCGTGGTATCAATACTGATATGACTGAGTACCCAGTCATACAATCGTCTATTATCTTGGAACTCCAGAGTACATAACGAATGTGTAATGCCTTCAATCGCATCAGAAATACAATGGGTAAAATCGTACATTGGATAAATGCACCACTTATCACCCGTTTGGTGATGGTGGGCAAAGCGGACTCTATACAAAGCTGGGTCGCGCATACACATGAAAGATGAGCTCATATCAATTTTAGCCCTAAGAAGGCACTCACCTTCTTTAAACTTACCATCACGCATTTTTTCAAATAATGCTAAATTTTCACTAACCTTGGTATCTCTAAAGGGACTATTTTTTCCTGCCTCTTTTAATGTACCGCGTAACTCACGCATCTGTTCTTGGCTTGAAAAATCTACGTATGCCAAGCCTTTGTTAATTAATTCAACAGCAAATATATACAGTTGATCAAAATAATTAGACGAATAGCGCACATCGCCATCCCAAGTAAAACCTAACCAAGACACGTCTTTTTGAATAGCTTTGACGAAATCTATATCCTCTTTTTCAGGGTTAGTATCGTCAAACCTCAGGTTACATTGACCTTGATAATCTTGGGCAATACCAAAATTAAGACAAATAGATTTTGCATGGCCAATATGAAGATAACCATTTGGCTCTGGTGGAAACCGAGTCTGGATTTTTGTATGAAGACCTTCGTTAATATCTTTATCTATGATTTGACGAATAAAATTGGTCGGACGACTGTCAGTCTCGGCCATTAATGCACCCTCTTGGTAAAAATACGAATAATTAGCTAAATATTATAACAGTATCAATTATCAAGATAAGGGTTTTTACTGGTGTGTTAGCTATTTTATGTAGCACTAAGTTAATTAATTACCTAGTCCGTAATAAATGTTGCTTAAAAGTCGTTGTTAAATTACCAAGAAACAATCTAAGATACTGGCAAATATAGAATTTATTGGTGATTTTCATTAAAGTTAAGAATTTGATGGTCTGCGACCAATTTACCTTCAATATCATAGAGTTCACCAAATATTGGCTGATAGACAGGCATACTAAAAGAGGGTGAACCATGATTTACCCCAATATCAAATACTGACTTTAAACCAAATTGGATCTCTAAAAATCCAAAATACATATTCCATATTACATATTACATATTTGCCAAAAATTTAACTGGGATTTTGTTTTCTGTATCAAATAATCTCTAATACAGCGGTGAAATCTTGCAGAACTGCAAATATTTCACAACTGTTAATAAAAAGTAAACTGTAAGATTAGTGAGTACCTTGAGACTAGGTAAATCAACAAATTAATGCATCCGTATTAACACTAAGCTGGAACGCCTGCATGGTTAATCAAGGTAAATGGCGGTGCGGTGAGTAACCGGTCTCGCAACCAATCGGGTATTGGAGTTTTTAGATAGGTTTGGGTGTCTAATCCTTTATTAAGTAACACTTGAAATCCACCCACTGCCGCTCTGAAATATTCTGTCATGGCGATATCAATATAATAAGCATATCTGGCGTTAAACACAACCTGCTGGGCATCACATTCTCCATATCTGACTCTAAGTAACATAGTGAACTGTTCTATAACTTGGGATGAATTTAACTGCGTCGTGTTCTGGGTGCTCTTCTGCGTAAACTGCTGCATTATGTTCATTAATGTAATCGGGAGTTATCTT
>JAWUXT010000131.1:0-14733 GCA_034111205.1 Paraglaciecola sp. | reverse complement strand
ACAACACTTGAGCGACGCATAGCTAAATAGTCATTACTGGAAAAATTGATATAGTGCTGACCACCGATTTCAATTAGTGGCCCTGCAGCTGAATCTAGCGTATTTCGCGAACGAAAAAGCCCTTCATTACGGCGCTTATCTAGGGCAGAAGCGATAAAATCAAATGCCATTATTAATCAGCCGTTTCAGCTTGTTGACTAGTGGCATCGTAAAATAAATGCTGGCTGGTCTTGTCTTCGATTTCTTCTAAAAGTGCGGCTTCATGTGCTGCATCTGAATAGTCACGAGTTTGCGCAGAATTAATCCCTAATTTTTTAAATAATGTCACATCCTCATGGGTTTCAGGATTAGAGGTGGTTAACAACTTACAACCGTAAAAGATAGAATTAGCGCCAGCCAAAAAACACATGGCTTGCATTTGTTCATTCATCGCTTCACGGCCAGCAGATAAGCGCACATATGACTTCGGCATCATCAGCCTAGCAATGGCTATAGTACGAATAAATTCGAAATAATCTAAGTCTTCGACATTTTCCATAGGGGTGCCTTTGACTTTAACCAACATGTTAATTGGCACACTTTCTGGATGATGTTCTAGGTTAGCGAGTTGCATCAATAAACTAGAACGGTCAGAGGTCGTTTCACCCATGCCCACTATGCCACCAGAACACACATTCATGCCTGAACCTCTAACGTTTTCTAAGGTATCTAACCTATCTTGGTAGGTACGAGTTGTAATAATATCACCATAAAACTCTGGCGAGGTATCTAAGTTGTGATTGTAATAATCGAGCCCAGATTGTTTCAAAGATAATGCTTGGTCAGCCGTTAACATGCCTAACGTCATACATGTTTCTAATCCAAGCTTTTTCACTTCTTTGACCATCTCGGTCACATAAGGCATATCTCTGTCACGTGGGTTACGCCATGCTGCGCCCATACAAAACCGGGTAGAGCCCGCTTTTTTGGCCTCTTGCGCACGCAGAATAACTTTATCGATTTCCATTAAACGTTCTTTTTCCAAACCAGTATCATAACGTGCACTTTGCGGGCAGTATTTGCAATCTTCTGGGCAGGCGCCGGTTTTAATCGATAACAAAGTGCTTACTTGCACTTGATTAGGATCAAAATTTTGCCTATGTAACGTTTGAGCTTGAAACATTAAATCACTAAAGGGCTGTTCAAAAAGGGCATTCACCTCTTCAATTGTCCAGTCATGACGGATACTAGCTTGATTGAGTGATGATGAAGTGTTTAATGACGATTTGTTTACAGGCAATTTGTTTATAGACATAAGTGCAACCTTAGATTTTCAGACTTTACTAAATGATTCAAGCCGCTTAGTCTATGGCTCGCGACAACATTGTCAACTTAATTAAAATTAAAAAGATTACAAGTGGTTACATTATGATCAGCGCGAATTTACTTTTCGATCAACAACATATTTGGCATCCATATACATCTGCAATAGATCCTCTTCCCTGCTACGAAGTCACAAAAGCAGAAGGTGTTTATATCCATCTAGCGTCTGGCGAAAAATTGGTGGATGGCGTGTCATCTTGGTGGACCGCCATTCATGGTTATAACCACCCTGAATTAAATCATGCAGTTAAAAGTCAAGTAGATGACTTTGCTCATGTAATGTTTGGTGGATTAACCCATAAACCTGCGATTGACTTATGCCGAACTTTGGTGGATATAACACCTCAAGGTTTAGACAGGGTATTTTTGGCTGACTCAGGTTCAGTATCAGTAGAAGTAGCGATGAAAATGGCTTTGCAATACTGGGCGTGTCAGGGTAACAGTACTAAACACCGATTTATCACGCCTCGAAATGGTTATCATGGTGATACGTTTGCTGCTATGTCGGTCTGCGACCCTGTGAATGGTATGCACAGTTTATTTTCTGATACCTTAACCCAACAAATATTTGCCCCAGCACCTCAGACTCGTTTTAATAAACAGTGGAATGAAGACGATATAAAACCATTAGAGCAGCTTATTCAAACTCATCATAATGAACTCGCAGCACTCATCCTCGAGCCCATAGTACAAAATGCCGGTGGTATGCGGATTTATCATCCCGAATATTTAAAGCGCTGCAGGCAGCTTTGCGACGATTACAACATACTTTTGATTTGTGATGAAATTGCCACGGGCTTTGGCCGTACAGGCAAATTATTTGCTTGTGAATATGCTGATATAAGCCCAGATATACTATGCCTAGGTAAAGCGCTAACGGGTGGCTATATGACGTTGGCGGCTACTCTTTGTTCTGAAGATGTTGCCCAAGGTGTGTGCCAAGGTGAGCCAGGTGTGTTTATGCATGGTCCAACATTTATGGGCAACGCACTAGCGTGTTCAGTTGCCAATGCTAGCTTAAAGATCATCCAAAGAAATGATTGGCAGACACAAGTGTCTCAAATTGAACGACAACTGTATGTTGAGTTGGCACCTTGTATGGATTTAGAAGCAGTAGAAGACGTAAGAGTGATTGGAGCCATTGGTGTAGTAGAATGTAAATCAGCCGTAAACGTGGCTGAGCTTCAAAAATATTTTGTCAAACAAGGCGTATGGATAAGGCCATTTGGTAAACTTGTATATATTATGCCGCCGTACATTATTAACCCACAACAGCTTAGCCAGTTAACTAAGGCTATCTATAACGTATTAAAATAAGCTGCAAACTTCTGGTTGGATACCAGTTCAATGAAAAACGTCTGGGACTTGTTCACTTAACTGCTGTAATTGGGCTTGCAACAATATTGTGGCGGGATCTTTAGGGCACTTGCGGATAAAATATTGATAGTCTGCAATTGCCACTTGAGTACAGTCTAGCTGGTGTAATAAAAACCCTCTGTCTCTTCTTTCGTAAGGATCGTTAGGACACAAGTTGACTAATAGCTCTACCGCCGTTAACGCTTCAGAGTAACATTTCTCGTTGATGTACGACGCTTTCAAATTATGCAGTAATCTAACAATAGTTTCATCGCAGCTTGCTTCATGTAGGGCTTCTTCTGGCATCTTTTCATCTTCTATTTCATGTAAAATAGAAAAATATAAAGACTCAAGATCTTGACGGCTTAATTGCTTGCCATTCAGGGGATCTAAATAAATGTCAGGGTAATGACTAAAACGACATTTAATTAAAAAGTGACCGGGGAAGTTCACTCCACACACCTCAAAACCTAGCGTTTTTCCCATTGATTGAAACACAATAGCCAGGCTTACAGGTATACCAGTGCGATAATCAAGGACATGATCTAACAAGCTGTACTGACAAGAAAAATAATTAATCTCATCGCCACTGAATGCGAGATCTACATAGAAAAATTGAATAAAACGTTTAAAATTTTCTGGGTTGGTATCAGTTGACCCGATAAATACTTTTGCTTGCTCAATCCACAACTCAACTTTGCGTTGATAATTATCTGGTTGACAACTGTCAGGTTGAAACATGCTTGCTAAATGCAAACTGGCCATCAGATAATCTCGCTTAGCGATAGCCTGTTTTAACTCTTTCACTTGTTTTACCCCAGTAAATAAACTCACCTCTTTTTATCGGTTTATATGGAGTAACCTTTACTGTAAATAACAGTAATATCGTAAATAAATACATGCATCACCAGGGATAATAACTTTTCAGTGACCCATGCGTCCACGTACTGGATACTGCTTAAGCATTGCAGACAATATATCTCCACTGACTACTAGGAATGTATCCACAAGATGGGGAAGAATTTTAAGCCACTTTTGTTGCAGCATAGGTGATTGTGTTTTGATCAGCACAAAACGAAATAAAAACAACAACACACTTAATACAATGGCAGTCAAATGCAAGTGTTTGACCATTTCGTACATGCTTAATAAACCTTAATTTTTAGGGATAACAAATTAACATTAGCTGGGAAAGCTAAGCATGATATTTTCTATTTCATCGAGGTTTTCTTGCAAAAATTCAACCATTTTAGGATCAAACTGCTGACCTTTTTCGGCAACAATCACCTCCATCACTTTTTCAAGAGGCCATGCTTCTTTATAGCTTCGTTCAGACCGCATTGCATCAAAGGCATCTGCGAGGCTGGTGATCCTGCAAAATATATGAATACCTTCGCCAGACTTTCCTCTTGGATAGCCTTTACCGTTCCAGTATTCATGGTGATCACGGGCAATAAGTGCCGCTGTTTTGATAAGAGGTCGGTTAGAATCTTTCAATAAGTTGTAACCAATCTCTGCATGATTTCGCATTGCTAATGTTTCTTCTGCATCAAGGCTTCCTGGTTTCAGCATAATATTATCCGAAACCCTAATTTTACCAATATCATGCAATGGAACAGCTAAGCTTAATATTTTCAGGTCTTTAGTAGACAATCCAGCTGAACGGCCTAAAACATCACAAATCTTTATCATTCGCTGGGTATGATTTTTACTGCCAAAACTGGTTTCAATAGCATCAGCTAAACGTTCGATGATTTCTCGTTGTGTATCTTCGATATCTTTGTTTAGCAATACGTTATCAAATGCAATTTGCACATTCCGAGAAAATATTTCAACTAATCTCTTGTCAGTTTCGGTGAGTTTTCTGGGTAAACCAGACATATAAAGCAACGAACCTTTCTTAGTTTTGCTATCACAATAAACTACCAAATATTCATCTTCGCAGATCATGGTTTTATTTGCATAAGCTTGCTGACAAGAAGTTAACTGGCGCCCACTGATCACTTCCTCAAGTCGATTGCCTGCTTTGTTTTGGTACTCACCTCTACCCGTAAAAACATAAAGTTCGGAGGAGTTATATTGTTCTATAGGTTTGGGACCTGCTACGGCCGAGGTTAAATAAGCCGTGTCTTTAGTGCCTCCTATTAAGGAAGCTAATTGCTGAACAATGCCTTCAATAAAACTTTCTAAAGAATGAATACTGAAAAGATCTGCAGAAGCAGAGATTATTTTCTCTAAGCCATATCTATTTTCTTCAATAGCAGTGATATCTCTATAAGAACGAAGCGCGGCTATGACCACTGTGAATAGCTTTTGGGCAGTCAACTCAGTTTTAGATTTGTAATCATTAATATCGTAATTAATAATGACATCACGCTCTGGTGCTTGGCCTGGCTGGCCTGTGCGTAAAATAATACGAGTAAAATGATTATGCATATCGTTTCTGATAAATTCAGCCACCTTTAGGCCTGCATCGTCTGTTTCCATGACCACATCCAGCAACACTACTGCTATGTCGTCATGCTCACGAAACATTTGTCTCGCTTGCTCACCATCAAATGCACTCAGAAATTCAAGGTCTTTTTCTTGAAATACAAAGTCACCAAGGGCTAACTTAGTAACCGCATGCACCTCAGGCTCATCATCAACGATTAATACTTTCCATTTGCCTTGCAGCTCAATTTCTACATCATTATCTTCAGCAAATAAAATTTCGTCAGACATAACCTTCCCCTTTGAACCAGCCACTCAGCAAAAAACCAAAGCTGAGATTAACCAGCTTAAACCACACAATAATTTATAACTTATTTATGATAACGACAACTCAACAAATAAAATAATCCAATATAAAGCAATAATTTAGATCAATTGCACCCTAAAGTAACGCGAGGCAAGCCATTGATATCATTTTCACTTCTAATTTGATTAAAGTCATGAGCTTTCAAAATATCTGACACTTGCTTACTTTGCTGATAACCATGTTCAATCACTAACCAGCCGTTATCTGCCAAATAATGCTTACTGTGAGAAATTATTAAGCGAATATCATCTAGTCCATCCATACCCGATGTTAGAGCACTGCTAGGCTCAAAACGTACATCACCTTGCTTCAGGTATCGGTTGTTGTTTTCAATGTAAGGCGGATTAGTCACTATTAAATCGAATTGTTGCTGTTTAACGCCAGAAAACCAATCGCTTTTTAAAAATTTCACTCGTTCTAGTTGATGCATGCTGGCGTTATCTTGGGCTAACGCTACCGCTTCAGTGTTTTTATCTAAACCGGTTATCATCCATTGAGGGTTTTCAGTGGCTAGCGCCAAAGCAATTGCGCCAGTACCCGTGCCTAAATCTAGAACTTTTGAAGTTTCAGCTAAGTTGAGCTGTAAAGCAATTTCAACTAAGAGTTCAGTTTCAGGTCTGGGTATTAAAGTAGCTGGAGTAACTTTGAGTCGCAATGACCAAAAATCTCGGTAGCCAATGATATGTGCCACTGGGTGACCAAATGTCCTTTGTGAAACGTATTCTTGGAATAATTTTATTTGCGTTTCATCTAGCAATTTTTCAGGCCAAGTGTGCAGATACACCACTTCACGCTGTAAACAGCTTGCTAATAACACCTTGCTATCAATTGCAGCTGAATCATACAGGCCGTCATCACTAACACTATGAGAATTAAATTGCTCTCTGGCCCAAGACAATGCTTGGGCAATTGTGAATGACAAATTATCCAATATAATCTATTCGTCCGAAAGTGAAGATAACAAATCGGCTTGATGTTCTTGCCTAATAGGCTCCAACACATTGTTTAACTCACCAGCAATCACATCGTCTAAACAATACAAGGTTAAATTAATGCGATGATCGGTGACTCGCCCTTGGGGGAAGTTGTAAGTTCGAATACGCTCTGAACGATCGCCACTGGCCACAAGGTTGCGGCGAGTAGACGTTTCTTCGGCTTGTCGTTTATCTTCTTCTAACTGGTTCAATCTAGATTGTAATATAGCCATCGCTTTAGCACGGTTTTTATGTTGTGAACGTTCGTCTTGGCATTCCACAACTATACCCGATGGGTTGTGAGTAATACGAATGGCAGAATCAGTTTTATTGACGTGCTGACCACCTGCACCAGAGGCTCTAAATGTATCAATTTTCAAATCCGCTTTATTGATTTCTATGGCTTCAGACTCAGGTATTTCAGGCATCACTACCACGGTACAAGCTGATGTGTGAATACGCCCTTGAGACTCAGTGTCAGGTACACGTTGCACACGATGCCCGCCGGACTCAAACTTCATAATACCGTAGGAGCCATCACCTAATATATTCGCAATTACGACTTTGTAACCACCATGATCACCTTCGTTGGCCGTGACCAGTTCGACTTTCCAGCCTTGTTTTTCGGCATATCGGCTGTACATACGGAATAAGTCACCAGCAAATATAGCGGCCTCGTCTCCCCCTGCCCCAGCACGTATTTCCACAAAACAGTTACTTTCATCGTTAGGATCTTTAGGTAATAATAAGACTTGTAGTTCTTGGGTAAATTCTTCAATACTTTGCTTGGCTGATTTATATTCTTCTTGCGCCATCTCACGCATTTCGGCATCGTCTTCTTGCATCATTTCTTGAGCAGATTCAAAGTCTTTTTGAGCCCCTTGAAAATCACGAAAACACTTCACTACCCCTTCTAACTGAGAGTATTCTTTGGTCAGGCCTCTGTATCTGTCTTGATCTGCGATGACTTCAGCTTCACTCAATAAAGCTTGTACCTCTTCGTAGCGCTCATCCAATACTTCTAGTTTTCGTTGAACAGATTCTTTCATTATATTCCTGTACGCGGACTACATTTGCCGCTAATTATCTGATTTTTTTAAGGCTAAGGCATCTTTTAATAATGCTAGCTGTTCTGAGTTTTGTTCAATAGCTGCATTTTTTAAAGCTTTGGTAGGAGCATGAATAAGACTATTAGTTAATTTATTGGCTAATTCAATCACTACTTGCTCAGCCTCTTTACCATCAGCTAATTGGTTTAGGGCTTTACTCACTAAAATATCGCGCTGCAGTTCACTTTGGTCACGAAATCCTTTTAATACGTCAATCGATGTTTGGCTTTGTTGCCAACGCATAAATTGTTGTACTTGTTTTGCCACCATTTCATCAGCAAGTGCTGCAGCATCTTGACGATTGGCTAAGTTTTTCTCTACTATTTGCTGTAAGTCATCCACTGTATACAGATAGGCATCGTCCAATTCGCCCACTTCAGCTTCAACATCACGGGGTACAGCTAAATCTACTAAAAATATAGGTTTATGCTTGCGCTCTTTTAAGGCACTTTGCACTAAACCTTTTCCTAAAATCGGTAATTGACTGGCGGTTGAACTGATAACGATATCAGCATCTTTTAAATGCTGAGGGATCTGCGCCAAAGTTAATACAGAAGCATTCAGAGGTTCTGCAATCTTTTGTGCGCGAGCTAATGTTCGGTTTGCCACTGTTAGCGATTTAACATTTTGTTCATAAAGATGTTTTGCCACCAATTCGATGGTTTCGCCAGCACCGATTAATAATACTCTGCTTTTTTCCAGTGATGAAAAAATATGTTTAGCTAATTGCACTGATGCATAAGCCACAGAAACTGCATTGGCACCGATATCTGTTTCACTACGCACCCTTTTTGCTACTGAAAAAGTGTGTTGAAAAAGGCGTTCAAAATTTCCCTTGATCACTCCTGAGTTTTTAGCATCATTAAAAGCTTGTTTCACTTGTCCTAAAATTTGAGGCTCGCCTAACATCATGGAGTCTAATCCACACGCCACACGCATGATGTGACTTACTGCGTGCTGCTCGGTATACAGATAACTGTTATCTTGTAAATCTTTTGGCTGCACACCATGAAAATTAGCTAGCCAAGTGGCAATATTGTTTGTCTGTTTTTCATCAACTTGCGCATAAACTTCGGTACGATTGCAGGTTGACAAAATCACAGATTCAGTTGCGTCTGTTTCTTTACGCAAAGAAGCCAACGCCTGAACTATTGCATCGGGTGAAAAAGCTATTTTTTCACGTAATTCAATTGGGGCGGTTTTATGATTAATACCAAAAGCAATTAGGGTCATGGAATGATTAGATATACTACAATAAAGGTTAGACCGATTAAGTATCGCATTGTACGCAAAAGGTAAAACTATTGAAAGCGATGTCACTTGTATGTTCCTATTGCCTCAATCGATTTTTTCATTTGAAGAGTGTCATTCAAACTGTGTTAGATAGCCGCCCCTTTATAAATCAAACTTTATCTGCCCTTATTCTTACCTTTTTTCTAACTGGATGTGCAACTTCCCCCGAGCCTTTAGTTAACTTAAATTCAACAGCTCACCAAATATCCTTAAACCAACAAGATAGCTGGTTGATAAAGGGTAAAATCGGTTTTAAGAGTACAGAAAAAAAACAAAGCGCTAACTTTAGATGGCAACAAACACAACAACAATTTCAACTCAACATGACCTCTATTATTGGTACATCGATTCTAAAGATGCAGGGTGATGAACAAAGTGTCACCTTAATCACTGATGATGAGTCTTATCAAGACTCTGACCCTAGTCATTTAATTTGGCGTGTCACTGGTTGGCAAATACCAGTAGAAAAATTACGCATTTGGATAAAAGGGCAACATCAGAAGCTCGATAAGGTGATAATTAGTAAACAAGGCTGGGTCAACCAATTGCAACCAATCTGTAACAATTGCCAAAACTGGATAATTAACTATGACAACTATAAACTGGTAAATGAAATTTGGTTGCCACACAAAGTAGTGCTAAATAATAGTCTCAACAACAGTCAACTGTTAATCCGTATAAATCAATGGGATTTACATGAGTAACCCTCTTTTAAACTGGTGGCCAAGTCCAGCCAAACTAAACTTATTTTTGCATATTAATGGTCGATACGAGAATGGTTATCATCAATTACAAAGTTTATTTCAAATACTTGATTATGGTGATGAACTCGCTTTCGATGTTAATTCCTCTGGTAAAATAACCTTAGCGGATCCAATTGCCGGAGTAGATGAAAAAGATAATTTGATAATAAAAGCTGCTCGTTTACTTAAAAGTACCTTGACGGATGTTAAATCTAAAGGTTTGGGGTGCAATATCTATCTTAGAAAACGATTACCCATGGGAGGTGGCATTGGCGGGGGCTCATCCAATGCAGCAACTACTCTATTGGTTTTGAATCAGCTCTGGAATTGTAATTTATCGGAAGCGAAGTTAATCGCTTTAGGGTTAACGCTAGGTGCAGATGTACCCATTTTTATTCATGGAAAAACGGCCTTTGCCGAAGGTGTTGGTGAAAAGCTAGAAAAAGTAAGCCTTCCAACCAAAACATATTTAGTATTATTTCCTAATAGCCATGTATCTACAGCTGAAATTTTTTCCTTACCCAACTTGCCTAGATATACTGCAAAAATTAACTTTAATGATTATAGTTTTGATAATACCCACAATGATTGCCAAGAATTAGTTTGTGAACGCGATCCGAATGTTGCAAAAGCATTACACTGGTTGTTAGAATACGCGCCGTCGAGAATGACCGGCACAGGATCATGTGTATTTGCAATGTTCGAACATCGCCAGGACGCTTTAAATGTTCAAGCTTTATTACCAAAAGACAGTATAAGTTTTGTTGCAAATGGGGTGAGTACATCCCCTTTACATAGTCAGATCCAAGCACAAATTTAATAGTTTAATTGGGGTATAGCCAAGTGGTAAGGCAACGGGTTTTGATCCCGTCATCGCTGGTTCAAGTCCAGCTACCCCATCCATTTTGACAAAGTTAGACGCTGAGAAAGTCAAGTTTTGATCCGTGACTATGTCGTTGGTTCAAGCCCAGCTAATTTTAAGCGACACATGTTGAGGTAGTATTTTTGAAGCGCATTCTAATGTGGTCTCAAACCTAACTGCCCCAGCCATTTAATAAGCACTGAGGATATTACCGTGCCGGATATGAAGATTTTCTCTGGAAATGCAGTACCTGAATTAGCACAGAAAGTGGCTGATAGGCTTTATACCAAGCTAGGACATGCGAGTGTCGGACGTTTTAGCGATGGGGAAATCAGTGTAGAAATTCACGAGAATGTACGTGGCTCAGATGTCTTTATTATACAATCTACTTGTGCACCAACTAACGACAATCTAATGGAATTGATTGTGATGATCGATGCATTTCGTCGTGCATCAGCAGGTCGAATTACTGCTGTTATACCTTATTTTGGGTATGCACGTCAGGACCGAAGAGTACGTTCAGCTAGAGTACCTATTACCGCTAAAGTAGTGGCTGACTTTTTATCTAACGTAGGTGTAGATCGTGTTTTAACTATCGATCTACATGCAGAACAGATTCAAGGCTTCTTCGATGTACCAGTAGATAACGCTTTTGGCACACCCATTCTATTAGATGACATGCGGCAACGTGATTTCCATAATCCGGTTGTAGTATCACCTGATATCGGTGGTGTAGTTCGTGCCCGAGCATTAGCTAAGTTGATGAATGATACTGACTTAGCTATTATCGATAAACGTCGACCGAAGGCAAATGTCGCCCAAGTCATGCACATTATTGGTGATGTTCAAGACCGAGATTGCATCATTGTTGATGATATGATTGATACGGGTGGTACCTTAGCAAAAGCGGCAGAAGCATTAAAAGCTCATGGTGCAAGAAATGTATATGCCTACGCAACACACGCTATATTTTCAGGCAATGCGGCACAGAATTTACGTGATTCCGTGATTGATGAAATCATTGTTACTGACAGTATCCCCCTTCGAGATGAAATAAAAGCCATACCTAAAGTCAAACAACTTACCTTATCTAATATGCTTGCTGAAGCGATTCGAAGAGTAAGTAACGAAGAGTCTATCTCAGCGATGTTTGAATATTAAGACCGACAAACTTAACTAATAAAAAAGCGGCTCTTACCAGCCGCTTTTTTATTGCTAAATAACCTGCAAACTCATTGTTTCCCCTTTCGTCTGGTGTTAATATTCGCCGCCCTTTTTTGGGGATGTTATTGTTTTATTATCTAATAATAAAAAACTAATGACACAAACGTAAATTTTGGTCGCAAAAATTTACACACATTTACTATTATTTGGAGTTACCACATGTCTGATGGAATTTTCACACTAGACGCAGAAATCCGTACTGATTTAGGGAAAGGTGCGAGCCGCCGCCTACGTCACGCTGGAAAAGTACCTGCAGTCTTATACGGAGCAAATAAAGAAGCGATTTCTTTGACTCTTATACATAACAAACTTTTTCAAGCTCAAAGCTTCGAGGCGTTCTATTCTCATGTTCTTACTTTGAACATTGGTAAAGAGAAAGTAGAAGTATTGGTTAAAGACATGCAACGTCATGCATTTAAACCTATTGTTATGCATCTTGACTTTTTACGTATTGATGCGAAAAAAGCGTTACAAACAAATGTACCTTTACACTTCTTGAATGAAGACATAGCTGATTCTATCAAGTTGAATGGTGGCCACGCTGAGCATCATATGGTTGATGTTGAAGTAAGTTGTTTACCAGGTGACTTGCCTGAGTACATCGAAGTCGATTTGTTAAACGTTGAACTAGATCAAACTATTCACTTAACTGATTTAGTAATGCCTAAAGGCGTTACTTTGGTTGAACTGAATAAAGGCGAAGAAGAACATGATTTAGCTGTAGTTACAGTTAAACTATCTAAAGGCCCGAAAGTTGAAGATGATGCAGCTGAAGAAGCAGCACCTGCGGAATAATTTGCTTGACTGATAAACAATTAGAGCGCATTAGCCTAATTGTGGGCCTGGGTAATCCAGGCCCTGAATACCAGCATACCCGACATAATGCTGGTGCAATGTTCGTTGAATCACTAGCAAAAAATCATAACTGTTCACTAAAGCTAGAAAATAAGTTTTATGGTTACACTGGTCGTATCACGATTGGTGGGCAGGATATCAGACTTCTCATTCCCACTACTTTTATGAATAAAAGCGGACAAGCTGTTGCAGCGATGGCTAACTTCTACCGTGTGCCAATATCTGGTTTGTTGGTAGCATTTGACGAGTTAGATCTTCCACCTGGTGTGGTAAAATTTAAAACCGGTGGTAGTTCAAGTCAAAATGGCGTGCGTGATATTGTCAGTAGTATGGCCAATCAAAAAGATTTTCTGCGATTGCGGGTTGGTATCGGACATCCTGGTGATAAAAACCGTGTCACAGGTCATGTATTAGGCAAAGCGCCACAAAAAGAACAACAACAAATCGATGATGCTATTGATGAAGCAACACGTTGCCTTGAAATATTAATCAAAGACGATCTAAAAAAAGCTATGAACCGCCTGCATTCATTTAAGGCGGAATAACAGCTCATTACAAATTAACCATGACGGATTCCGTCAGTTCATATATACAAAATTAAGAGGAAAACAAAATGGGTTTTAAATGCGGCATAGTCGGTTTACCTAACGTCGGGAAATCGACACTTTTCAACGCGTTAACCAAAGCCGGTATCGAAGCGGCAAATTTCCCATTTTGTACTATAGAGCCCAATACTGGTGTGGTTCCGGTACCTGATTTACGCTTAGACAAACTTGCAGCAATCGTGAAACCTAAACGCACAATCCCCACCACAATGGAATTTGTGGATATAGCAGGGTTAGTTGAAGGTGCATCTAAAGGTGAAGGCCTAGGTAATAAGTTTTTAGCTAACATTCGTGAGACTGACGCAATCGGTCATGTTGTGCGTTGTTTTGATAATGACAACATAGTGCATGTCGCCGGCAAAATCAGTCCACAAGACGATATCGAAATCATCAACACAGAATTAGCATTATCTGATTTAGAAACCACAGAAAAAGCACTACATAGAGTTTCGAAAAGGGCAAAAAGTGGAGATGCAGACGCTAAAGCTGAGCTTAAAGTATTAGAAAAAATCAAACCTCATTTAGATGAAGGCGAATTATTACGTTCAGTTGAGCTAGATAAAGAAGAATTAAAACTTATCAGCTATATGAATTTTTTAACCCTAAAGCCGACTATGTATATTGCCAACGTTAATGACGATGGATTCGAAAACAATCCCTACTTAGACAAAGTACGTGAAATTGCTGCAGCAGAAGGCGCTGTTGTCGTTGCTGTTTGCGCTGAAATCGAATCTGAAATAGGCGAACTAGACGACGAAGAAAAAGCCGAATTCATGGCCGATATGGGCTTAGAAGAGCCCGGTCTAAACCGCGTGATCCGTTGTGGTTATGAATTACTTGCCCTAAATACCTATTTTACCGCTGGGGTACAAGAAGTCCGAGCCTGGACTTATAAAGAAGGTTCTACCGCACCACAAACCGCAGGAGTCATCCACACCGATTTCGAAAAAGGTTTTATCCGCGCTGAAATCATTGGTTATGACAACTTTGTTGAATTTAACGGTGAACAAGGTGCAAAAGACGCAGGTAAATGGCGTTTAGAAGGAAAAGAGTACATAGTTAAAGATGGCGATGTGATTCATTTTAGGTTTAACGTATAGCTTTATACGATTAATCTATACTAGGCCCGCTAAGAAAGCGGGCTTTTTAATGCCCATAGATAAATGATTATGTTCAAAAATATGAGGATGAATTAATCACAATTAAACAGCCTAAATTTGTGACACAACAAAAAATCTAGCAAAATCTCTTTTCAAGCTACTCATATTCAATTTTAAGAATGAAAAGAAGATATATAGACAAGTGTCATATGATCATTTATTAACCGACATAAAAATAATAGACACATTGAATCAAGTACAAAATGCCACCGTTATTAGTTTTTTTTGCAATTTTTGCAAAGTCTTGCCTAGTAACTAACCAAACAGACATTTTAATGTCATAAAACGGTTGACGACAAAAAGCTAGATCAGCATAATACGCGCCACTTCGGAGACGGAGTGATTAAGTGGCAACATAGCTCAGCTGGTTAGAGCACATCACTCATAATG
>JAWUXT010000130.1:0-8654 GCA_034111205.1 Paraglaciecola sp. | reverse complement strand
CTTTTAAACCCAGTACCAAGCAAAAAATTGTGTTACTCGGTTATTCATTATTATGGTTACTGATTATTCCCTTTGCCCTTTGTCACTTTTTTTACCAACTTATCAGGCGCAAACCAGGATATACAAAAAACCGTCTATCTCGTTATGGTTTTACACAAAATCAGGATAATCAGAAAAATGGTATACTGATTCATTGCGCCTCAGTGGGCGAGGTGGTGGCAATACAAAACTTGGTTGAACAACTATTAGATATCAATACCAACCAACGTATTACCATCACGACCAATACCACAACAGGTGCTGACAGAGTAAAACTTCTATTTGCAAGTCGTGTTGAACATGCTTATTTACCCTATGATTTCCCACTTTGTATAAAACTTTTCCTAAAGATAAAACAACCAACCAAAGTACTTATTAACGAAATGGAATTGTGGCCAAATTTATGTCACCAATGCTGGTGTTCTAATATCCCTATTTTTATCATAAATGGCAGGATGAGTGAAAAGTCGACTAAAACCTATCAAAAATTTCCCTCTTTATTTCACCCTATGTTCGAAAAAGTGACTGCTATATGCGCCCAAAATCAAAGAGACTACCATAACTATCTGACACTAGGAGTGAGCGGTAACAAACTAACGTTGACCAATAATATTAAGTTCGATTTGACCATTTCTGAACATGACATCGCATTAAGCCACACCATTAAAACAAACCTTGCTCTAGAACAGCGTTTACTCATAGTTGCCGGTAGTACTCACGAACCAGAGGAACAAATATTACTGGAAGCTTACCTGGCACTTGTGACGGTTTACCCTGATTTGTTATTAGTTCTTGTACCTCGTCACCCTCAACGTTTTGAAAAAGTCCGTCAAATTCTAAAAAAGCAGGGTATTGAAACCGTTTTGATGAGTGAATCAAAACCATGCCAATCTGAGACTCAAGTGCTACTGTGCGATCAAATGGGTAAGTTGCGCTCTATTTATGCCCTAGCGGATATTAGTTTTGTAGGTGGCAGTTTAGCCGATAGAGGCGGACACAATGCATTAGAGCCAGCGGCTGTAGGAGTGCCCATTTTGATGGGTGAGTCGACTTATAACAATCCAGCTATTTGCCAAGCTTTAGCTCAAAGCGGCGCATTGTTAACGGTGACAAATGCTCAGCAAATTGAATCGGCTTGTAAAAAATGGTTAGACAACCCTGAACAAAAAAAACATGCAGGTAGTGCTGGTAAACAAGTATTAACACACAACAGTGGTGCCATTCAAAAAACACTCGCCGTTCTAACTGCGTACCATTCGTCTTAAAAAGATTGTCTATTGTAAAGTACGAAAAAACGCGATTAAACGTGTCGCTTCGTCTTCCACGCGATAACTTGTCTCGACTCGTTTTCGTCCTTGCATGCCCATTTGGGTTAATGTTTCATTGTTAGATAACAATAAGTCCACTTTTTCTGTAACTGCTTGCTGGTTATTTACTGGCACAATATAACCGTCTACCCCTGGGCGAATAATTTCCTCCCAAGCGCCAGCTTCCGTTGCCAAAACCGCTGCACCACTACTCATGGCTTCCAACACAGTTAAACCAAAACCTTCATTATCACTAAGTGCAGAGACTAAAGATAAGGCACTAAATATTGTGGGTATTTGTTCAAATGGCAATTCACCCGTGAAGGTAATTCGGTCAGCCATATTCGCCTCTAAAGCTTTGTTCTTTAACTGTTCAACAAATTCTTTATTGCTAGATGAAATTGCGCCAACCACCAAACAATGGTATTCAGGGTGTTTTTCAAACAGTTGAATGCACGCCTCTACAAATAAGTGCACACCTTTTTGTTTTCTGACACGGCCTAGAATACCTACACCATATTTACCTCCAAATCCTAAATCAGCCCATGCTTGTTGTTTATTTTTAGCGGGTAAATAATCATTAATTTGTACACCATGAGGGTTTACTAGATTTGGAGGAGCACATAAAAACCCAGCCGATCTTTTACTTACCGCGATTACAGCGTCCATTCTTCTGGTTAACCATACAGTTGCTGCAGAACGTTTGCGCTGTGCAGCAGAACTAAATACTAGCTTAATTTTTGCTCTGAACAGGTATTTAAGTAATACACCTTGGATCATTTCATCTACGCGGCGGGCATGAAAAACACGCCATTTTCCGTTCTTTAACGGCGCTCTACACATCTTTGCAGTTTGTAAAAAACTAATCGCCAATGCCTGATCAGGCAAAAAATGGGTACCCATAATACGTAAGTTAATCAGCTCTTTTTGATAAGACATGACCTGTAACATGGTAGATGTCACACCTGAAAAATTTGAATTGGAGTTGCCAATAATTAATTCAATTTCGCCTGACGGTGGTTCACTAGAAACATGATTATTCATAAATGAAAATTACTCAATTAGTTGATATACAAAACTGCGAACGGAACCTGAACATACAGGAGTAATATGTATACAATACACATATTACTCCTGAATCAAGATTGTAACATGGCTAAAATTCAGCAAAAAACGATTAACTCCCACGTCATGTTGTTTGATGCAGAACATTTCTCTGCCCCCCTTCCAAAAATGTTTACTGGCCAATATTGGCAAACACAAGATGCCATAACAGGCCAAGCAACTGGTCGTGGCATCACCTACTTTTTTCAACATAACAAAAATGAATATGTACTTCGTCATTATCTTCGTGGTGGATTAATTGGCAAAGTGTTGAGTGACCAATACCTGTATACGGGCCTTAAACAATCCCGTGCCTGGCAAGAGTTTAAACTATTGCAACACATGCAAACCCTTGATTTACCTTCCCCGAAGCCTAGTGCAGCAATGGTCACTAAACGCGGTCTTTATTACCAAGCCGATATAATTTCAACAAAAATTCCCAATGCCCAAGACTTACACCGATTTTTGCTAGAAAAAAAATTACTCCATGATGTTTGGCAAAAAATAGGACAAACTATTGCTAAATTTCACAATCATCAGGTTTATCACCACGATCTCAATATCCACAATATTATGCTCGATGCCGAGCATGGAGTTTGGTTAATTGATTTTGATAGATGTGGAATTAAGCAAGGTGATAATTGGAAAAAATCCAATATAACACGTCTAAAGCGTTCGTTTGAAAAAGAAAAGAGGTTGCGTAATATTCATTGCCAACCATCAGATTGGCAATTGCTAATGTCTGCATATAACAAAGAAGCAAAAGCTAATTAAACCGATACCTAAGCTCTGCAAATACTAGTGAGTCTGTTTTGGAGTCAGCATCATCTACTTCTCCATATTCAATGGTTGCACCTAGTTTGACTAACCAATCGACGTAATTCATTTGATAAAACCCACTCACCCTGAGTATTTTTTCACTCATGCCATTTAATATTGGTGAGGGTTTTTGCTTGTCTTCATTAAGTGTCAGGCGATTAACCACTAGTTCAAATAAATCACCATCATTAAAATGTTTATTGATACCAATACTGAGCGTTTTCCCATCCGTTTCAAAGGTACTGCCAATAGCTCTATTATAGCGACGATAACCCGACTGATAGGTGTTGTCTTCGTAAAAACAATTATTAATATCAGGCCCTAAGCTGCCGCAGCTAACACTGGTATCACTTGTTTCAACATACACTTTACTGCCCCACAGATAAGTGGATACACCAAGTAAGTTAGCGTTATCTGTCACTCGAGAGTAATCCACTGCATCTTCACCGACGCGTTGTCCATATAGATTAAATGGTTGCTCAAATATCATCACACTGTATTTAAAATCAAAACCAGCAATATGATTACCGAGATTGTTATCTATGGCAACATCACACGTAGACTCACCATTTGCACATTCCTTTTGAAAAGTGATGACTTTAAACCAATCACTCAAAGAATTTGCTTGCCCTTCTCCGCCCCACGTAGCGCTCCATGAAAAGCCCAGCTCCAAGCCAGAAATAGGCGTAAAATTAAAGCGCGTCATCCATAACTTGGTATCAGGTATAACTCTTTGACTTTCCAACTGACCAATTTGAGCTGTAAAAAACCAAGGACCAAAATATTTCAACCATTTTGTTTGTGAACGCGTAGCTTGAGAACGAGAAAAACTGATAGCAGGAACGGGCCTAGCGTTATTAGACATAATAAGACTGCTAGATTGCGCTGGTCCCCACCATTGGTTCAATGAGCCGACTCGTAAATTCCAATCACCAAACTGATAAGCAATAAAGCTTTGGTCAAAGTGGCTTTTGCCACCACGTTCGTGATTAACTGACATCTGTCCTGCCCATCGGCCGACATAAAATTCTTTGGTGATGTTGAGTTTTACCTTTTCAGCCTGCACACCATTAAATTCCATAAATCGACTGTTGTCGGTTGCGCTATACAAACTGATAACTGACTGCCCTGCTTGTTTTTTATGGGCTTGTAAATAATGCTTCAATCGTTGCGCTGATATTGCTGGAATACTAGAAAGAGTTTGTACTTGAAGCTTTTCTAGTTGACTTGCCACCCCTTTCTAAGGAACAGGGTAACTGCTCACGGACGCATCTAATACACCCCACTCCACTAATACTTGTAAGTCTTGATGTAACTGTGGTTCAAGTGTGCCTATCCAAGGAGAGCACCACCCTTTGATTGACCAGATTAAACAGATAAAAAGACAGTAAAGCTGTCGCTGCACTTTAAACAACATTCTCTCCAATAAAATGATTTAAATTATAAGTGCCTAATGTCAGTAACATTTCGCTCTTAAGCACACTTAATTAATTGCTGCGAAAACAAGTCATACTTCGAATGTCATAAAGCGGCTTGTACTAATCTCAAACTAACCGATATCATACGGAATATTTCTGGGGATTGCTAAGAACAATAGCTTTTAGGAAGGTCTTTAATAGAATTTTTGTTAAACAAGTAGGTGAGCAATGAGTAGAGTAATAACATTTGGTATCTATATTTTTAAACCAACCTTCAGGTTTTAGTGTCTGGTGATCCGAACCATCAGGATCAAGTTTGGATCGTTGAAGACGTTTACTTTATGAACGCCCCATAGTTAAATAACCTCCGGCAAAGCCGTAGGCTTATTTAGATAAAGTCCAAGAAGGGCTATATTTTGCACCCGAGGAGCCTAAATATCAAACTTCAGCTGCTCACGGTGCTCGTCTTGTTTGTCTTGATTACGGATGTACGCTCGCACCATTTCCTCATCAAGCCCTACTGTTGAAACAAAATATCCTCTGGCCCAAAATTCTTAACCAGCATAATTGCTGGCCATGTTGGATAGATAAATTGCAATAAGGCTAACTTTAATGCCAACTATATGCTGTACAATACATATCACGTCAATATTGATTGAACTAAGTTACTGAATGAAAAAGTATTTGTTTTATATTAAGCATAATTATTCATTTGAAGTCCTACGCCCTCTTCAAGCTGAGATAATTCGTCAAGGAGGCAAGGTGGCTTGGTTTGTTGAAGGTGATGAGATAAACCTTCATTATTTTAATACTCATGAAAAAGTTATTGAGTCTGTTGAAGAGGTATTTTCTTATGACCCTTATGCGACATTTGTTCCTGGTAACATGATCCCATCGTTTTTTCCTGGTTTTAAAGTATGTGTATTTCATGGGTTTGTCGGTTTCAAAACCCGAGTAAAAGATAATGTTAACTATCATTTCATTATTCGTGATTGCTTTGACCTTTACTGTACTCATGGTCAGTCATCTACCGCTACGTTTAAAGAACTGGAAAGTAAGTACAGGCATTTTAAGGTTATCGAGACTGGATATTGTAAAATGGATCCTTACTTTAACAATACGTATCCAGAAAAAACAAAAAATAGTAAACCCGTTATTCTATTTAGTTCAACATTCTCCCCTCGCCTCACTCAAGCGCCGAGATTACTTGATACTATTGCAAAGTTATCCCAGGATCAAAAGTGGAAGTGGAAAGTTACCTTTCATCCCAAAATGGATATCAATATTGTTGAAGCTTATAAAACTATTCAACATGAAAACCTAGAATTTATTGAAACCGATAAGTTGGCACCACACATAATTGAAGCTGATTTGATGTTAGGTGATAATTCTTCAATGATTACTGACTTCCTTTTGTTAGAGAAACCGGTAGTAACCTTTAATAATGAGGCACCACAAGAATATCTTCATAATATTACACAAATTGAACAAGTTGAGTCCGCAATAGAATATGCGCTTGGGTATCCTGATAAATTGATGTCATCCGTTCGCAAGTTTATACAAAACACCCACCCATACAAAGATGGTAAATCTAGCCTAAGAGTGTTGGAAGCTTTAAATTCATTAGCATCATCTTTTCATGAGTCAAAGAGTAAGCCATATAATATTATACGTAATATTAAACAGCGAAAAAATCTAAACTATTGGAAATTTTGATTAATGCCATTAATATAAATAAATTGGTAAAATGTATCCTAATCGGGTTAGCCTAAAAGAAATGAAGCAATAAAGTCAATTATGCATAGAAAAGCAATTTACCCTGGTACATTCGATCCTGTTACTAACGGACATACAGACCTAATTGAACGCGCGGCCAATATGTTTACCCATCTGATTGTTGGCATAGCTTCTAATCCAAGTAAAAAACCGTTGTTTAGCCTAGACGAACGAGTCGAGCTCATTAAACAAGTGACTGAACATTTAGATAATGTTGAAGTAATCGGTTTTACGGGGTTACTAGCTGATTTTGCCGACAGCCAAGGGGCAACTGTTTTAATTCGTGGTCTTCGTGCAGTGTCTGATTTTGAATATGAATTTCAACTAGCAAACATGAATAGAAGACTCAACCCTGACCTCGAAAGTGTGTTTATGACCCCTGCTGAAGAAAATTCATTTATTTCCTCTACATTAGTCAAAGAAGTGGCTTTACATAGAGGCCGCGTAAATGAATTCTGCCATCCAGCCGTGATTGATGCCTTGCAACACAAGCTACACAACAAATAGCCTCGCAAAGGGCTCTTTACCCCCGCCAAGGGCTCCTTGTCAGCGCTGGCAGGTATCACAGTAAAAAGTATTACGTTGCCCAATGGTCACTGACTTAATGGGCGACAGACACGCATCGCAATTTTCTCCCGCACGTCCATAAACCAGCAGTTGTTGCGCAAAATAACCTGGCTGTCCATCAGCTTGCATAAAGTCTTTAAGAGTAGTGCCACCTTGTTCAATGGCACTGGACAACACTTTTTTTATAATATCTGCGAGTTGAACATAACGTTTTTTAGTCACTTTGTTGGCAGGTTTCCTAGGATCGATACCAGCGATAAATAATGATTCGTTAGCATAAATGTTACCCACTCCTACTACCACTTTATTATCCATGATAAATTTTTTCACAGCGACGGACTTACTTCGTGACAATTCAAACAGTCTGTCTCCGTCAAATTCGTCAGTTAATGGCTCAGGACCCAGTGATACCAATAAACTTAGGGTGGGTTCATTGTGTCCTTGCCATAAACAAGAACCAAACCTTCTCGCATCATTAAAACGCAGGCAAACACCATTTTGCATAACAATATCTAAATGATCGTGTTTCTTCACCTCTGTATCAGTATCCACCACACACAATTTACCCGACATGCCCAAGTGCAGAACAATACTGCCTTTACAGGTATCTAATAACAAATACTTGGCTCGGCGACGAATTGAAGTGATCACTAAACCTTCGGCTTGGTGAATAGTTTCTGGAATAGGCCAGCGCAACTGACGCTTACGCACAATAATCTCTTTAATGACTTGATTTTCAAGATGCGGGGTAATACCCAACCGACTTACTTCGACTTCTGGTAATTCAGGCATGTTTTACTCTGATATATTTAACACTTGATAGTTGGGGCTGGTTAGCCGATAGGTTTTTTTGTCTATTTGCACTAAGGTTTTGTCCGTCAGTTGCATAAACTGATACTCAATGGGCAACGCTTGCCCAGCAAACCAGAGCTTTACTATTGAGGTAGGCGACTGCCAATTAAAGCCTTGATCGAACAAGATTATTTCTGCATCGGTCCAATGCTCAACTAGGATTGCAAGCCGTTCATTACTGTGATTTTCACCGTCTTTACTAGATGTAGCGCGCCAACCTTGGCCAATTCTCTCTACTTTTTCTTGTTCGAATTCCATGGTTGTGATTATCATATTAGCAGGCACAAGAGTATGCACAGATGATATTTGATCGCCTCCTTCATTTAAAAAATCACCGCTAAGATTAAATAACATGATCAGCATTAACATACTGACAATGATGACATTGTTCCAAGCGCGTTTAGATAACTTGATCATCTAGAAGTAAGAACCGAATAAGTGCATATGGGGGAGTATGACATAAATTGTAAACGCAAAAAACCCGGCTAAAACCGGGTTCTTCAGGAGACAAAAACAATAAACTTACTTGATTTTAGCTTCTTTGAACATAACATGCTGACGAATTTTAGGATCAAACTTTTTGATCTCCATTTTGCCAGGCATATTACGTTTGTTTTTATCTGTAGTGTAATAAAAGCCTGTACCAGCACTAGACACTAATTTAATTTTTTCGCGCATAATCTGATTCCTTAAACTTTAACACCGTTGGCACGCATATCAGACAATACTGTATCGATACCTTTTTTATCAATAATACGCATACCTTTAACAG
>JAWUXT010000129.1:0-12551 GCA_034111205.1 Paraglaciecola sp. | reverse complement strand
ACAAAACAAGGAATACCTTTTTCATCAAGTAATTGTTTGATTTGAAAGACCATAAAGCGGTCGTGATGAGAGTAAACTTTGTCCAAGATTATCCTTAGTCCATATCGATAGAAACATTAGACAGCGACCCAAGTTGATTGCCCTCGTCCGAATCCAGTTTGATCATAAGGCGTAAATCGTTGGGCGAGTCAGCATGGTGAATAGCATGCTCCAAGGTAATTTTACCCGCTTTGTACAAGTCATATAGGGCCATATCAAAACTCTGCATGCCTAATTCCTTGCCTTTTTTCATCGCTTCTTTCAAACCACCAATTTCATTGCGCTGAATAAGATCCGTGACTAAGGGAGAGTTGAGCAATATTTCAATCGCTGCCACTCGGCCTTTACCATCTGGGGTGGGAACCAGTTGCTGAGCAATAATGGCGCGCATATTCAAACTCAAGTCAAAGCGTAACTTTTCATGTTGATCCGATGGCGCCAAATGCATAATTCGTTCAATCGCTTGATTGGCATTATTGGCGTGCAAGGTAGCCACACATAAATGCCCAGTATCAGCAAAAGACATGGCATATTCCATGGTTTCCATCGAGCGGATTTCACCAATCATAATCACATCAGGTGCTTGGCGTAATGAACTTTTCAATGCATCGTCAAAGGACTTAGTATCGATGCCCACTTCTCGCTGAGTGACCACACAATTGGCATGTTCATGCACAAATTCTATGGGGTCTTCGATAGTCAGAATATGCCCTTTTGAATGTTGATTTCTATGCCCCATCAATGCCGCTAGTGAAGTTGATTTCCCGGTACCTGTGGCACCGACAAATAACAACAATCCACGCTTCGACATAATCACATCTTTTAATATTTCGGGTAAACCTAGGTCTGAAACTTGAGGGATTTGGGTGACAATACGCCTTACGACCATACCGGCCATATCCCTCTGCCAAAAAGCACTGCAACGAAAACGCCCTATTTCATCCCGAGCAATAGCAAAGTTACATTCTTTGGTTTCTTCAAACTCAATCTTTTGTTTGTCGGTCATCGCATCATGTACTAGGGCTAAAGCGTCTTCTTCGCTTAAATTACTGCCACCGATGGGCGTCATTTGACCGTTTACTTTTGCACTAACGGGGAAGCCAACAGTGACAAATAAATCTGATGCACCTAAACCTTGCATCTCTTCTAAATAAGGCGTGAGTTCCATACATTAATTCCCAAAACTAGAGGTCGGTTTTTTATCGATTGATTTTGCAGCGGCATCTTGAGCCGAAATGAGGCCTTGGGCGACTAACCTCTGCAAACATTGATCCATGGTTTGCATACCATGTGATTGACCCGTTTGAATAACTGAATACATTTGTGGCACTTTATCTTCACGGATCAGGTTGCGGATAGCCGGAATACCCAGCATGATTTCATGTGCTGCCACCCTGCCCCCGCCCACTTTTTTCAATAATGTTTGTGAAATAACCGCTCGCAACGATTCAGACAACATAGAACGTATCATGGATTTTTCCGCCGCAGGAAACACATCAATTAATCTATCAATAGTTTTAGGGGCCGAGTTGGTGTGTAACGTCCCAAATACCAAATGTCCGGTTTCAGCGGCTGAAATGGCTAAGCGAATCGTTTCTAAATCTCGTAATTCACCTACCAAAATTATATCAGGATCTTCACGTAACGCAGAGCGTAGAGCATTGTTGAAGCTATGGGTGTCTCGATGCACTTCACGTTGATTGAGCACACAAAGTTTATTTTCATGGACAAATTCGATAGGATCTTCAATGGTTAGAATATGTTCACGTTTAGTCGAGTTAATGTGATCCACCATGGCCGCCAAAGTGGTACTTTTACCGGAACCTGTAGCGCCAGTCACCAGTATAATGCCAGTGGGCTGATTGATAATTTCTTTGAATATTTGCGGCGCACCTAAGTCATCTAAACTTAAGATCTCACTTGGTATAGTTCTTAATACTGCGGCTGCACCACGGTTTTGCACAAAAGCATTCACCCTAAAGCGTGATAAATCTTTTACTTCAAAGGAAAAATCGGTTTCGAGATTCTCTTCATATTCCTTGCGCTGTTTGTCGTTCATGATTTCAAAAATAAGGGCATGCACTTCTTTATGGCTGAGTGCGGGTATATTTAATTTTCGCATTTCACCGTCAACACGTATAATTGGCGGCAATCCAGCAGAAAGGTGTAAATCAGAAGCTTTATTTTTAACACTAAAGGCTAAAAGTTCGGTAATATCCAAGCAATATTCTCCGTATATCATGTTGCAATATGGAAACCATAGCAGAACGACTCAAAAGCGTACAAATAACCATCGAGCAATCTACCTTAGACGCACATCGTCCATCAAATACGGTAAAATTGCTAGCGGTGAGTAAAACCAAGCCCGTATCTGATATCGTGCAAGCGTATGAAGCAGGACAACGTTTGTTTGGTGAAAACTATGTGCAAGAAGGTGTGGAAAAAATCCAAGCCTTAGAATCACTCGATGATATTGAGTGGTATTTCATCGGGCCATTGCAATCCAATAAAACCCGATTGGTAGCCGAACACTTCAATTGGGTGCAAGCCATCGACCGACTAAAAATAGCCCAAAGACTAAATGATCAAACAGCACCACCCAAAATATTAAACCTGTGTATTCAAGTAAATATTGACGATGACGCAAATAAGGCCGGCATAGGCGTAAACGAATTAAATGACTTTGCCAAAGCCATTGCAGAGCTACCTAACCTAAGATTGCGCGGATTGATGACTATTCCAAAGGCCAATCAGTCTGAGGCTGAACAAACAGCTAGCTTTGCTCACATGTCAAAATTATTTGAAAGTCTAAAAAAACAGTACACATCCGTCGATACCTTATCTATGGGTATGTCAGGTGATATGCAAAATGCCATTAACAATGGTAGTACTATGGTCAGAGTAGGAACCGCCATTTTTGGCTCAAGAAATTAACAGAAGGACAATCATGCAACACAGAAAAATAGCCTTTATTGGCGCAGGCAACATGACTAGAAGCATTATCAGTGGTTTAGTCAACAATGCATATCCAGCGCACTTGATCACAGCGAGTAATCCTTCCACTGGGAAACTATCCGCTTTACAGGCTGATTTTGGCATTAATGTCACCCAAGATAATAAAGAAGCAGTATATTCATCAGATGTCGTTGTGCTTGCAGTAAAACCACAACTTATGGAGCAAGTATGTGGGAAACTTGCACAACAACAAGATTTAAGTGGCAAACTTTTTGTATCCATTGCGGCCGGTATCACTACCCCTCGACTTCAGCAAATGCTGGGTGGAACGTTGCCTGTTGTTCGCACCATGCCAAATACTCCAAGCGCTTTAGGCAAAGGAATGACCGGCCTATTTGCAGATACTAATATCGACGAAGTTGATAAGCAATATGCCGCTGATTTAATGGGTCAAGTGGGTGAAATTTCTTGGGTTGAAAAAGAGTCAATGATAGACGGTGTGATTGCCGCAGCGGGCAGCAGCCCAGCATACTTTTACTTATTTTTAGAAGCGATGCAAACAGAAGCAGAGCGTCAGGGATTTGACCATGCAACAGCTCGATTAATGGTTCAGCAAGCGATGATAGGGGCAGCAGAAATGGTTTGTCACAATCCTCACCTTGAATTAAGCGAGTTGCGTACCCAAGTTACCTCTAAAGGTGGTACAACTGCCAAAGCTATAGAGTCGTTTCAGGAACAAGGCTTAGAACAAGTCGTCGCCAACGCCATGCAAGCAGCGGTCAAACGAGCGGAAGAAATGGCAAAGCAGTTTTAGACTGCTATATTACATATGCCTGTTCAAATGCTTTAGTTTTGACAGCTTAGATAGATACCGAGGAAAACCCAGAATATGAGTTCAGTTCAGTTTTTAATTGATTTTGTTTTTAACATTTACTTAATGGTGGTGTTATTACGCCTCTGGTTACAATTTGCCAGAGCAGATTTTTACAATCCATTTAGCCAATTTGTGGTCAAAGCAACTCAACCTATCGTGGCTCCGATGCGCAGGGTGTTACCTTCGATAGGCCGTTTAGATACCGCTACCTTAGTGTTAGCGCTTCTGGTTGCCGGATTAAAAATTGTTACACTAAATATGGTGTTAGGGGGCACAAGTCTCAACATCCTGTCTTTAGTGGTTGTGTCATTTGTTATTGTGATTAAAGAAATTCTGACCTTAGTGATGTATGTGCTTATTTTGCGCGCTATTATGAGCTGGGTGAGTCAAGGCAGAAACCCGATGGAGTTAGTATTAAACCAACTCACTGAACCAATGCTGGCCCCTATTCGTAAAAGAATGCCTGAGATGGGTGGATTAGACTTATCGGTGATGGTGGTGATTGTTCTGTTGCTATTTATTCAAAAACTATTAGGTGATTTATTTGGCATTTTCTAATTTGAAGGTTGTTTACTTTTATTTGTTGAGTCTTTCAGCAGCACTAGTGCTAATGTTTTCTTCTCAAGTTAACGCAGAACAAAAGCAAGTTTTAGGTAGCTGGGACGTGCATTATATTGCCTTAAACAGTACGTTTTTAACACCTGAGGTGGCTAAACAATATGGCATAGTGCGCAGTAAATTTAATGCACTGATTAATATTTCAGTGCTAGACAGGCAAGACAAGGCAGCGCAATCGGCAGTTTTAACGGGAACAGCTAAAAACCTAATCGGTGTGGTTAAAAAGCTAACGTTCAAACAAGTCACTGAAGGCAAAGCAATCTATTATTTAGCCGTACTGCCTTTTAGCGACTTAGAGCAGTACCGGATATCTATCGACATAAACGACGGGCTTGAACAAAAAACGTTAAAATTTCAACATAAGTTTTATGCTGATTAAGGTATTATTTTTATACTAAAGAATATTGAATGAAACTGCCCCTATGTACTTTTGGTTTTTTGCTGTTAAATTAACGTTATATAATAGTTAATTTTTATAATGCTTCTTAAGTGAATTCTAACTATGGCTATAAACAACCACCCAACTAAAGTGTCACAGAATGTCAGTCGCAGACAAGCACTGAAATCCATCAGCCAAGCAGTAGTTGGGGTGGCAGCAATAGCCCAAGCCCCTTATGTATTTTCCAAACAACGAACCCAACTCAGGGTGCTAGGCACACACGTTACGTTGCAAGAAAAGCTTCGTCAAAAAGCGATGGAAGACTTGGACATCGATTTGATATTTGAGCCTCGAGGTAGTGCCGCTGTATTGCAAAAAGCGTTAATGAATCCACAATCTTTCGATCTGTATGAACAATGGTCGAACAGCATAAGGCCCCTCTGGGCAAGTGGCTCCATACAACCCATTGAAAAAAAGAGACTGCAGTATTGGGACGAAATAAACCCACTATCTAAAACGGGTAAAATCAGCAAAGATGCTAGATTGGGCGCCGGAGATGCACCGTATAAAATCTTACATATTCAGCCAGACGGTACATTAGGCACTGAGCACACGGATAAAATCAGCTTTTTACCTTATGTGCATAATGTTGATTCTTTTGGCTACAATACCAGTGTAATTAAACAAGGAGTGGCCTATAAAACCGAAAGTTGGGGCTGGTTACTTGATCCTAAATATTCCGGCAAGGTAGGTATTGTCAATGCACCTTCTATTGGCTTGTTTGACTTAGCACTTGCCACCCAAGCTCAAGGCCTAGTAAAATTTAACGATATTGGCAATTTAAGCAAATTAGACTTAGATCGATTATTTAAAGTACTTATTGACTTAAAACGTCAAAATCATTTTAGTGGCTTCTGGAATTCAGTACCTGAATCAGTAGACTTTATGCGTACTGGTCGTGTAGTGATACAGAGTATGTTTTCTCCTGCAGTATCAGCGTTAAACGGGCAAGGCGTACCCGTTACATTTGCCGCACCAAAAGAGGGATACCGAGGTTGGCATGGGGTGATGTGCCTATCTTCAGCATCCCAAGGCAGGAATAAAGATGCTGCCTACGACTATATGAACTGGTGGTTATCCGGCTGGCCCGGTGCATTTATAGCAAAGCAGGGTTATTATATTTCTAACCCTGAACGTTCCACCTCATTTTTAAGTCCCGCAGAATGGGATTATTGGTATGAAGGCAAAAAAGCGACACAAGCACTCAAGGGAATTGATGATAAAATTTCCGTGCAACAAGGTGATATTCGCTCTGGAGGAAGCTACATTAAAAGGTTTAGTAATGTTGCTGTTTGGAATACCGCCATGCCCACCTACGATTACAGCTTACAAAAGTGGTATGAGTTTATTAGCTCTTAATATTAATCAGGAAATACTATGTTTAGGACAATAAAAGCTCAAATATTGCTGGTTTTAGCCATTTTAATATTACTGCTGTTATCCCAAGTTTTTTTGTCTAGAAACATGCAATCAAAGTTTGTTGATAGTCTTGATTTAACCCAACAAGCAGTTATTAAAGTGGGGATTGTTCGCGAGCTTGAACGAGATGTCATAGATTTGCAGCGGAATGTGCTCATTTATAAAGAATCTGCTAGCGAATCCGCGAGCAACAGATTCAATTTGTTGATGCAACAAAACCAAAGCAATTTGGCACTCTTAGAACAGCTTACTTCAGAAGAAGAAAGTAGCGATGTATATCTAGATTATATTACCCGTATGCGCACTCACTTAAATGATTATAAAGAAAATTTTAGCAGTGTAGTGGACGGGAGAACCAAACGCCAAAACTTATATCGCAGGGGATTGGTGGATGAACTAGAAGCCATGTTTAATACTATTACGACGAGCGAAAATAAAACGAGCTCGCTTCTCGATTCACTAGAAAAAGCTAAGTACCATATTGCTCGAGCAGAAAACCTTTTACTGCAATATTTACAAAACCCAGAACAGCAACTTGTTAGTCCATTTCAACAACAAATGTCTTTGGCAAAAGCACAAATTAGCCAACAACTAGAGTCAAACAAAAACGTTCAAACAGCCATCGATAGACTTAATAAAGTAGAAACTGATTTTCTACAACTCACTAAAATCACAAGAGGTTACTTATTTTTGGTCAATGTGGTAATGGCTGGATCAGCAAACGAGTTTTTATTTTTAGCCAGAGAGTTAAACAGACTAGTCACCGAAAAATTTACTAACACCAATATCGCAGTCAAACAAACCCTCGACAAAACACGTATTGGCATTGACTTATTTTCGCTGGTGAGCATTATTCTTGTCACTGTCACGGCACTCTTTTTAACCTACAGAATAATCTTACCTATCAACATAATCACCAATGTTTTTCAGCGACTGGCTAAGGGGAAACATGTTGATAGCATTCCAAGCCTTCAGCGCAAAGATGAAATAGGACTGTTGGCAAATGCCGCAGATGTTTTCCGTGAAAAAAACAAACAAACCATTACCTTGCTCGAACATTCACAGTTGACCAATGCTAAACAAGAAGCGTTAAATACTCAATTAGTCGCATCAAATCAAAAAGTAGAACAAGCAACCGCGTCTAAAAGTATGTTTTTGGCCAATATGAGCCATGAAATTCGCACCCCCATGAACGGTATTATTGGCATGTTAGAAATAGTATTGCGTTCAGAATTAAGCCAATCGCAAAGAAAGCAACTCACCAAAGCAGCCTACTCAGGCCAAATACTGATGAGCTTAATTAATGACATTCTTGATTTTTCAAAAATTGAAGCGGGTAAATTAGACATAGAAAGTGTTGAGTTTTCAGTCGAATCGTTATTCGTCAATATCTTAGCCAATATTTCTAATCGCGCTCAAGAAAAAAATCTCAATGTGGAATTTTACAGCAATCCAAATTTGCCAGCCCAATTAGTAGGCGACCCATTACGGATCAATCAAATTTTACTGAACTTATGCAGTAACGCTATTAAGTTTACGCGAAATGGACAGGTCAGCATCGATATAGATTTTAGACTTCACGAAGGAACTCAATTACTGACCTTGTACCTTGAAGTCTCTGACACCGGCATTGGTATGAATCCTGATCAAGCCAGTAAAGTATTTGATTCTTTTACTCAAGCCGATGGCTCTACTAGTAGAAATTTTGGAGGTAGCGGCTTAGGACTATCCATTGTGAAGCAGTTAGTCGAACTGATGGCAGGCAATGTGACAGTCGACTCCGAAGAGAATGAAGGGAGCACTTTTAAAGTTGAAATTATTTTAGCCAAGACAGACAAAGAAGCTGAGGTCATTTCCGCCAGGCCATTGCCTAGCGGAAAGTTATATTATTTTAGTCAAGGTAAAATAGGATTTTTGAACACACACTATATCGAGAAAACTGGATTAAACTACCATCATTTACCTCTTAGTCAACTATCTGCAAGCTTTGAAGACATCACCAGTAATGATTCAGTTTTGCTCGATATCGACAATCAGTCGTCATTAAGAATCTATCATGAGTCCATTGATAAATTAGTCAACAAGGCACTAAACGTCGGATTTATTACCCTCTCGCAACCAAGTAATTTACCCGATCAATTATCTGATACATGGCCTGCCGAGTGTTTATCACATCCTTTCACACCCCATCAAGCTTCCGCGTTTTTGCAACGATTATTTATAACAGAATCAAAAGCCATTCAAAGCCATTCTCTTGCCAATATTCATGACATTGCTGCATATGAAGGACATGTATTGTTAGTGGAAGATAACACCATTAACCAAATGGTGGCTGGCGAAATGCTAAAACTGCTGGGGGTAACATTTGATATAGCCAAAAATGGACAACAAGCTGTCACCAAAATAGTCAATTCACCCCAATACGATCTCGTGTTTATGGATATACAAATGCCGGTAATGGATGGCTACGAGGCAACACGCTTGCTAAGACAAAAAGGACACAACAACCTTATTATTTGTGGCCTATCAGCCAATGCAATGAAACAAGATTACAACAAAGCCAAAGAAGCTGGGATGGATGACTACATAGTCAAACCTCTTAAACAAAAAACATTAGAAAACTTAGTTGCTAAATACCTCCCTAAAAGAAGTGCCTAGCAATAGCTCATGACTAACCATCTGAATACAATAAAAATGTAGGCTGCAAAATCGTTGTATCAATATATAAACATATCGCAAGACCCAAGGTCCTGAAATTTTTAACATCCATAGAACATATTAGATATAATTCATGCGACTTGAATACTGGTGATAAGTTTCAATCACTTGTATTCTCAATGTTTATTATTTTCACACACCTTTAGCTTGAGGCAATCATGCATCCGAACCTTAAACCTGACAACCCTAATTTCTCTTCTGGCCCTTGTGCCAAACGCCCCGGTTACGATGTCAGTAAACTCGATTTATCCGTGTTGGGTCGTTCTCATCGAGCGACCGTTGGTAAACAAGCACTAAAAAGAGCTTGTTTAGATACCGCTAAAATTTTGGGTTTGCCTGAAGGTTACCGTGTTGCTGTTGTACCCGCTTCCGATACTGGCGCGATGGAAATGGCTATGTGGTCGATGTTGGGTGAGCGTCCTGTTGATGTATTATATTGGGAATCTTTTGGTCAAGGTTGGGCCACAGACATCACCAAACAGTTACGGTTAGATAATACCCGAGTTTTAAACGCAGACTATGGTCAGCTGCCTGATTTTGCAGAAGTTAACTGTGATCACGATGTCGTATTTACATGGAACGGTACTACCTCTGGCGCAAGAGTACCTGATGCAGACTGGATTGACTCAAACCGCAAAGGGCTAACTTTTTGTGACGCAACCTCAGCCGTGTTCGCGCAAAAAATGGACTGGGAAAAACTTGATGTTATCACCTACAGCTGGCAAAAAGTGCTGGGCGGTGAAGGTGGACATGGCATGTTAATTCTTAGCCCTCGCGCAGTCGAACGCCTTGAAAGTTATACACCCACATGGCCATTACCCAAAATTTTTCGCATGACCAAAGGTGGAAAGTTAATAGAAGACCTATTTACTGGCGCAACGATTAATACCCCTTCCATGTTATGTGTTGTGGATTATTTAGACGCCTTAAATTGGGTTGAGTCATTAGGTGGCATAACTGCGACAATCGCTATTGCAGACCAAAACCTAGCCACAATAGCAACGTTTGTAGAGCAACACGATTGGGTTTCTTTTCTGGCTCAAGACAGCAATATACGCTCAAACACCAGTGTCTGTTTAACCCTCGATTTAACGCCAAATCAAATCAAATCAGTTGTTAAATTGCTTGAGGAGCATCACGTCGCCTACGATATTGGGGCTTACCGAGATGCGCCAGCAGGTCTCAGGATTTGGTGCGGAGCCACTATTGAAAATAACAACCTTGAGGCCTTAATGCCTTGGCTCGAGTGGGCATACCACAGCGTAAAAAAACAAATTCTTTGAGCTACTAATCCCACTTACTCACGCCAAAACAGTTAAGGAATAATAGCCATCTGTTCTCCAGCACCAAAAAATCGATACTAAGAAGGGCCAAAAATAATACAACCAATATGCATTAAAGCAGCGACAGCACTTAAACAACCCCCAGCAACTAGATAGTAGTTCACGATACGCACCTGATTAATCTTACTGAGTCTTTATACTCATGTGATTGACATCCTATCTAGAACGTAGGAAATCCTTATCCAGACCACCAGAGATATTACGTAGTTCGTAATCTATAATTTCTGCAGTGCGAGTGGCTCCTGCGGTTTTTGTCATTTCTGCGATTAAAGTGATTATCATTGCTTCTAGCACGTCGCTGTCGTTAATTTTTTCCTCTTCCGCTGCAGTTAAGGCTGCAGCCATGCACTGTTTTGCAATACTATATTTGCTCAAACTGCTCTCCTTGGCAAAAATCCTAAAAGACTGTATTAGATACAAAAAGGGCCAGATTGCGCCAGCCCTAGTTATTTACTCATTCCAAAAATCGTCTGAAAAGTTTCGAACAAACGTTCAAAAGAGCTTTCGACAAATAGAGTACTTAGCTTTTGTTACGCTCAAATTCACGTACTTCATTGCGACCCACCACCATGTGATGAACCTCATCTGGGCCATCAGCAAAACGTAAGGTACGTTGACCTGCATACATAGCAGAAAGCGGTGACCATTGTGATATACCCGTGGCACCATGAAGTTGCATGGACTGATCAATGATTTCACATACTCGCTCAGGGATCATCGCTTTGATCATGTGTATCCAGATACGCGCTTCTTGGTTACCCAATACATCCATGGCTTTAGCTGCTTTTAGTACCATCATACGCATGGCTTCAATATCGATACGCATTTTCGAGATGACTTCAATATTCTTGCCAAGCTGGTATAATTTTTTACCAAAAGCTTCTCGTGAAGTTGAGCGCTCAAGTGCAAGCTGCAACGCTTTTTCAGCTTGGCCAATTGAACGCATACAATGGTGAATACGACCTGGACCCAAACGTACTTGAGAAATTTCAAAACCACGGCCTTCACCTAAAAGCATGTTAGTTTTAGGTACTCGCACATTTTCAAGTTTAATGTGCATATGACCGTGAGGTGCGTCGTCATGACCAAATACATGCATTGGACCTACGATGGTGACACCCGGTGCATCTAATGGCACTAGAATTTGTGATTGTTGTTTGTGTGTTGGAGCATCAGGACTGCTTTTAACCATACAAATCATAATTTTACAGCGAGGATCACCGGCACCAGAAATATAAAACTTCTCACCGTTGATGACCCAGTCATCTCCATCTTCAACAGCCGAAGTTGAAATGTTTTTTGCATCAGAAGATGCAACGTTAGGTTCGGTCATGCCAAAGCAAGAGCGTATTTCGCCTCTTAGCAGAGGTGCAAGCCATTGTGCCTTTTGCTCGGGTGTACCCACGCGCTCCAACACTTCCATATTGCCGGTGTCAGGTGCAGAACAGTTTAATGTTTCAGACGCTAAAGGTGCTTTACCCAGTTCAACAGCGATGTAGGCGTAATCCAAGTTGGATAAGCCTTCACCTGTTTCAGCATCTGGCAAGAAAAAATTCCAAAGGCCTAGCTCTTTAGCTTTGTTCTTTGCACCTTCAAGCAATTCCATTTGACGTTCTGAATAGCTCCAACGGTCAGTAAGTTTTTCACCAATTGAATAAAATTCATCTTGGATCGGGATAACATTCTCTTCAATGTGTTTCTTCACAGCAAGGTAAAGTGGACGCACTGCTTCAGACATGCGTAAATCGTTTAAGTCTTCAGTCGACATAGTTGTTTCCTTAAAATTTGGTGAAATATGACGTGTATAACTGACGCTTATTGTCACGAATAATGAAGTGTAGATTTCAAATAAATCAGTCAAAATATAATAGTTGAATGACGCGGCAATGGCTATCACGATCGCTCCAAATAGCTGAAACCACTGATATTTTTAGAAAAAAGACTGTTTTACAATTTTTTTATAACAGTGATTTATAGTGATACATCACTGTTATTTTTGAAGCTGGGTTTTAGCGCTCCTCTAACAAACCAAAAGAATTTGCAATGTGGTTAGGACTGACGTCTAAACAACATGCCTCAGGCAACATCAGTAAAATGGGCGGTATGACCAAACGGGGTGACCGTTATTTGCGTAAACAACTGATAC
>JAWUXT010000128.1:0-8038 GCA_034111205.1 Paraglaciecola sp. | reverse complement strand
AATACAACAAGTCGAGATGCAGGTCCCAGACAAAATAAAAGACAAAATCGAAGCTGTCTTAATGGAGCGCCACAAATAAATGAATTCCAGAATAATTGGCACCGGTAGTTATTATCCGAGCGATGTAAGAACCAATGCTGAGTTGTCAGTAATGGTTCTTACCACACCAAGCGAATTTCCGAATTATTAAAGCGACGGCAAAAAATTAGAGATGCAGCTTGATCGGGTGGTTATGACCCTTGAACAATATGGTAATACTTCTGCTACAGTACCAACGGCATTAGATACCGCTATACGAGATGGCAGAATTAAACGCGGACAGAATCTTCTTCTTGAGGCTTTTGGTGGCGGTTTTGCTTGGGAATCTGCGTTAGTACGTTATTAAAAATACTTTTTTAGAGAATCAATTATGAGTAAACAAGCATGGGTTTTTCCTGGTCAAGGATCCCAAACTTTAGGTATGTTAAGTGAGCTAGCTTCAGAATATGCCATCATTCAGGAGACTTTTGCTCAAGCCAGCGAAGCCTTGGGTTATGATTTGTGGGATGTGGTACAAAATGATGAGCAAAAACTCAATCAAACTCATATTACTCAACCCGCTTTATTAGCCGCAAGTTATTCCATTTATAAACTTTTAGTGGAAAACGAACTCAGTCAACCTTTATATCTGGCTGGTCATAGCCTTGGAGAGTATTCCGCTTTAGTCTGTGCTGGAGTCATAGATTTTACTGATGCTGTTAAATTGGTTGAAGCTCGTGGTCAATTTATGCAGCAAGCTGTGCCTGCTGGAACAGGAGCTATGTTCGCCATTATTGGTTTGGATGACGAAATGGTTGTGGCAAGTTGTGAACAGGCACAAGCAGAAACCAATGAAGTTGTGGCTGCAGTAAACTTTAATTCGCCAGGGCAAATCGTGATCGCCGGGAATAAAAATGCGACGCAAGTAGCTGCGAATTTATGTAAAGAACAAGGAGCAAAACGCGCTTTACCCTTGGCTGTTAGTGTGCCGTCGCATTGTGCATTGATGAAGCCTGCCGCTGGGCAGTTGGCAAGCTTACTCAAAGATATTCAGTTTCATACACCAAAAATCCCTGTTATTAATAATGTTAATGTGGCTTATCCGAATGAACCAGATGCGATAAAACAGGCTTTGGTTGAGCAATTGTATAGTCCAGTTAGATGGACAGAAACTATCACAAAGTTAGCTGAAATTGGGGTTGAAGAATTATTAGAAGTTGGGCCCGGCAAGGTATTAACTGGATTAACTAAGCGCATTGATAAACGCTTAAGCTGCACAGCGATTAATACGGTTGATTCTGTTAATTTATTGATTTAACTTATTTAAATATCTTTTATTGAGAGAATGTATGGCTAATTTAAATGGCAGTATTGCACTGGTAACTGGTGCAAGTAGAGGAATTGGCAGAGCGATAGCTGAGAGGTTAGCCGCAGATGGTGCAACAGTTATAGGTACTGCAACTTCTGAAAATGGTGCTCAAGCTATCAGTGATTACCTGCAGGATAGTGGTGAAGGTAAAGTACTCGACGTTGCCCTACCTGAATCAATGCAAACTTTGCTTGCTTACATTACTGAAAAGCACGGCGCTGTGGATATATTAGTTAATAATGCTGGGATCACTCGTGACAATTTATTGATGCGTATGAAAGATGATGAATGGCAAAGTATTATGGATACTAATTTAACCTCCATTTTTAAAATGTCTAAAGCAGTGCTTCGCGGTATGATGAAAAAACGTAAAGGACGCATCATTAATATAGGTTCAGTGGTTGGCTCTACTGGTAATGCAGGTCAAGCTAATTATGCCGCCGCAAAAGCTGGTGTGATAGGTTTTAGTAAGTCTATGGCCCGTGAAGTTGCATCTAGAGGTATTACTGTTAATGTAGTTTCTCCGGGGTTTATTGATACCGATATGACAAAATCATTAACGGATGACCAAAAAGAAAGTATATTTAAAGATATTCCTGCAAACCGTTTAGGTGACCCTAAAGAAATAGCTGCGACGGTGGGATTTTTAGCAAGTGATGATGCTGCATATATCACCGGAGAAACGATACATGTCAATGGCGGCATGTATATGGGGTGAAATATGATAAAGTTTTCATTTGTTGATGCTTTATTAAACGAATAAATATTTACTAATCTGTGAGTGGTTAGACCAGAAGAAAAGTTGACCCTGCTACTTGCAAGGGGTCACTTAGCTGAATACACTACCCACAAATTTATATCTAGCGACTTAAAGGATAACTAGAATTATGAGTACTATCGAAGAACGTGTAAAAAAAATAGTCATTGAGCAACTTGGTGTTAAAGAAGAGGAAGTTAAACCAGAAGCTTCGTTCGTTGATGATTTAGGTGCGGATTCACTAGACACTGTCGAATTAGTAATGGCTCTTGAAGAAGAGTTCGATACTGAAATTCCTGATGAAGAAGCTGAAAAAATTACCACTGTTCAGTCTGCTATTGACTACGTTAACGCTAATAAAGACGCATAATACTTTACAAAACGGTCCTCTCTGGACCGTTTCTTCTTTAAACCACACACATTTTCATAAATAGTTGGAGGCCAATGTGTCTAAACGTCGCGTTGTTGTGACCGGTCTTGGCATGCTTTCTCCTGTTGGCAATACAGTAGACTCCACCTGGATAAACATACTTGCGGGTAAAAGTGGGATTGCACCTATCACCTCTTTTGATTGTTCCTCTTTTACCACTCAGTTTGCTGGTGAAGTAAAAAACTTTAATGTCGAACAGTACATTCCTAAAAAAGAAACCAAAAAGATGGATAGGTTTATCCAGTTAGGTATTGCTGCTGGTAAACAAGCTCTTGAGCATTCAGGATTTAAAGTCACCGCTCAAAATGCAGCAAGAATTGGTGTTGCTATTGGTTCTGGGATTGGCGGTCTGGGTTTAATTGAAGAAAACCATCGGCGGATGCTTGAATCAGGGCCAAGAAAAATATCACCATTTTTTGTTCCTGCCACTATCACAAATATGATCTCAGGTTTCTTTTCAATATTTGAAGGTCTCAAAGGACCAAATATTAATGTGGTAACTGCTTGTACCACAGGAGTTCATAATATAGGTATTGCTGCTCGTATGATTGCATACGGTGACGCTGATGCGATGATTGCCGGTGGTGCTGAGTCAACTGTATGTGGTTTAGGTATTGGTGGTTTTGCTGCAGCACGTGCTCTATCGACTCGGAATAATAACCCTGAAGCGGCTAGCCGCCCATGGGATAAAGACAGAGATGGTTTTGTTATGGGTGAGGGTGCAGGTGTTGTGATGTTGGAAGACTATGACTCTGCTGTAGCCCGTGGCGCCAAAATTCATGCTGAACTGGTTGGTTTTGGCATGAGCGGAGATGCTTACCATATGACCTCGCCGCCAGTTGACGGTGAAGGAGCTGCAGCTTCCATGGTCAATGCGATTAACGATGCCAAGGTTGATGTGAGTGAAATTGGTTACATTAATGCACACGGTACCTCGACACCGGCAGGAGATGTCGCTGAAGTTGCCGCGATTAAATATGCTTTTGGTCAACATTCAAACAAGGTTTTGGTGAGTTCCACCAAATCAATGATTGGACATTTACTTGGAGCTGCAGGCTCGGTTGAAGCTATTTTTACGATATTGGCCCTACGCGATCAGATTGCCCCCCCAACAATTAACTTAGATAATCCAGGTGAAGGCTGTGACCTCGACTTTGTTGCCCATATTGCAAAACCAGTGAAGATGGAATTTGCGTTATGTAACTCTTTTGGTTTTGGTGGCACTAATGGCTCATTACTGTTTAAAAAACTCTAGACAGAATTTGGCTATTGAATATTATTGAAGCTACTTAGGGAACCTAGATGCGAGTATGAATGATTGTTAACGGTCAGCAACAGCAACATATAGATATTGCAGACAGAGCCTTTCAATATGGTGATGGTTGCTTTACCACTATGGCGTTTAGAAACGGCCATCTTGAATTTTTTGATGCCCATATTAGTCGTCTAAAACTAGCCTGTAAAAGGCTATATATAGATTTTAATAAATGGTCAGATATAGAACGTTGCATCGTTGAGTCATTGCAGTCTACTGATAATTGCGTAGTTAAAGTGATCATTACTCGAGGTGTCGGTGGCAGGGGGTATAGCCCAGAAGGGGCCGAACATCCTAGTTTTATCATTACCCATCACGTTATCCCTAAACATTACATTCTTTGGCAAACAGATGGCATTAAACTCACCATTAGTACCATTACGTTAGCTTGCCAACCTCAACTTGCAGGCATCAAACATCTAAATCGTTTAGAGCAGGTATTAGTTAAACATGCACTGGTAAAAACTAGTTATGATGATGCGATTGTTTGTGACACCGAACAAAACGTAATTGAAACATCTGTAGGTAATCTATTTTGGTATAAAGATAATGTCTGGTATACCGCAGACCATTCAGAATCAGGCGTTGAAGGAGTTATGCGTAACCAAGTTTTAGCAGTTATGCAAGAAAAAGGCTTGCTGTGTCAGGTGGTTCGTCAAGACATCAGTGTTTTATTCTGCGCCCAAGAGTTGTTTGTTTGTAACTCTCTAATGATGTTGGTGCCCGTATTGAGTTTGTTTAATCCAGTCACTCAGCAAAACAAACATTATGTTATCGAACAAACAAAACTGATGCAGCATTATATTCAGCATGCGATTAACCTTAAGGCGCTAAAAGTTTAATGAAAACTGTAAAATGGCTATTAATTTGTGCGGTGATTTTTGGAATTAGTGTTGTCGCCACCTTGTCCTATTTTGACCAAAAAGTGCATCACCCCCTAAACCTCAATGAGGCAACTATATATAAAGTTAAATCAGGTCAATCTGCAAATGGATTACTTAATAGACTAAAAGAGCAGGGTATTATTTCTGATAATATTGGCCTAAAAATTAGATTGAAGCTTAAACCAGCACTTGCCAAGATTAAAGTGGGCACCTATGAATTATTGCCATCAATGAGTGCATTAGATTTACTTGAGCTATTCTCTAGTGGTAAAGAGTTACAATTTTCAATCAGTCTAATTGAAGGACTTAATTGGCGGGAATGGTTATTAGTTTTAAAATCCCATCCGCAAATTACATTTTTAGATGACTTCTATCAACAGCTTGCCATTTTAACCGCACAACTGCCGGAGCAGTCGATTGAAGGATATCTGCTCCCTGACACCTATTATTTTGTGGCGCAAACCGAGGCAATTGACCTAGTCAAACGTGCTCATTTGAGTATGCAAATATATTTAAATAAGGCTTGGCAAAATCGGGCGCTAGATTTGCCGTATGTTTCGGCCTATGAAGGTTTAACCATGGCGTCTATTATAGAAAAAGAAACCGGCGTAGAAGATGAGCGGCCACGTATTTCTGGTGTATTTGTTAATAGACTGAATCTGAATATGCGTTTACAAACCGATCCGACTGTTATTTATGGTATTGGTGAAAGTTTTGATGGCGACATCAGGCGCAAAGATCTAAAAACGGCTACGCCTTATAATACTTATTTGATTAGAGGCTTACCACCAACCCCTATAGCTATGCCGAGTAAATTAGCCATTGATGCTGCTTTTAACCCGTTGCTAACTGATGAGTTGTACTTTGTATCTAAAGGTGATGGCAGTCACAAATTTTCAATCACTTTGCAAGAGCACAACCTTGCGGTGCGTCAATATCAATTAAATAAATAAGAGAGTCCTAGTTGCAAACACCAGGTAAATTCATCGTTATTGAAGGTTTAGAAGGCGCAGGAAAAAGTAGTGCTGTAGCGCTTTTAACCAAAGCTATTCAAACTGCTGGTCACATTGTAGTGAATACCAGAGAGCCTGGCGGTACCGCTATGGCAGAAGCCATCAGAGATGTAGTCAAACACGATTGGATAGATGAAAAAGTCACTGTAGAAGCTGAGTTGTTGTTAATGTATGCCGCAAGAGTGCAATTAGTGCAAAACGTTATTCGGCCTAATTTGGAAAAAGGGCATTGGGTTCTCGGAGACAGACACGATATGTCTTCGCAAGCATATCAAGGTGGTGGTCGTCAGATTGATCAGAACATGATTGAAAGCTTAAGAGCGATAACATTAAAAGACTTTAGGCCTGACTTTACCTTGTATATGGATGTTGAGCCTAAAGAAGGGCTTAAACGTGCCACAGGCCGTGGCGAGTTAGATCGTATTGAGCAAGAGGACTTGAGCTTTTTTAAGCGTACTCGTGAGCGTTATTTGTTTTTAGCACAGCATGATCATAATTGCATCGTGATCAATACTATGCAAAGTATGCAGGCTGTGCACACTGATTTAGAGCTAGCGATTCAACAATTTTTGGAGAATTAAGTGTTTCCTTGGTTAGAGGTTACTTTTAAACAGTTAAGTGCACGGATCGCGGCAGATAAGTTGCATCATGCTTTGCTTATTCAAGGTCCCTCTGGTTTAGGTAAATCAAATTTTGCCTTGGAGTTTTCTCAGTTACTTTTATGTAAAGCTAGGCAAGGACATCAGGTGTGCGGTCACTGCCAGTCTTGCTTATTAAATGCTGCGAATACTCATCCTGACTTACATGTGGTTGAATCGGATAAACAAATTGGTGTTGATCAGATACGCGAAGCCATTAAAAAATTAGTTAGCTCTGCTCATATGTCTGGGGCAAAGGTATTGATTATCTATGATGCACACACTATGACCGAATCAAGCGCGAATGCATTACTAAAAACCTTAGAAGAGCCTACCGCTAATACGTTTTTGTTACTCACAACGGATAAGCCAGAACGTTTGTTACCGACAATTAAAAGCCGCTGTGAAAAATTAGCGTTACCTTTACCCTCTTTAGATTTGACATTAGCTTGGGTAAAAACCCAATATGATACTGATATTGATATCAATTTTGCCAGATTGTTTAGTTCACGCCCACTGGCTTTGTTAGCAGAACTTCAAGAAGAACAAATGTTTACTTATGAAATATTTAGCGCTGGGTTAGATGCTTTGTTGCAAAAGCAAACCAGTGCCATGCAATTAGCAATGGATTGGCACGATAGTGCAGATAAAGTACTTAAATGGACTCAATATTGGGCAAGGCAACAATGTACTGAGTATGTTTCTGAAACAGTTTGGCAGTTAAATTTACAAGCGTCTAAGGTGACTCGACAATTGCGTAACCCTGGTGTGAATAAAACATTATTGTTAACAGAGCTGTTAGATAAGCTTGCATTAGTCAAGGCCACATAAACTTAACCCTATAAAAGATGGAAAAATTACGTGTTTGTTGATTCACATTGTCACCTAGATAAATTAGATAAAAACCCAGAAGAACTTTCAGACGTCCTTAACTATGCAAGAAGTCGTGGTGTAGAACATTTTTTATGCGTTTCGGTGTCTGTTAAAGACTTCCCTATGATGTTGGATACCGTCAAAGAATTTAATGATGTCTCTGTCTCTTGCGGTGTACACCCTTTACACCAAGAAGATGCTTGTGGTTATGATGAGCTACTTAATATGGCTGATAATGAAGAAGTAGTCGCCATAGGAGAAACCGGTTTAGATTACTTTTATAGTGCTGAAACTAAATCAGTACAACTCACTTCTTTTGTTGATCATATTAAGGTAGCCAACAAGTTAAGCAAACCATTGATCATCCATACTAGGGATGCTCGTGAAGATACGATTGATTTGCTTAAGTTGCACAAAGACCCAGCTACCAAAGGTGTGCTTCACTGTTTTACTGAGACCTGGGAAATGGCTCAAGCTGCAATTGAGCTAGGTATGTATATTTCTATATCCGGCATCGTCACCTTTAAAACAGCCACTGAGCTACAACAGGTGGTTAAAAAAATACCATTAGATAAATTACTCATTGAAACTGACTCACCCTGGTTAGCGCCTGTTCCCTATAGAGGTAAACCGAATCAACCGGGTTTTGTAAGGGAAGTAGGTGAGTTTATTGCTGAGTTGAGAGGGATAAGTGTGGAAGAGTTGGCTAAAATAACCACTAAAAACTTCTATGACTTGTTT
>JAWUXT010000127.1:0-9793 GCA_034111205.1 Paraglaciecola sp. | reverse complement strand
AAGATTGATATATTGATACCCGAAAAATTAATAATCGAATTAAAATCAGCTAATAGAATCCTACCAATCCATATTGCACAAACGCTGACCTACATGAAACTAAGCAACATAAAAACGGGCTTAATAATTAACTTCAATGTAACCAAACTAACAAATGGACTAAAACGTTTAAGCATCTAAAAGACCACTAATTTTTACCATACAAGCCCGCATCAATGACTAAAACAACACATTAAAAGCAAAAGGCCTTGCACCACCGGGGAATAAGAGCGCGAACTACGTTACACCGAGGAAAAGATAACAATGGCTTTAAAATAGATGAAGTCAGTTAGTGTTTTTCTTGCTCTTCCTCTGCGACCTCGTTTTCCTCTGTGGTGCAAAAAAATCTTTAATCTTTTAGGGTTTGTTTTTAAGCAGTGTGTCTTTTGGCGATTTTAATATTGTGTTTCAATCCAGCTTTCGAAGATCAGGCAGGCTGATACGCTATCTATTTTTTGTTTGTCGAGCTTTTTGTAGCCACCCAGTTCGAACAGACGGGCTTTGGCGTCGACTGTGGTTAGGCGTTCGTCACAGGTCTCAACTGCTACTTTATATTTAGCATTAAGGCGGTTAGCGAATTTTTTGGCTGAAAACGTGACTTGTTGACTGCTGCCATCCATATTAAGAGGTAAACCGACCACCGCTAATTGTGGAGACCATTCTGCAAACAATTTTGCCACAACATCCCAATTAGGAATGCCATCTACTGCCTTAAGAGCATTAAGTGGAGACGCGGTGCCTGTTATCTCCTGGCCTACTGCTACACCAATGCTCTTCGTTCCAAAATCGAAGGCCAGTACCGTACGTTGACCTTGTTTACTCATATGACAGCATTATTTGGGTATCATCCAAGAGAAGTCTCATTCAAGCGTGACCGATATCGGGGCCAAGCTGCCAGACATCTATGCCTAGGCGCTGTACCGCAGTTTCCCATTTTTTATGGATCGGTGTATCAAATAAAATTTCAGTATCCGCTTCGACCATTAACCATGAACTAGTTTGAATTTCTTCTTCTAGCTGCCCTGCTGTCCAACCAGCATAACCAAGCATAATCAGCGACTTTTCTGGCGCATCGTTATTGCCCAACGAAGATATAATATCTTTGGAAGTAGTCACCATCACTTCAGGGGTCATGGTTAAGCTTGAAGTCCAACCGGGCTGCGTGGTGTGCAATATAAAACCACGGTCTTGGCTAACTGGGCCACCAGCCAAAATAATATCTTGCGCTTTTTCATCAATCACTTTGGCCTTGTCATCAACCTGAGCCACCAACTCCTTAAGCTTCATGCCTACAGGTTGATTAATTACCAACCCCATAGCGCCATGTTCGTTATGCTCACAGATATAAGTGACCGTTCTCGCGAAATACGGATCCTCCATGGTCGGAGACGCAATAAGTAAATAATTTTGCAAACTTTGCATGTTAAAATTAGGCTCCTTTGCCAGCAGCAAGACGTTTTTCAATGGCGTCGAATAACATACCGGTGATATTCACATCGTAAGCCGCTTCAAGTTCTCGCACACACGTTGGGCTGGTGACATTGATTTCAGTGACTCTATCACCAATTACATCTAAGCCAACAAATAACAGCCCTTTTTCAACTAACAGTGGCGCGATTGTTTCTGCAATTTTCAAATCAGATTCTGACAAAGGTTGTGGTCTGCCTGTGCCGCCTGCAGCCAAATTACCACGGTTTTCCCCCTTGGTTGGCAATCTTGCCAATGCGTAAGGCACCACTTGTCCATCGACAATTAGGATACGTTTATCGCCGTCTTTAATTTCAGGTAAAAACTTCTGAAACATAGCGTAACGCGTGCCCAGTTCAGTTAACGTTTCAATAACTACACCTAAGTTATTACCGTCTTCTTTGATCCTAAAAATAGAGCTGCCACCCATCCCATCTAAGGGTTTGCAAATGATGTCTTTATGTTTTTGATGAAACTCTTTAACTAATTTAGTATCTCTTGTAACCAAGGTATCTGCGACTAAATCTGGGAACCAAGAAGTAAACAACTTCTCATTAAAGTCTCTTAAACTTTGCGCTCTGTTGACAACCAAAGTCCCTGTTTGCTCAGCCAATTCGAACATATGAGTGGCATAGATAAACTCATTATCTACGGGGGGATCTTTGCGCATCAAGATGACATCTAACTCAGCTAAGCTTTGATGTAACTCATCACCTAAAGTAAACCATTTGTCTGCATTGGGTTCGACAGCCAAATCAGCCATTCGGGCCATAGGTTTACCATTGTGTAAATACAGATCGCCCATTTCCATGTAGAACAATTCATAGCCACGCTTTTGCGCATCAAGCAACATAGCAAAGCTGGTGTCTTTTTTGATATTGATGGACTGAATGGGATCCATCACGATGCCAAGTTTAATGGTCAATGTTGTTCCTTAGGAATACGGTTCAACCGTTAGCTGAACGATAAAAGACTGGTATGTCTAGGTAAGCTTGATCTTGAGGTAATTGCTGCATAATTCAAGCTGTATTTGAATCAAACCAAGAAAAGTTGAAATCATACCCGCGCCTTGGCTGTGCAAGGTGTGCTTGAGTTAGAGGATTAACAAAATAATTAGATTTTCTTCGCGGCTTTCTTTGCTTGTTTAGCTAACTCCTTGTTATCAGCTTTTGCCAAACGTAAATAAATCGTTTTAGCTTCTAATTTCTGCGCATTAAGAACCATTAAGTTAGCTAAACGAAACTCTGCCCAAGGCTTAGGTGACAAGCCATCTAAGTCTGGCGCTTCGCTGAGATACTGCTTCAAGGCCATTATCCCAGCATCAATATTAGTTTCACCTAAAACCGAAGTTCTGCCCAGTTGATACAAGGCGTTGTATTTTGCGACAACACTTTCTTGAGTGTCAGTATTTTTACTGATTGCCCGCGTTAATTCTTCAAATGCAGCCTGGTAGTTTTCTTTGCGTTGCTGGACCATGCCGGCTTGAAAGAAAAAGTCAGGAATATCGTTATAAGTCTGCATAGCTTGCTGCAAAAGCGCGTCGGCCAAAGCATCATTATCTTGTGATAACTCGTAATTAATCTCAGCTTCTAGGCCTGCTTTGGGATCAAGTTGCATAAGTTTTTCTATCTGGACTTTGGCTATATCAAGATCACCACCAGCAATGCTGGGGGCGCTGGTGTGAAATTGCATGAGTCCTTTTCTATATTTGATGGACTCAGGCTGGAGTTCTACTGCTTTAGTAAAACTATTCACTGATTTTTCTGCATAACTTAAAGCTGAAAAAATGGAACCTGATGCCTGTCGCCCCATGATAGCGCCACGAACATAATAAATTTCTGCATTGTTTAAATTAACTTTAAGCGCTTGTTCTATCCAATCCTCTGCTTCGTCTAAGTCACTATCCATATAGATTTTGGCTAAATAAAGCATGGCCTCAGGGTTATGTTTTTGTTTCTCAAACAACACTATTGCCTGTTCGGTTTGCCCAGTATTTAACATTGTAATTGCATTATCTAGTAGAGATATCTCGCTGGCGAAGGTCAGATTTGAAAAACTTAGATAACTTGCAAACACTAACGTTGTTGTGAAATTCATTGGCACTATTTTCCATAATATTGGGTATGCTGAGTAATAATTCAGTTCTTCAGACGGTCAATTAGCCATACAGTTCAATTAAATTAACGCGTGCCACACTTAAATCTATTCAGATAGTCATGATTTAGCAGTCACCTTTAATCTTCACAGCCGCCATTATGTCTTAATTCTTCTAATTTGAATTTATATTTTCGACTGACCTTAACACTGTCACCCGTTGTTAATAGTGCTACGTATTCACCATTTGAATTGGGGGTCAGTCTTTTTAATTTACTCATATTGATCATGGCTGAACGACTAACCCTTGGAAAAAGGTTGGGATCGAGTTCTTGTTCAAATTGTTTAAGGGTTTTACGTATAATATGCGTACCTTCCAAAGTATGCACACACATGTAATCACCAGCCGCTTCAATCCAAGAAATATCATCCAGCCTCACTCTGATCCATTCCGAACCACTTTTCATAGAAACCGATCGCTGCAGCTCACTCATTGAGCCACCACTCGTCACCTCTAAATTACGGATAAAACCATCAATGGAGTTACCCGTTTTACGGCTCAGTAATTCGTCTAGTTTAAGATGTTGAAGCACGACGTCACTATCAAAAAAAGAATCCGCTAGCTTGCGTAAACAACTAGCTAATCTGTCATCCGAAAACGGTTTAAGTAAATAATCAAAGGCCTGAAATTCGAAAGCATTTAGAGCGAATTCTCTAAACGCGGTGACAAACACCACTTTAGGCACAGGCGTGGTGTTTTTTGATAATAGTTCCGCCAACTCAAGCCCGCTTAACCCTGGCATCTCGATATCCACAAAAGCAATATCGGGTTGGAACTGCTTAATCGCATCCAGCGCATGATGAGCAGATGGACATTGTGCAACTACATCAAACCTAGCGTCATCATTTAATCTGAGCATTAAGCCTTCTCTAGCCAAACGTTCATCATCAACAATGATGGCAGTCAATTGACGACTCATGAGTACTCCATAGGTATAGAAATTTGAACACGATACCCCACAGTTAACCCTCGGATGATCTTAAAACAATGGTTATTAGGATATAAAACCTTCAGCCGTTCAACAATATTCTGTACCCCTACCCCAGTATGACTTGATGCTGTTTGCCCCTTAGTTTCTGTCTTTGCATCTAAATATGCATTATCTTGAACTGGTCCGTTATCAGCTACTTCCATTTGTAAGCAACCATTTAGACATCTAGCCGTCACTTCAATCAAACCACCACTCGGCATTTGCCCAATAGCATACTTAATAGAATTTTCGACTAACGGCTGCAACAACAAACTTGGAACAAGCAATGCTTCTGTGTGTGGTTCAATTTCAAATTTTACAGTTAACCTATCCTCAAAACGAGTTTTCTCTATTTCCAAATACAACATTAGTGCCTTTAGCTCCTCATATAAGCGGATCTTTTTTTCCGGATCATTGTCTAATGAAAAGCGCAAAAAAGTAGCCAATCGAATCAACATACCATTGGCTTTTTCCTTGCTTCCTCGCAATACCAAGGTTGAAACTGCATTTAGTGTGTTAAATAGAAAATGCGGATTAATTTGATATCGCAACATCTTAATTTGCGATATATGAGACAGCCGCACCGCCTCTATATGAAGCTTCTTTTCGTTTATCAAGCGAAAGTGATAGTTAATCCCGAAGTACAAAGTACTCCAGACAAAAATCATAAAAAACGCATAACTCACTGACATAAACAGCATATACCATTTAAAGTCCTCAGAGGGATTACCAGCGATAAGGGATAAAACATCAAAATCTTCATAGAAGTACCACATAAAAAGATTTTTTACCGGCGTCCAAATACCGGTTACTAAGAGACTGCAAAGCATAATGGCGATAATTAACCAAACAGAGGGTAATCCCCAACATTGCCGATAGATATACCTTAAAGGCCACGTCAAAAGTGCTGCGAATGCACCCGATAAGACCAAAGGGAAAAACACCTCAAACCCAATTTTATTAAAATCACGATAGAAGAACACATTATCTACTGTGAAAATAAACACATAGGTCATCCACCCCAAACTATGCAACAGCCAAAACGAAGGTTTGCCTTTGTTAGCGATAAATGTTTCAGCAGTGTCTTTCACTTACACAATCCACTTAATAGACATATCAGCCATCCAACCCTAAAGACTCGAAAAGTGAAGCTTTGTGGCCTTGACCGATTTTAACTTCGTCACCGTTGTTTAAATGTAACAGCGAAAAACGGCCCAGTTCACTGCTCAAGGAATTAATTTTTTCGACATTGACCATCGCTGAACGATGAACACGAATAAACTTCTTTGGATTGAGCTGCATTTCTAACTTTGAAAGGGTCTCTCTGTGTAATAACATACGGTTTGCACAGTGCAGTTCCACATAATTGGCCGAACCTTTTATCCAGATAATGTCTTGCACATTAACAAACTCAATCGCTCCGACAGACTTCACTGCTAAAACCTTTTTGCACTGTTTGACAGCTTGCTTTTTTAGCTTTTCAACTTTTTGTAATACATTGGCTAATCGACTATTTTCAAATGGTTTGAGCAGATAATCTGTCGCCTCAATATCAAATGCTTGGAGCGCATAATCACTGGACGCTGTAGTGAACACCCAATGACAATCAATTCGTTTAGCTAGTTGTCCGGCCAACTCAATACCACTGCCCCCGATAATATTAATATCCATAAAACACACATCAGGCCGATGTTTTAAAAGTAGGCTCTCAGCCTCCTTATATTCTCCAGATTGACCATTTACCTGCCAGTTGTCTTGTTCCTCCACGAAACTAGATATTCTTTCTCTGGCTAAGTGCTCATCGTCTATTACTATGCAGTAGTGCATACATATCATTCCTGAATTGTTGTGGTATAAAATATACAAGCTAGGGGATAAACTGCGAACATTTCTGAGACCAAGTGCGGGGATCTAGGATAAATGGAGGTAAGCTGTAACAAAGTGTTTTTCCGGCAAAAAGAAAGGGCTGCGCTTTGTAGCGTCAGCCCTTGCTTAATTCAGGGAACAATACATGTTTTTTAAATCTAGTAAAAACATATACTCATCGGGTCACTACGCCGACATTTTTAGTGTAGTGCCATTTTTTATATTTAAAACTCAAATGTGATGAATCGTTCAGATGATGGGATGAACTTCGCCAAACTCGATGTACTCAACTGTGTTTCAAAACTATCTGGCTTTACGGCAGCGAATTTATCGAGCACAATAATGGCCAATTTCACCTCGCCTATTTTGGCAGCTATGCGCGCAGTCAATAGCAGTTTCTGTTGGGTTGCCTCATTATCGTTAATAATAACCGATATAATTTCTGCGATGGCTTTCCAATTACCTGCTTTATAGGCATTTTGAATATCGCCTAAACGATCTTTTATTTGCAACAAATTTCCCCTCGACATAACTTGCTGTGCATCTGAAAAATCCGGAGCCAAATGGCATCCGGATTCACTTTTTAACACGATGACTTATTCAAGTTTTTTATTGAAAGGCAACTAGAAAGATATAGAAGCACTTAAGCGAGCATATCTTGGAGATTGATATCTATCAATAAGATCATAATCAGGATCTGGCGTTCCATCATCAAACTCGAAGTTTTCTTCGGTTTCAACTATAGAGTCATTATCGAATAAATTGTATATGTCGCCACGGAGTACCAGATCGTAGTCGCTAACCTGAGTTGTATAAGTTAACGACAAATCTAACTGCCATGTACTAGGCTGATTACCCAATGAACCTCTTGGTACTAGCTCTCCATCCACAAAGAATGAAGCTGTACCGTAAGCAGCTGCAAAGTCATCTGTCGGATGTACGCCAAAGGCATTTTTAGGCCTACCAGACTGGTAACTAAAGTTGGCACCAGCTACAAGATTGTCTTGTATAGAATAAGCACCGAATATTTTTACTTTATGACGTCTATCATTGGGCAAGTTACCATTTGCACCATCTACCAATCCCGGTTGATCAAAGTTAGTCGTAATACCAGCATCGTCTTGTCCATTATCTGAACGCACAAAACCTTCATTATTTCCGTAACTCTTAGACCATGTATAAGAGCCTTGTAACATCCACACATCATCCCACGCGCGGTTAAAAGTGAAATCAATTGAAGAGTACTTTCGCTGCACTTCAGGGTAACCTAAATCCGCACCTGGAATAGTATAGGCTTGAAGAGCAAGAGGACCGTCATCACCATCAGGATCAGTGGTGATAGTCATGTCGCCACCTGGATTACCTAATACGTAATAATGGAAACCACTACACAAAGTACAGCTCGCATCAAACTCTCTCTCTAAATATTGATTAAAACCGAAATCAATAGCAACATCTTCTAATGCCACGCCTACTTCTCTGCGAGTACCCTTAACACCAAGGGTCCACTCATCATTTAACTGAAAGTCATAACCCAAAATAAGTTCATCTTGATACATAGGTTCAACATTTGCGTCAACCACTTCTAAGGTTGCTTTTTGGGTGCCATCACCAAAAATAGCGGTGCCACCACAATTGTCAAAAGTGGGTACAATATCACTATCAATCGATACGACATCACAGGTTTTTTGAGTAAATAATTCTGAGCCCGCCACACGAACATTAGTGTTTGTAGGGACAGGAATATAATAGCGGCCAAAATTAGCATATAGCTTTGATTCGCCGTTACCATTAACATCCCAAGCAATACCAATACGAGGTGATATTTGATCTGAAATACTTATAAACGCTTCGCCATCAGCATTATAATTAGTGAATTCTTCATTTCGAATACCTATAGTGGCTACCAAATCATCTGTTACCTGCCAAGTATCTTGAATATAAATGGCTTCCGAGTCAGTACTAAATTCAGCTGGCGCCTGATAATTTTCACGCACTCTTACACGACTCAAGTCTTCTTGGTATCTATACCAAAAACGACCTGGGTAGCCTCGTTCAGACTCCGAGGTTAAGGTTTCGTTATCGTAACCAAAACGGATGGCATGATCACCAATATAATAATCAAAATCTAAGCGGATTACTTCACGTTCATCGGCGCCGCGTTCGAAGAAATCAACCACCCAGCCACCATAGGCTTCGCCTGTTTCACGGTCAGTGATTAGGGTGGTGTTTGTATCAGCGTTGTCATCAGCGCGGTCGATTTCATTAATACCATAAGAGGCACTGATGGTGAAATCGTCGGTAATTATGCCAGTATATTTAGCGATATAACTTGAACCACCACGATTGTATACACCCTCCCCTCGGAACCCATTATTTACTCGCGTATCGGGATCAATATTATCCTGAGAACGAGTCACTTCATTCTCATCTGAAAAATAAGTGAGTTCAAACAAGTGATCATCGGTGATGTACCAATCAATTTTACCACCCCAGAAAGTAGAGGTTGAGGTATCTGTAGAAGTGGTTGATGGTTGCTCAGTTTCAACTTCTACATCACGAGGATTAAACATGACGTAATAGAACAGTTTGTCTTGGATTAACGCTCCGCTTGCCCAAATATTTCCTTGCAGGGAGTCACGCTCTGTCTCGTTATTGATTTCATGTAATATGCCACCGTCTTGGAATACTTGATCGCGGTCTGAACGCAAAGAGCCTGGCTCATAATAGAGATTCACACCTGCATGAAATTCATTTGAACCTTTTTTAGTCGTGGCATTCACCACGCCCCCTAAAGCTCGTCCATATTCAGCACCAAATCCACCCGCCTTAACTTCAAAGGACTCGTACATATCAAATGGTACAGAACTACCACCTAGACCTTTTCTAAAATTAGTGATGTTTAACCCATTGACATAAAATGCATTCTCCGCCAAAGATGAACCTCCAAAAGAGACAAAGCCTGGGTTTCCTTCGATCGCCGAACCTTCACCAAATGAACCATCACCAAATGCAGTACCTGGAGCCAATAAAGCAACAGAAGATAAGTCACGTGCAATAGGTACTCTGGTTAACAATTCTTGGTCAACTATGGTTAAAGATTCAGAAGAGCTAATGTCTATAATCGTAACTGCGGCACCTGTTACTTCAATTCGTTCCATATTCGAATCACTGGTCAAGGCAACGTTTATGTTTGTCTTACCACTGTTTCCAACAACAAGCCCATCTTGCTTAGATAACACATAGCCGTCTTTTGATGCTTCCATTGTGTAGTTACCTGCTGGTAACAATGGAAA
>JAWUXT010000126.1:0-21177 GCA_034111205.1 Paraglaciecola sp. | reverse complement strand
GCATTCTTTTTATAGGACGAGTCAAACTCTGTACCATCTTCAAGCCAACCGATATAGTGAGCGGTGATCAATGCGCCACGCTCGGCGGTTTTGCCCGTGCCTTTAACTAAATCATCAATTTCTAATTCTTGTTGCATATTTACTTTTCGAAACCCAATATGAGTGAAAGTGTACCTTGTAATGAATAGAGCAGGTAAACTGTTAAGGATTTCATTTCATCCTAATTTAAGGAAACAAACATGGCAATGACCCCCTCCAATATGTTGTCGCTAGGCCACAAAGCAGCGAGTTTTAGTTTACCCGATACAGATGGCAATACAGTAAGTTTGTCCGACTACGAGGGCAGTCAAGGCCTGATGGTAGCTTTTATATGTAACCATTGCCCTTATGTTATCCACATTGCACCACAGCTGGCAAAGATTGCGCAACAGTATCAAAAAAAGGGTATCGCTTTTGTTGCCATAAATAGCAACGACATCGAACAATATCCCGACGACGATATGGCACATATGATTGAGGAAAAACGGGCCCGTCAATACCCTTTTGCATACCTACTGGATGAAAAACAGGAAGTCGCTAAAGCTTACTCTGCAGCATGCACACCTGATTTATATCTATTTAATGGCGAACAAAAGTTGGTTTATCGAGGTCAATTCGATGGTTCAAGACCGACCCGAATATCTTCTGGAAACTACGATTCATCTCAACACCAAGCTACAGGTCACAATTTAATTCAGGCTATGGATGCACTGCTTGATGGTCGTCATATTGACACAACTCAGACACCCTCTATGGGCTGCAATATCAAATGGAAGGCTGGTAATTGATTGGTATCATCACCTTAAAAGTTCAGTGAGATTTTACGCTGATATTCGCATCCCAACATTCAAGCCATAAGCACTGATGACCCCCTTCGGGTTTGCAGAGACTACTAGTGCCAGCAGACCTAAAAGATTTCTGCCGACAGGGAGGACTAAGTTAGTATCTGCATAAATTTAATTCACGATCAGCACATAAACTCATTGTACTGAACGTGGCAGCGGCTTGAACTGTATCTTTATTAAACGTGACTTCTGTTGACTCTTAACCAGTAAGTAATATACATCAACCCCACTCCTATTAGTGTTGCAACTATACTGATTTTTGAGGACAAGGCCGAAAATACCACAAACCTAGGTGAATCAATATTCGCACCGTTATTGGAGAACAAACCTTGGCCGAATGCAAAATATTCACGTAATGTATTCAAGAAAAACCCCCCATCAAGGTGCAAATATTCCACGACAAAAGATTCAATAAGCACTATGGCGGCTATGGGTAATATGGCCCATAAAAAAGGAGCTTTGTTGGCAAACATCGAGGCTAACATTAACCATGCAAAAACCGGGAACATCCATAGTGCATAGGGTAACAAGTTTAACCATATAGACGTTAAGTTGCTGATGATGTCGGCACTGCCCCATAATCCCCATAGAGAGATGTCATATCCTATCGACAGCACCGTGCAAGCAATGAGTGCAAATAGTAGAAAAACCAATACCACACAAGTCGCCGCTAACATAAAAATGATAGGGACGACTAATGCACCAGTGAACAACTTAACCGATAAGCTTAAGAAATCTGACACAGGTAGTGAGCGCCAAAAATAAACAGATAAATCACGTCTTTCGTCAAACAAACAAGTTGTGAAATAATAGAGTTGTATGATCAGCGACACCATTATAAAAGGTACAAACATCCCCATAATGGTAGCAAGAAAAAAGCGCGTAAAACCTTCTACATTGACTAGATTATCTACATTTGTTACGGCATCAAGCAACATCGTTTTTTCATGTTCCTCCAGCAGTATTAACTTAAGTAGAGGCATAGCTATAATAAAAATAGCGATGATGACGGGCACCCAAAATAAGGTCTTTTTGAATTCCCATATTTCTTTTCTAAAACTGATGATAATTTGTGATTTATTCATACGTTGCTCCCCTGTGTCATCACTCCAACAAAAATATCAGCCAATGTGGGTAAACTCACTTTACCTAAAGTGGCGAGGATAGCTGGGTCGGCATTATCAAATAGCATGCTAGTAATACCCATCATGCTATTACTAAAGAGTGGCTTATAAGTTTTAGCTTGTTCGAGATGTTCGTTATCAACTGCGACCAATTTAAAGCGACTGCGAATATCATCCACACTCTGATCTAATACAATCTTGCCATCACGAATAAATGCGGCGTCGGTCAGAATATGTTCTATTTCTTCAATTTGGTGAGTGGTGACTATTATGCATTTATCTTCGTCATAAAAATCTTCCAGTAAATGTACATAGAATTGACGACGGGTCAAAATATCTAAGCCAAGTGTAGGTTCATCCAAAATCAGTATTTTTGCATCTACGGCTAAAATCAATGCTAGGTGCAATTGCGTTACCATGCCTTTGGACAAGGTATTCACCTTAGCGGTTGCTGGTATATTGGTTTTGGCTAAAAACGCTTCAGCCTTTTGTCGATTGAAGTTCGGATGTACACCTTGCATATAAGTCAGAGCCTGGTCGACTTTTATCCACTTTGGTAAAACGGCTACGTCTGCAATATAGGCTACATCTTCCAGCATTTTCTCTCTGTTTTTGCTAGGATTGTATCCTAAAACGTCAATGTCACCTGTATAACTAGTCAGACCTAATAACGCCTGCAAGCAGGTAGTTTTACCCGCACCATTTGGGCCCACTAAACCTAAGATTTGTCCAGCACCTAGGGTTAAATTAACATCATTTAATACCCGCTTATTTTTATAAGACTTATGTAGTCCTGAAATCGAGATCATAGCTGACATTATGTATTCCCCTTGATAGTGCGTGGCAACTCTTCTATTGAAAGCTTTAATCGTGAAATTTTTTGCATTATTAGTGGCCACTCGGTAACCAGAAAAGACGCTCGCTCATTTTCCAATATGCGATGAGGTGCACCAGGCTTAACAAACAAGCCTTTTCCTCTTTGTTTCTCAACATATTGCTCATCTTGTAACATTTGATAAGCCTTAGAAATAGTAACGGGATTGAGTTGGTATTCCGCCGCAACTTTTCTAACCGAAGGTAAAGCTTCACCTTCTTTAATGTTGCCATCCAGAATGCGCTGTATTACTTGTTGGTATAATTGAATATAGATAGGGACATCCCCATTCCAATGAATTGTCATTTATTACCCCAGAGAACAATATGTGATTATACATATCAGTGTTATACATCACCAACACACTATCGGCAATTATTTTGATCTAGCCAATTGTAAGTAATCATTACTTTTATTGCTTTAGACATAAATGCTTTGCTTCAGGACGTCTCAGCTTATACTGAACTGGTCTTAAATAGCTTGAGCAGCAGTATTTTTGGAGCTGATACACAATCAGTCCAGATACCAATGCACTACTTATGATAGCCAGTAAATACAGACCGAGCTCATGTTTGCCCAATTCGTTTTTAATCACCATCAAAGTGGCGATGTTAGTAGCAGGTCCCGTCAACATAAAGACTAAAGCTGCACCGGGTGTTAACAATTTGTAGATAGACTCGCTAAATACAAATACTAAATTACACTTAGTAGGAATTTATAAGAGGCAAAAAACCATGAAAATTAGCAATCTATTTTTACTAATACTTTTATCTTTTCTTGTTAACGCGTGTAAACCTGAATCGACAAGTGACCAAGCCTTACCAACACCCGTTGTTGAAGCTGATACTCAAGCAATAAAATCAATGGAGAACAAGGCACCCGCCAAAAACTGTCAATTTGTGCTTGGATTTGACGCATGGGAACCGTATCAATATGTAGATGTTGGAGAACTGGTTGCGGGCTTAGATATTGAATTAGTTGCAGCAGTGGTTAAAGGCATGGGATGCCAACTCACATTTCAACAAGGCACTTGGGTTGATTTGTTAAAGGCGCTGAAAGAAGGAGAAGTGGACATACTATTAGGGGCATCTAAGACCGAAGCCAGAGAACAGTTTGCATTTTTTAGTGATGCATACCGAATGGAAGAGTTTTCTCTTTACATTCGCAACGGCGATAATATTCGAGCGGAGTATCAAACACTGTCTGATTTCATTCAAAACGGTAGTAAAATTGGGATTGTGGGGGACTACGTTTATGGCCCAGAGGTAACAGATTATCTAGATAACCCTGAAACATCCCAGTATTTTGTGAATGCCATCATGGGTGAGCTCAATGTGGCAAGACTACTGGATGGTGATATAGACGGATATTTTGAGGATAGTTTTGTTGGGGCTTCATTACTTAGGCGCAAAGCATTGGCTAATTACATTGTTGCCCAAGGTATCACCATAAAAACTGGAGATGCTTATGTCATGTTCAGTCAAAAAAGTGTGACACCAGAACAACTTATTGAATTTAATGCACAACTACAAAAAGTAAAAAACAATAATACTTACCAAGATATTTTAGATAAATATTCTTATTAAAGACTCATAACAGGGTATTTTCGTCTAACAATGTAAATGCCCCACATTACTGGATGGGTGCCTAACTGTTTGTTTGCCAGACATAGGTACCTAGTTTCAATTACAGTAGATAAAATTTTATGTACATAAAGATTAAAAAGACAAGGAAAGTTGTAGCCCGTAAAATATTTGTTTGTCGCTATCCCAAGTTTCACTATCAATCTGACGAGCTTTGACAAAACCTTCTATGCGGATATTTTTTGCGTTAATCCCTGCCCCTAAACCAGCATAGCCATCTATCGCATTATCTTCTTGGCCATCATTAAAGTAATCATCATCTCGTTTATCATCTAGGACAAGTTCACTTAACCATCAGATATACAAGGATGGCAAGCATCCTATTAGAAGAAACCTTAATCAAATGTGAATTAGGCTATTTCGACACGTGAAGTCCTACAAAATGATAGCTTTAAGTTAGTGTCTTCAACTTATCCTGCTATGATCTGCCCCTAACTATATTAGGATCAAATAATGCATAATGTTTTCTTCAAAGGTCGCATTGAGGTGCGAGAAAAATATCAACGTTTTGGCTACAACACTAACAGAAAAGTGAAATTAGGCACTGTAAATTCTCCCCTAACACTAGTGGTCAATTCAGAGCTACGCAAAAAAGAAATCGAGTCAATATTGTTAGACAAGTCACTTATTGCAAATATTGAAATTGATGTAAATCAACAAGAAAATATTATGGAGCTAGACGCAATCTTAAACAAGCCTGCAACACAAACCACTACTCCTACATTAAATCGCAACGAATCCTGTAGTTGTGGAAGTGGCAAAAAATTCAAAAAGTGTTGTGGTGTATAAATAGCCTTACGATAGATTTTTTAAATAGTGATTATGCATGGCTTTTGTAAAAGTGCTGAGGATAAAAAACCACTAATAATAAATAACAACATCACTGCACCTACTTTTTTGCTAGATTATAATCGAAAGCAATTATTGACAGCTATACCTTGCTTATACCCTTCTTATGCCAAGCTAATTTCAAGACAAGGTTGTTAAACTGTTGATTTTGATACATGAAAAATGAAAATTTAGGTGAGGATTTATTTATTTAGTGATGAGTGTTACCTTTTAGCTACACACTGATGATTAACTAAGAGGCATGCTCAACGTGCATAGGTAAAATAAACAAATTCGAAACTTAAGCGCATTGCTCCCAGTATCCTTATAGTTAGTATCTAATTATAATAAACTTTTGACACTTGAATCTTTTGCTTAATTTAGATATTGAAGGTACCCAAAAAGCACTTGAGAAAGTGCGGCTCACAATATTCACAACACAAGCTATACACAAAAACTGAAGCCATACTTAAGGAGTGTTCATGGACAAATTTATGCAAGCTGCAATCGAAGAGGCACAAAAAGGATTAGCAGAAGGGGGGATCCCGATCGGTTCAGTTATCGTGCATAACAACAAAATTATCGGCCGTGGTCACAACCGAAGAGTGCAAAGCGGTAGCCCAATTTTACATGGCGAAATGGACGCATTTGAAAATGCAGGTCGCCAATCTGCTCAGACTTATCGAGAATCAGTTATTTATACTACCTTATCACCCTGCTCAATGTGTTCAGGAGCTATCATTTTATACGGCATCGGTAAGGTAATCGTAGGAGAAAATCACACATTTTTGGGAGAAGAAGCTCTTTTAATTGCTCGTGGTGTATCCGTTGAGGTGTTACAAAATCAACAATGTATACACCTTATGCAAAGTTTTATAGATACACATCCACAGCTGTGGAATGAAGACATCGGTGTTTAAAGACAACTAAAGCACCCTTGATACATACAATTATTAACTTAATGTTAAGTATATTTAACATTAAGTTAATAATAACATACAATACTTACTCTTAAATTGAAGAGTAATTTTTATGAATATGTCTTTTAGGGAAAAAAGTATTTGGATTTCATTGATCTCTACTCTGCTGATTTTTGGTGATTATTTTTTAAATGTAATAGCTTTAGGTAACCTATCTCAAGAGGTAGCTAAAACCACAGCACTAGAACTATCAGTTCGCGCTTTTGTTCTCATCATTATTGTTGAAATAATATTTCAAACAATGCTTGCGGTAAGTAATCGCAAAGCAGCTAAACTGGGGGCTGATGAAAGAGATAAATTGTTCGAATATAAAGGTAACAACGTTGGTTACACTGTATTAGTTATTGGTGTGTTATTGACATTAGGGAGAATGGTTTCTCTGGAAATAAGCCCGGAATTTATTGAACAATTTAAGGTGCTAAATATTCCATTTTTAACTGCACATATTTTGCTTTTCAGTTTCATTCTTTCTGAAGTAGTTCGATTTTCTGCACAACTTTATTATTACAGAAGTAGTCACTAACTTGTCTACTCTCCCCATCAAAAATAAAATCCGAGAGCTGCGTTTTTTTGCTGATGAAATGACTCAGCAAGAGCTCGCAGAATTGATTGGCGTAACACGACAAACGATCATGGCCATTGAAAAATGTAAGTACTCACCTACACTTGAGGTTGCCTTCAAAATTGCCGAAGTATTTGGCCAGTCTATTGATGAAGTTTTTCAATATCATTCAACGTAAACGTACTAGACTGAATACTTTTAGAACATTTAGGAATGAGTATTTTAATATTAATTTTTGCCATTAAAAAAGCCGCATTTATGCGGCTTTTTTATTAACTCACCAAAGAGTGTGAGCGCCTACTTACCTCCCAGTCCACTTTACTTTGTACAAGTCGCGTCTTCTGTCTAGATAATTTCTGACTGAGCCTTCATTTCGAAGTTGTGTCAATCTATCCAAATCCAAGTCTACAATTAATGTCATTTCAGTATTGGGTGTGGTTTCTGACACAATTGCATCATGTGGAAAAGCAAAATCAGAGGGTGAGAAAACAGCTGATTGACCATACTGAATATCCACATTATCTACCTTAGGTAGATTACCCACACTACCCGCAATAGCCACATAACATTCGTTTTCTATTGCTCTTGCCTGAGCACATATTCGCACTCTAAGGTAGCCGTTTTTGGTGTCTGTCCAGAAAGGAATAAATAGAATTTGGATTTCTTGTTCAGCCAAAATTCTACCTAGTTCTGGGAATTCCACATCGTAACAAATAAGAATTCCTATCTTACCAAAGTCAGTATCAAAGGCCTGAAGTTTGTCGCCACCTTGCATGATCCAATCCTTCTTTTCATGAGGTGTTGGATGCAATTTATATTGGCAGTCTATTTGCCCATCGCGGTGACATAGATAACTGATGTTATATAATTCATCATCCTTAACAACCGGCATTGAACCGACTATTACGTTGATATTATATGACACTGCCAAACGTGACATTTCAGTTAAGATTTCGTCGCTGTACGTCGCTAAATTCCATATTGCATCGATTGATGTTTCTGCGGGTTTGATGCCCATAAGCGGCGCATTAAAAAACTCAGGGAACAGAGCCACATCACATTTATAATCAGAAAGAGCATCAATGAAATATTCAGCTTGTTGCAATAATTCTGCGACATCATGAAAATAACGCATCTGCCATTGTATGCATCCCACTCGTGCTGTATTTCTGTGGCCACCAAAAAGCTTAGGAGATTCAGCATTATAATAAATGTTATGCCATTGCAGGAGGGTGGCATAACCCATCGACGCTTTGTCTTCTGGTAGATAAGCCTTGAGTATTTGTTTCACCTCAAAACCGTTTGAAATCTGAAAGGTTAAGATAGGATCGAACAAGTCTTTCGACTTCACTGCCTCGATATATTCATAAGGTGTCATAGTAGCGGCATGTTTTGCATAATTGGGTATGCGCCCACCAGCCATAATCGACTTTAGATTAAGGTTTTTACATAATTCTTTTCTCGCTTCATACAAGCGACGCCCTAACCTAAGACCTCTATATTCTGGCGATACAAAAATATCCACGCCATATAACACATCACCTTTTGGATCATGGGTGCCTAAGTAAGCATCTCCAGTAATTTCATCATAGGTGTGTTTGTCACCAAATTTTTCATAATCCACGATCACTGAAATTGCAGCGGCCACTACCTTACCCTTGTCTTCAATACAAATTTGACCTTCTGGGAAAATATTAAGCTGAGCTTGATAATTTTTTAGTGGCCATGCCCCCCCAACTTGAACATAAACAACGTCCATTAGCTCCTTCACATCAGGGTAATCTTCGATGGTCAGGTATCTCAACTCTAGTTTATGTGTAGTGTCGTCGATACTTGGGGCCGGGTTGGTTTCTCTGTCTTGCATAGCTATTTCTCTAGTAATTAATTTTAAAAGCATTTTCTTGAGTGGAATTAGGACTACAAGGAATGGATATTTGCTTTGGCATCATATGCTGCATATAAGATACACCAAAAATCTAATAAATCACTATGGCTTGGTTATCATTTATCGATAACATATAGATTGGTATTAAGGAGATAAAATGGTCAGTCAAGAACAGCGGGAAAGTGCATTTTTATGGTTACTCGATCGCCTTAAAGAAGGTCAGGTCGCGGTGCCTATAATTGCCCGAGATTTCTCACCTGAAGATTGGGCTTTTGTATTTGAGGGACTTCCTAAAGACCTGCGATTTGAGTTGTGGCAAACACTCAATGAAGATAAAAAATCACCTATCTTGGCTGCGATGCGAAATGACTCTCGTGAGCAACTTATGTCGTTGCTGTCCAATCAGAACATTGAAGACCTTGCGCTTGCTAGCAGCACCGAACACTTAGTCGAAATACTCGATGCTTTACCCCACCGAGTAGCAAAAGGCTTGATTAAAAAACTTAGCGCGCAAGAGTCAGGTCTTATCGCAGAGGCGCTAAACTATTCCGCCGAACAACTGGGTCGTTACGTTAACCATGATGTATACACAGTCAATAAAAGAGTGACAGTAGGCGTATTATTAGAAGCGCTGAAGATTGAGGCCCTACCCGCCTATACCGATAGTATTTTAGTAGTCGACGATACGGGACACTACTTAGGTCAAGTTGACATAAATCAATTATTCACATGTGAAGCAAGTACTCCGCTTATTCATGTGGCTGAATTTTCAGATCACGTATTACCAGCGGATTTAGACCTCTTTGAAGCGTCTGAGGCAGTAAAAAGTAGTGGACGCTCGATGTTACCTGTTATCACTAAGGAGGGGCGTTTACTCGGACGCTTTTCTGTTAAAGATGCCATTGACGTTTATCAAGAATATTATGAAGCTCAATTATCACATATGGGCCGCGTTAGCGACGAAGACTTATTTGCGCCTGTTTTTACCAGCTCAAGACGAAGGGCAGTATGGTTGGGGATCAACCTTTTAACCGCTTTTGCCGCTTCAATTGTGATTGGTATTTTCGATGAAGTAGTGGCACAAGTGGTCGCATTGGCTGTACTGATGCCTATTGTGGCAAGTATGGGTGGTATTACTGGTAGCCAAACATTGACCTTAACCATTAGGGGATTGGCCACAGGCCAGTTAGCCACATCTAACCTGAGGGCTCTTGGAAATAAAGAAGTCTTAGTGGCCTTTTTTAATGGCTTACTCTGGGCTTTAGTTGTATCGGCTATAACTTCCTTTTGGTTTGACAACCCATGGCTGTCAGCCATTATTGCAGTGGCGTTAATTATCAATATGCTTATTGCTGCTATTGCAGGCATAGTGATCCCAGTATTACTCGACAAAATGGGGATTGATCCTGCTCTTGCTGGCTCCGTAATACTAACTACAGTGACTGATGTGGTAGGTTTTTTTGTGTTTTTAGGATCAGCATCATTACTTTTGGTTTAATAACGATTAATCGTGCTAGTCAGCACAATTGTTGTTTATTATAATCCGCGCGTTTCAACCCTTTTGATAGACAGAAAAATATTATGCCAAGAACGATAAAGTGGACCGTTGATGACTCGGAAAATATCTACCGAGTAAAACGTTGGGGCGCTGGCTATTTTGAAATTGGTCAAAATGGAAATCTACATGTTACCCCTGATCCATCAAATAAAAATATGCGAATTGATTTCAAAGCAGTAGTAGAAGAAATCAAACAAGAAGGCATTCAATTTCCTGTGGTTGTTAGATTTCACGACATTCTTCGCTCACAAGTTGCATTGCTGAACCAAACGTTTCAACAAACGCTTAAAGACGCTGAGTATCAGGGCGAATATATGGGTGTATACCCTATAAAAGTGAACCAAATGCGTGAAGTTGTGGAAGAAATAGTCGACGCAGGCGCACCTTTTAATTATGGTTTGGAAGCAGGCTCAAAGGCTGAACTTCTGACTGTAATGGCGCTAAATACCAATACAGAGTCACTCACAATACTTAATGGATACAAAGACCAAGAGTTTATGCAGTTGGCACTGCTAAGTCGCAAACTTGGACGAAAAACGATTGTTGTCATCGAGAAGTTTTCAGAACTCATTTTACTAGTAAAGATTGCTAAAGAACTAGATATCATGCCAATTGTTGGAGTTCGCTCCAAGATGACGGTAAAAGGTCGTGGCAAATGGGAAAGCTCTGGTGGTGATAGAGCTAAGTTTGGTTTAACCATCAGTGAAATAATCAATGCGGCGCGTTACCTTGAAGAAAATGGCATGGCGGATTGCTTAAAACTTTTGCATTTTCATATTGGCAGCCAACTGACCGACATTCGTGCGGTAAAAGAATCCATCACTGAAGGCGCGATGATTTACTCTGAGCTACACCGAATGGGTTTCAAATTAGATTACGTTGACGTTGGGGGCGGTTTAGGAATTGATTATGATGGCAGCCAGTCAACCAATGACTCGTCGCGAAACTACAATATGCAAGAATATGTGGCTGACATTGTATATGGCATGAAACAAGTGTGTGATTTAGAAAATGTTCCCCACCCAACTTTAGTTAGCGAAAGTGGCAGAGCCATTACTGCGCACCATAGTTGCGTAGTGACTGAGGTGGTAGGTGAGATAAAAGCACACGGAACCGGCGTAGCTACTCTGGCTGTGGATGGTGAACACGTCTTGGTTAGTGATATGCGAGAACTAGCAGAAATCATTGATAAACAAGACAACCTTCAAGAAATATTTAATGACGCCTCGCAATTTAAAGAACAAGCCTTAAATGCATTCAAACTGCGGGTAATATCCCTAGAAGAGTTAGCAAAAATTGAAACCTTATACTGGCAGATTATGAAAACTGTTCAGTTGCGTCTCAAGGATGCTGAGTTTGTACCCGAAGAAATGCAAGAGCTAGACTTTGCGTTATCTTCACAGTATCTATGCAATTTTTCAGTATTTCAATCAGCTGCCGACACTTGGGCAATAGACCAATTATTACCCGTGGTACCACTGACCAGAATGAATGAAAAACCAACCATCAACTGTTCCTTGGTAGATATCACTTGTGACAGCGATGGGAAGTTGGATCAGTTTATTAGCGAAAATGGTATATCAAATATTGTGCCGATGCATAAACTAGAGCCAGATGAAGACTATTATTTGGGCTTGTTTTTAACCGGTGCTTATCAAGATGTGATGGGTGACATGCATAACTTGTTTGGTCGTTTGAACGAAGTACATATATTTAGTCATGACGACGATCCACAGGGCTTTTACATTGAAGAAATGGTCAAGGGATCTTCGGTTGAAGATGTATTATCCATCATGCAATATCATCCAAGTTCAATGGCTAAAAGCCTGAAGAAAATGATCGACGTGCACGTTTCACAGGGGAAAATGAAACCTAGAGAAGGCGTAAAATGGACAGACTTCTATGAAGATTGTCTTAAAGGTTATACCTATTTAAAAACCTAGCTCCTAGCTCTTAATACCTAGCACCCTGCACCTAACCATTATTTATTCTGAATAGTATTAGGTGCTGTTTGGATTGAGCCTGCAAGTAAGCTGACTTGTTCTAGATGTTTAAAACAGCGGGCCCAAAAGTCAGGAGTAAATTCATTAATCAAGTTGGATTCCGCATTCATCAACATCACATAACCCACGCCAAATTCGGGTGAAAATGCGATATCTGCGCGGTAACCCTGTACCCAACCGCCATGATAATTAAGGGTATGCCCTGCAAAATCATAGATCCGCCATCCTAGTCCATAGTGGGCATCGGACAAAAACTTACGCCATTGGCGACGATACACTTCTTTGGTACTTTTAGTTAGTGGAGTGGTTACCTGAGAAATTAACTCAGCTGGGACAACTCCTGGCGCCTCTCCCAAAAGTGCGTGCATCCAAATAATCATATCCCGCATACTCGCATTTACCCCAGCCGCTGGAGAATATTTGTAATAGTCATCCCGAACTGTAGTCGAGCGCCAGCGATTTTTTGAAATGGCAACATGAGGTCTTGCCCACTTGGCAGATGATTCTAAACCTACTTTACCCACACTGGCATGAGGCATATTTAATGGTTCAATTAAAGTGCGAGTTAAGGCCTGTCCATACGAAGAGTGATGTTGTTCAAAATATCCATCTACCACTGCAAATAAGGTATTTTGATAAGTATAACATTGCCCTGGCTGACACAATGGCTTTAGCGTTGAAAGCATAGTGAGCACTCGCTTAACCGAATAATTCGCTTCAATTAAATTGTCATAAGCATTAGGCGTGTAACCACTAGATTGACCAATAACATGTTGTAATACCAACTCGCCGGCTTTCCCTTTTGTATGAGAGAATTCTGGCACCAATTGCGCTACCGGAATTTGCCAGTCCAATTGATTTCGTGCTACATATTTAGCCATTAACATAGAAGTAAATGTTTTTGATACTGAGGCCAATCTAAATACAGTATCTATAGCAATAGGATTGCCTGACTTGCTTTCTTTGCCGTACACCACCACCGAAGCAGGTTTACCTTTCTCAATATAAGCAAAGGTATATCCAGGTAAGTTCTTTTTTTGCGCTTTTAATTGAATATCTTGTGCAAATTTTGTCAACCATTTATCCGCAGCAATACACTGCTGGCTGTATAAGCTTAAAAGTAGTAGAAACCCTATAAAAGACTTAAACATGGAAAAGTTGAGGTTGCATAAGTTTGATCAGTATTTTCAACAAACCTGTCATTATATAAAAAAAAGAAGCCACATTATTCCTATTATTAGATTGAGCCGACTAAGATGTGTTTAGCCAACACTGATTATATCCTCTTTGTTAGTACTTAGGATCAACCATCATGATGAATTGTTCATACAAGACATTGCAGAATAACAATTGACTGCCGCTTTTGTCGCACTCACTCGATAGAAATCGTTAGAATAAGTATATCACAGGCAGTAAAGCACAAAATAATGAACACTGATTATCAACAAGCTCGGCTAGCAAGAGACCCACGTTTTGATGGATCATTTTTTATAGCGGTTAAAACCACCCATATTTTTTGTCGGCCAATTTGCCCTGCTAATGCCCCCCTTGAAAAAAATGTCGAATACTTTCAATTAGCACAACAAGCCATGTTAGCAGGCTATCGACCTTGTTTACGCTGCAGGCCTGACAGCGCACCCCACTCATACGCATGGCAGGGCGTGAATACTACTGTTCACAGAGCAATGCGTTTACTGAGGCAAAATAAAGAATTAAACATTCAAGAAATAGCCACTAAATTAGGTATATCAGCCCGCTATTTTCGTCAACTTTTTCAACAGCATTTAGGCTTAAGTCCAAAACAATATCAATTATTTGATAAGGTTTTATTTGCTAAAAAACTACTTCAGGAAAGCAACTTACCCATTGAACAGATTGCCTATGCTAGTGGTTTTGCAAGTGCTAGGCGATTACAACATAGTTTCAAAAAGGTGACCGGCTTAACACCCCAGCAAATAAAACACGGTAAAAAAAAGCAAGACGAGCTTATTTGCCTTAGGCTTGCTTTTCGGCCACCTTTCAATTGGCAGCATATACAATCGTTCATGACTTTAAGAGCAATTCAAGGAGTCGAGAGTGTCAACGATAATTGCTATTCGAGAACGTTTGTTATTGGAAAAGATAAAGGTTGGTTTAGAGTTTCAAGTATCCAGGGTAAACATTATTTGAAGATAGAGATAAGTCTACCCAATATCGAAAAGTTGGCGACTATATTAAGTAATATTGAGCGAATGTTTGATCTCAACGCAGATACCACAACTATCCAAACTCAATTAGTAAGATGCGGAGTACCAGAAGACAAGATAGTCACAGGGTTAAGAATACCCGGTGTATGGGATACATTTGAAGCTGGCTGTCGTGCCATTCTAGGTCAGCAGATATCAGTCAAAGCGGCCGTTACCTTATTATCACAATTAACCAAGGAATTAGGCGAGACACAAGGTGAGAAACTTTATTTTCCGACAGCTGCAGCGATTGCAAATAGTCAGCTTTGTTTTCTAAAAGTTCCACAGAGTCGCAAACAAACCTTACGGCTGCTTGCACAACATCACCTAAACTTATTAGGGTCATCAGATTCACCAGAAGCACAAGATTCATCTATAGATACTTGGTTAAATATAAAAGGTATAGGGCCTTGGACTGTAGCTTATGCAAAAATGCGGGGCCAGTCATGCCCAGACATTTGGCTTAACACTGACTTAATTGTAAAGAAACAACTCGCAAAAATTAAAATAGAATCTGAATTAGCTCGCCCATGGCGAAGCTATCTAACATTGCAACTTTGGAGTATGACGTGACAGAGCCTAATCATTTTTTCGAATATTTGGATACAAGGTTTGGCACACTAGAAATTTGTGCAGACCTCGATGGTGTTACGTCAATCCGCTTTGTCAAAGAGAAGTGTAAAACCAGCAATCGGTGTTTGAATACCCAACAAGCAGTTGCGCAATTAGGAGAATATTTTGCAGGTGAAAGAACTCAATTTAGTTTGAACTTACACACAAAAGGTACTGATTTTCAGCATCAAGTTTGGCGACAACTGACCACTATCGAATATGGAAAAACCTGTAATTACGCGGATATTGCCAAAGGTATAAACAACCCAAAAGCAGTCAGGGCTGTCGGCGCAGCGAATGGACGCAACCCCTTTACAATTGTTGTTCCTTGTCATCGTGTTATCGGCAGTAATGGAAAATTGACGGGATATGCGTGGGGTACTTCAATTAAAGCAGGTCTACTAGAGTTGGAGCAAAGCGTTGTTTTATCTAATCCAACACTGTGAATGCTTTAATCAGAATCAATTAACTGCATCCTAACCATGTTTCTACCATCACGTTTGGCAGAAAATAAGGCATCATCTGCCGCAGAAATAATTTCAGACATAGAGCGAGGCGTCGCAGTAAAAGACACCCCAAAACTACCTGTTACTTGGATAGATGTTGTACCCGTAGTGATGGTCATAGCTGCCATTTTTTTGCATAACTCCTGACATAATTCAACCGCTTCGTGAGGACCAGTATCAGGCATCAATAAAATAAATTCAGCTCCACTCCAGCGACCTAAAATATCTTTTTCACGAGAATCATGTTGCAACATTTGTGCAACTTGACGCAGCACTATATCGCCAGCTTTCCTACCGTGAGTTTCATTAATAGGCATAAAATTATCTAAATCAATTAACACTACGCTAACCGATTGCTTTTCATACATCAGTTCTTCAAATTTTAAGGTGATGTTACTGCGATTAGCCAGCTCGGTCAGGATATCTATTTGTTTGATTTTTTGGATGTCTTTTTTGAAGTAATATAACAAGTTGTATATCAATAAAAACAATCCAAATATCACGGTCAGTAAGGTCACTATACTAATGATAAAGCCTCGACTTATTTCAGTTTGTCGAGATTGCAGTGGGGTAATGATGTACAAAGTCCAGTCAAAGGGCTGAATATTAAGTTCTGCTATCAGTGCTTCTTGGCCATTGATTTGCAATAACAAATTATTCAATGACGCTTGTTGTTGCTCTGGTTTTAATGTTTGAAACCATGGCAAGTCGGCTAGGTTTTTAAACGTTACTCCTTTGATTAATAGCGCGGGATCCGATGTCAGAGTAATATCTTTATTCTGATCAACAAAAATAAAATCATATCCGTAGGTATTTTTATAGTCATTAAACACTTGGGTAAATGCATTCAGGCTTTTACCTACACCAAAGACTCCCAGAAAATTGTTTTCATCATCATAAATTTTTAAATCAATATAAAACTGAGGATCTTGCCATTGTCCAATATCGGCCATAGCATCTTCTGGCTGTGCTTTATATCGAAAATACCAATCAACTTTATCTTCAGTCAGTTCGATTTTTCTACCTTCTGAATCATATTGGATACGGCTAATCTCACTAGCAATAAAAAAGTTTAATGAAAATTCATTATTCAGGCGCTTTAGGGTCGCAAATATTTGGTCTTCATTGTCTTTCGGACTGCGCATTAAGTCTTTGAGCTCTTTTGCTTTAGCCAATGTCTGTGAAATATGCAGAGGCTGCATAAGCTGTTCTACAACCAATTGTAACGCGGGAGAATGGGATTTTTGTTGCGCTCTGCTTTGTTCAGAAACTATTTTAGATACACTGATATGGACTAAGGTGACGATAGATATCACAACCACGGCAAACAGCATTAAGATACTTCGATGTAATGTACGAAAAATATTCACGGGCAGCCCTGCTCTTAATTTATCTAATCTGTTGTCCAACAACACATGCCAAAAGGCAATGGCACCATCATAACGGAGAATTACCTATAGAGTAATCAGCCAGATACTTTTTTTTTATTAATATTGATTAAAATCTATCTGAAGCCTTTATATTAGAATAACTATTCTGATAATTCAGCTGCACTTTTTTCCAGCATTTTTGGAATATGAATAAACCAAACTTGTTTACATTCATTCAGCTACTGACAGTACATTAGCAAATAAGTAGAATGTGTTAATGTTTAGGATGTCGCACCAGTGGGCAACAGGTATCTCTCTTTTAAAGGAAATTGAATGACTTTTTCAGTAGTAGTTTTAGCAGCAGGCAAAGGCACTAGGATGAAATCTTCTTTGCCTAAGGTATTGCACCCCATCGGCGGCAAACCCATGGTTCAGCACATCATTAATACAGTCAAAAAATTAGGTGCCACGAATATACACTTAGTATATGGACACGGACGAGAGCAGTTGCAAGATAAACTGAGTCACAATGATTTGTCATGGTGTCTACAAGACCAACAACTAGGCACTGGCCACGCAGTTCAACAAGCCGCGCCTCATATACAAGATAATGAAGATGTTCTGATATTAGTGGGTGATGCGCCGCTCATTAAAGAGTCCACATTGCAGCAGTTAATAACCGTGAAAAAACATGCCGACTTGGCTTTGCTTACCGTAGAACTAAAAGACCCGACTGGTATGGGCCGCATAATTAGGCAAGGTGAACAAGTCACCGCCATTGTTGAACACAAAGATGCTTCTGAATCACAACGTCAAATCAAAGAAACTAACACCGGTATGATGATTATGGGGGGCAAAGATCTAAAACGTTGGTTGTCTGCCCTAAACAACAATAATGCTCAGGGCGAATTCTATTTAACAGATGTGATTGAAATGGCCGCCAAAGAAGGTAAATCTATCCATGCGTCACAGCCCAGTTCTGCAATTGAAGTAGAAGGGATCAACAATAGAGTGCAACTTGCTTCAATCGAACGAGCTTACCAAGCGGAACAAGCGGAAGCATTAATGATGCAAGGTGTATCATTATTAGATCCAGCACGCTTCGACTTAAGAGGTGAATTAGAAGTCGGACAAGATATAAGTATAGACGTGAACGTCATCGTTGAAGGTAAGGTAAAAATTGGTTCAAACGTCACTATCGGTGCTAATTGTATTTTAATAGACAGCACCATCGAAGATAACGCGACTATTCACGCCAACTCAATATTAGAACAAGCCACTGTAGGCCAGTACTGTAGTGTTGGCCCCTATGCTCGACTTCGCCCAGGCTCGGTTATGAAGGAGCAGTCTCGTGTAGGTAACTTTGTGGAAATGAAAAAAACCATCTTAGGCAAAGGCTCTAAAGCCAATCATCTCACTTATCTTGGCGACACTGTGGTTGGTGAGGGTGCCAACATTGGTGCTGGTACTATTACCTGTAATTACGATGGTGTGAATAAATTCAAAACCATTATTGGTGATGGCGCTTTTATTGGCTCGAATAGTGCGCTGGTGGCACCAGCCATTATAGGTGTCAATGCAACTGTTGGGGCTGGCTCTGTTGTGACTAAAGAAGTAAGCGCTAATGAATTAGCCATTGCCAGAGCGAAGCAAAGAAATGTAAGCAATTGGCAGCGACCACAGAAAAAGTAATCTACATGTTATGCTCTGTTTGTGCATATTTTGATGCATATCGAATACCTAAAGTGGATTTATTTTAATGCTTCACAAAAACATAACTTGCAATTCGTAAGATTAAATTTAGAATAAGTTTCGATTTGAAACTTATTCTAAATACATGCAAAAACGAAATACCCAACAAAGAAGACGCGCAATCGTTGAGCTGCTCAACCACACTGGTGAAGTAGCCGTTGATGAATTAGCTAAGTTGTTCTCCACTTCAGAAGTGACTATTCGCAAGGATTTCGTTGAACTTGAAAGCAATGGTCTACTGCTCAGAAAGTTTGGTGGTGCTATTTTGCTACCCACCAGTTCCTCTGAAATGTCAGATGAGAAGGTATCCCCGTACAAAAAAGCGATTGCTGCCGCTGCGGCTTCTATTATAAAAGATCATAATCGCATCATTATAGACAGTGGCAGTACTACCGCCGCATTGTTACCTGAATTAAAGTACAAGACAGGTCTACTGGTGATGACTAACTCATTGCAAGTAGCCAATTATTTATTAGAGCGAGAAAACGAACCTAAAGTCTTAATGACTGGAGGGACATGGGACACTCAATCCCATTCTTTCCAAGGAAAAATGGCTGAACTGGTGCTTAATGAGTATAATTTTGATCAAGCTTTTATTGGCGCGGCTGGCTTGGACCCGCAAAAAGGCACCACCACTTTTAACGAATTAACACAATTAAGCCAAACAATGGCCAAGGTATGCAATCAAGTGATTGTGATGGCCGAATCTGAAAAATTCCAAAGAAAAATACCGAATGTAGAGTTGCCATGGAGTGCAATTTCGGTTTTAGTAACTGACGATAAAATATCAGCAGATGTAAAACAACAAATTGAACAACACGGCGTAGACGTTATCTGTGCCAATACAACAGAGATTGGAGCTTAATATGTGTGGGATTGTAGGGGCGATTGCCGAACGTAATGTAGTTGAAATATTATTAGAAGGTTTACGACGCTTAGAATATCGAGGATACGACTCGGCCGGCGTTGCTCTATTAGATCACCAAGGCAATCTCACCCGTACCAGACGAATAGGTAAAGTAAAAGAGCTAGCACAAGCGTTAAAAGAGCAACCGGTTAAAGGTGCAACCGGTATAGCGCATACACGCTGGGCAACCCATGGTGGAGTAACCGAAGCCAACGCCCACCCACACTTCTCATCTGAGCGTATTGCAGTTGTCCACAATGGTATTATCGAAAACTACCAAACATTACGTCAAGAACTGACCCAAGCCGGTTATGGTTTTAGTTCAGACACTGACACCGAAACCATTGCCCATCAGGTTCACTTAGAACTGGATAAATGCGGTGACTTACTTAAAGCAGTACAAAATGCGGTGACTAAGTTTCATGGTGCCTACGGTACGGTAATTATGGATAGAGAGGATCCAGAACGCATTATTGTGGCCCGCTCTGGTAGCCCATTAGTGATTGGCTTAGGCATAGGCGAAAACTTTATCGCCTCAGATCAAATGGCATTGTTACCCGTTACTCGTCGATTTATGTTTTTGGAAGAAGGCGATGTGGCCGAAATTTCCCGTACCAGTATTCAGGTTTACGACCAAAGTGGTGCTGTTGTAGAACGAGAAGTGGTTGAGTCTGATGTGGAGCACGATGCAGGCGACAAAGGCGGTTATCGCCATTATATGCTAAAAGAAATCCACGAACAGCCGAGTGTTATTCGTAACACATTACAAGGCCGTTTAAGTGATACCGGTATCAGCCCAAATATATTTGGCCAAGGTGCCGACAAAATATTAGCCGGCATTCAACATGTGCAAATTATCGCATGTGGTACAAGTTATCATTCAGGCATGACAGCACGATACTGGTTAGAACAATATGCCAACGTGTCCTGTAATGTTGAAATTGCCTCAGAGTTTCGCTACCGAAAATCCTTTGTGCATCCCAATAGTTTAATCGTCACTATTTCACAATCTGGTGAAACAGCCGACACACTCGCTGCACTTAGGCTTGCCAAACAACAAGGTTACTCAGCAAGTTTGGCTATCTGTAACGTACCCGGCTCATCCTTGGTGAGAGAATCAGACTTAGCCTTTATGACCCTAGCTGGGGCAGAAATTGGCGTTGCCTCCACCAAGGCATTTACGACTCAGCTTACTGGTTTTTTAATGTTGACCTTAGCGATTGGCCAACACAACAACATGAGTCAAACAGACCATGACCACATAGTGAAAGCGCTACATAGCTTACCTGCTAAGTTAGAAGAAACACTGACGTTAACCGATAGCATCAAAGAACTGGCTAAAGAATTTGCCGATAAACATCACAGCTTGTTTTTAGGCAGAGGCGATCAATACCCCATAGCGATGGAAGGGGCACTTAAACTCAAAGAGATTTCTTACATCCATGCTGAAGCCTATGCCTCAGG